>JAUXWC010000267.1 GCA_030685025.1 Rhodoferax sp.
CCTGTGGTGCAAGGCACAAGGTTACACGGCAAAGAAAGGGAAGCCTTCGTCGAGCGAGCCGACTTGTTGAACCGCCCACTGCGGACCCGCACGGTGGGTGGTGTGGGGGGTGACGGTTAGAAGCCGTTGCCTACCCGATTATGTCGCATTGTTGCGGGGTACATGCTTGCTCACATATTGACGGAGCACACTGTCCATGCGCGCCTGCCAGCCGTCACCAGTCGAGCGAAAATACTCAACGACCTCGACGCTATAGCGCACAGAGAGCAGCAGCTTTTTATTCTCGGACTTTGGCCTGCCTCGCGCAACGCTGATAGGCACAAGTGCATCTAGCTGCGCCTTCGTCATGGGTTTGGCATCTGGATCGGCCTTCGCCGCAGCAACAATTCTCGCGTTGTCCTTGACCGATGGCATCAAGATGACCCGCTTACTGGATGTTTTCGACATATTTTTTCACCTCTCGTCGTTCGGCAAGGCGCAGACTGATGGTTCTGCGCACATCACCACGGTCTACAAACGCCACGTAATACAGGGTGTTGCCCTCGGGAACCAGGCCAATCATTCGCAACTCGTCGTATGAATAACGTGGATCAACCCAAACATACGCTTCATCCCAGATCAGCTTTTCAGCGAAGGAAAGCGACAGGTCGTGCTTGGCCAAGTTGAGCTTGTCTTTGTCAGGGTCAAATATGAAGCGCACAATTTATTGTAGCTACCGATATTAAGAAGTCAAGAACAGCCGTGGGGTGATGCGATCTAACGTCGGCGCTGTCCGGCACGCAGCAAGCGCCGCGACGCGGCAACCTGATGCTGCGTGTCCGTGACGAGCAACCTGTTAAACCGAAGCATCACGGAAGGCCCTTAGAACTGTATTGATGCGCGTTTGATAGCCCGTCCCTTGTGCCTTGAACCATTCGAGCACATCTTGATCCACTCGCAGCGAAATGGATGCTTTGGCAGGTAGGGGCTTCAAACCTTTGCGAACCAAGCCGCGAACAATGTGCTTTACGTCCGCCTCTGGGTGTTCGGGTGTCGGCTTTGCATCACCCGCGCCGGACTTCAGGCGTGCCCAATCAGTTTTGGATTTCATCGAAGTAGATTTGCGACTCGCGCTTGGTAGCTTTTCGGAACGAGATGATGCGGATTTCATGTTCACTCTCCGTATGTACGACTGAAACAGTAATGCCAGCGAGCAAGCCCAGCGTAACGAAGCGTTGCTCGCCGTAGGAGAAACGGTCATCTTCGAATGTGAACGTCACGCCCTCAAAAACGCTTGCGGCATCCAAGAAGTCAAGCCCATGGGCTTTGATGTTCGCTGCACGTTTCGTTTCTGACCAGGTGAACTCCATGCGCCAAGTGTATATACAAAACGTATTGGCATCAAGTAATATTTCTGATGCGGTTTAACGTGAAGATGACCGGACCACCAACATGTGCAGTGAAGCCGCCTCCTGCTGTTGTGGGTCCGTGTCCATTGACATGTTATCGCTCGATCAGCCGGGAACGCCAATAGCCTGGCTTCCTGTCGTCCGGTGCGATTGCCAGCACCAAGATTTCATCACCGCGGTGTAGGTACACGACCGAAAATGGAAAGCGCTTCGGAAAAACTCGGCGAGTGCCGTACCTGTGAGGTGAGCCCATATCCGGAAATTCAGCGGCTATCGCGAGCGCCCGCTCAACGACCGTTGCAAATCGCTCACCGAGCTGCGGACTGATCTTTGCGTAGTACTGCACCTCCCACGCTAACTCGGCCAGCGCGGCCTCGTGAAATCGGACGCGCATCACTTCAGCAGACGTCGAACTTCCGCAAATACTTCTTCAGCGGGAATGAGCTTCGCCGTACCAGCGTCAATATCGGCGATTCGGAGTCGAATCTCCTCGTCCCAAGCCGCCTCGACTTCGTCGTCTGGCTCGTGCACCGTAGCAAGGAGTTCCTCGGCCAATCGAACCCGGTCCGCCGGAGGCAGTGTTCGAGCTTGTGAACTGAGTTCTTCGATGAGATTGGCCATAGTGATCCCCTGGTGGAATCTCAAGTCTACCGCTGAAGGGCGCGAACCGCTACGAGCGTCGGCCTCGAGGGATAACGTCGGCGCTGTACGGCACGCAGCATGCGCCGCGAAGCGGCAACCTGCTGCTGCGCGTCCGCGACGAGCAACCTGTTAGCCGTCACTCGATGTGCACCTCTACATACCCTCCGGCGGTCGCACCTCCGACGGCGGCGA
>JAUXWC010000270.1 GCA_030685025.1 Rhodoferax sp.
GTGTTGTGGACCAAGGCACTGTCCACCTTCACGCCCGACTATTCGGTGGAGTTCCTGCCCACCAATCCCTGGATTCACCAGCCGTTTGAAGGTTATGACGCCATGCGCCCCGCGCAATTGATCGAGAAGTGGAAAATCTGAATCAGTCATGCCTGACCTGTCCACCGAACTGATTCACCACGCCTACACGCCGCCAGACGGCTTCGCGGCGCCGCAGCCGGGGGTGTTCAAGGCATCCACGGTTTTTTTCCCCAATGTGGCGGCCATGCGCAGCCGTGAGTGGAAGGGCAAGAGCAGCTACACCTATGGTTTGCATGGCACACCCACCACGTACACCCTCGAAGAGCGCCTGTGCACGCTGGAGGGTGGGCTGCAATGCGTGCTGACCCCCAGTGGCTTGGCCGCCGTCGCCTTGGTGGCGCTGGCCCTGCTTCGAGCCGGCGACGAGGTGCTGATCCCGGACAACGCCTACGCACCGAATAAGGCCCTCGCCGAGGGTGAGCTGAAGGCATGGGGCATCACGCACCAGTTTTACGATCCGCTTGATGTGCAGGATCTGACGGACAAAATCGGTCCGCTTACGCGCCTCGTGTGGCTGGAAGCGGCGGGCTCGGTAACGCTGGAGTTTCCCGACCTGTGTGAACAGGTTCGCATCTGCCGGCGCGCCGGTGTGCTGACCGCTTTGGACAATACCTGGGGCGCGGGGTTGGCATTCCCGCCGTTTGACCTGACGCGCGGTTCGGCCGAACCCCTGGGAGTGGACATCAGTGCCCACGCCCTGACCAAATACCCCAGCGGCGGCGGCGACGTGTTGATGGGCAGCGTCATCACGCGCGATCCCGTCCTGCACACCCGGATCAAGCTGGCGCACATGCGCCTGGGACTGGGCGTGGGTGCCAACGATGCGGAAGCGGTGTTGCGGTCCCTGCCCAGCATTCAGTTGCGATACCAGGCGCACGATCAGCGGGCTCGCGCACTCGCGCAGTGGTGTAAGTCGCAGGATGCGTTTGCCCAAGTGCTGCATCCGGCCTTGCCTGGGTCACCCGGCCACGCGCACTGGGCTGCCCTGTGTCGGCGTGATGTTGGCGGTGCGGCAGGATTGTTCAGCGTCGTTTTCAGGTCAGACATTGATCAACAGCGGGTCGACGCTTTCTGCGACGTGTTGCGGCTTTTCAGGATCGGCTATAGCTGGGGCGGGCCGGTTAGTCTGGTTGTGCCCTATGACCTGGCCGGCATGCGCTCAGGCTGGCCAGAACACCTTGCGCGTGGAACACTGGTGCGATTCTCCGCTGGCCTGGAGTCGGTCGACGATTTGCGGGCGGACCTTGAGCAGGCGCTGCGCATCGCCCTGGCTTGAGGACCGCGTCTCGGGTGATCGAAAAATAGTCCGATGTGATCGGCAAACGCTTCCCCTGAACTGTTAAAGTGCCCAAAACCCTATTGAAAGCTTATTGTGGCAACACCGAATTACGGATACGAAAAGCGCCAGAAAGAACTGGCCAAGAAGCGCAAGAAAGAAGAAAAGCTCAAGCACAAAGCCGAGCGCAAGGTCGGTGATCCGGAGCAATCTGAGACTCAAGGTCAGGATGTCGATAGCGGCGGTGATACCCCCGCGCCCGGTACCACTGAGCCAAGCTGACACCTTCGGTACGGGACTGCGGGCACACGTAGCGAAGCTGCGCTGACTTCAACTGATTGTCGAACGCCTGCCTACTTGGGCAGCCACCCCAGTCCCTTGGCATGCAGACTCTGAATGTAGAGTCGGTCGGCCGTCTCCGTAACCGCCGTGGTCTCAGGGTAGGTCCCGCTGGGGTCTTGCAGATCGGCCACTATTTTTCCGTCTTCTGTGAACGCCAACACATGGCCATAAGCCTTGGGTATCGGCCACAGGGCTCGAGGCAGGCGCAGGGTCACCTTGCGCAGGAAGGGCCGTGAGCCCATCTTGTCGATAACCGGATTGCGTGGCTTGGCCAGACCCAGCCAGATCTTGCCGTCCATTCCCCGCATCAAGTTGTCGGGGTAACCGGGCAGGTTGTCCAGCAGAACCGACGCCAGCGGACTGGCCCCACGAATATCGAGGTTGCTGGCCTTGACCGAGACCTTCCACACGCGGTACTTGCCGGTTTCGGCCACGAAGAGCGTCTGCCCGTCCTGGCTCAAGGCCACACCATTGGCAAAACTCAGTCCCTTGGCCACCAGGCGCGTGGCGCGTGTCAGCGGGTCGTACTCCAGAATACGCCCGGTCGAGGATTGTTCCAGGATGTCAAGCACGCTGGATTCGAACGTACCGCCCCACGCTGCGGGGGCAAAGCGGGTCGACGCATCACTGAGGTAAATCTTGCCGCTGGGCGCCACCACCACTGCGTCGGCGTAGCGAATCGGGTCTGTGCCGACGGTATCGGTCAGCACGGTGATCTGCTTGTCGGGTGATATCGACAGCAGACCCTTGATGGAGTCGGCGGCAATCAGGTTGCCGGCGCCGTCGAAGTCGAATCCCAGCACACGCCCACCGGTGTTGGCAAAAACCTCTCTGGCGCTGCCATCCGGGTTCATGCGCAGGATGTTGCCGCTGAGCACCGTGGCGTACAGCTTGCCGTCCCTGCCCAGCACGATGTGCTCGGGACCTTCTTCGGCGCCAAGCGAGATCATTCTCAGATTGGCGAGCCGGTTGTTGACGGCATGCGGCCCCTGGTAGCCGGGAGCCGGCGGGGCGTTCCAGTAAACGGGCGTGATCGGCACTGGCCACAGCGACAAATACGCGCCCAGGCCAAGTACGCCGAGGCCCAGCACGGCGAGTGTCTTCTTCATGGGATGTCCTTGATCATTTGTTCGGCCAGGGCGGCCATTGCCTCGGCGGAGTGGTCGCTTGGGCTCAAGGCCTGGGCCAAGGGGAATTGGGCGAAGTTGCGTTGCATGGATTGCAGATAACCTGGGTCGTAATGCTCGGTCAGCAGGGCTTGCACCACCGGCTCGATGACTCCGGCGCGAACCGATTCCTTCCATGCCTCGATCACCGCGCGGCCCCGGAACTCGATCAGCACATCCAGTCGGCCGCAAAACAGCTCGGCATTTTGCACGAAGAAGTTGTAGTCCTCCACCAGCAAGGCTACCCGCTCGGAGTCAGGCAGCGTCAGGTTCAAGCACGGGCTGGCGCGCATGGCCTCTATCAGAGGCATCGGCACCGCGACATTGCCCACCTTCTTGCTTTCACTCTCGACGAATACCGGCCTGGTCGGGTCAAACCGGCGCAGGGCGTCCCACACCAACATGTCGAAGCGCTTCTGGCTGGGCTGCGCCAGGCCCGGAATCGCCCCCAGCACTGAACTGCGGTGGTTAGCCAGCGCTTCGAGGTCAATCACCTGCGCACCCTGTGCCTGCAGCGCTTGCAGTAAACGGGTCTTGCCCGAGCCGGTGGTGCCGCAGACAACCCGAAACTGCAGGCCCGGCACGACACGGGCGATATCGATCAGCATGGCGGCGCGAAAAGCCTTGTAGCCGCCTTCGAGCAGGGTCACGCGAAAGCCGATCTGGTCCAGCACCAGCGCCAGCGAACCGCTGCGCTTGCCACCGCGCCAACAATAGGCCAAGGGCCGCCAGTCCTTGGCTTTGTCTATGACCTCGCGTTCGATATGGGCGGCGATGTTGCGTGCCGCAATGGCCGCGCCGCGTTTCTTGGCTTCAAACGCGTTGACCTGCACGTACATCGTGCCGATGGCTTGGCGCTCCTGATCATTGAGCGTTGGCCAGTTGACAGCGCCCGGCAGGTGATCCAGGGCGAACTCGCTTTCGCTGCGGGCGTCGATGATGGTGTCAAACTCATTCAGGCGCGCCAGCGCCTGCGCGGCGTCGAGAACCGCCATGCTCATTTGAGCAGCTTTCGCAGTTCGGGCCAGACGTTGTCGAGCATCCGTGGTTGCGCCTCTTCCTTGGGGTGAATCCGGTCCGCCTGAAACCACTGCGGGCTGTTGGCCGTTTCGGCAATACCTGCCAGGAAGAACGGCACCAGCGCGGACTTGCTGCCCTTGGCCACTTGGCCGAACATCTCTGAGAAGCGACGTGCGTAGTCTTGGCCATAGTTCGGCGGCACTTGCATACCCACCAGCAGCACCCGCGCACCGGCCTGCTGCGCGGCTTGCGTCATGTGCGTGAGGTTGTCTTGCGTCATCTGCAGGGGCAGACCGCGCATGGCGTCGTTGGCGCCCAGTTCGATCACGACATGGGTGGGTCGGTGTTGCGACAGGAGGGCCTCCAGCCGGGAGCGGCCGCCCGAGGTGGTGTCACCGCTGATGCTGGCGTTGACCACCCTGGCGGCAATCTTTTCAGCGGCCAGGCGTTGCTCCAACAGGGCAACCCAGCCGCTGCCGCGTTTGAGCCCGTACTCGGCGCTGAGCGAGTCACCCACCACCAGTATGACGGCCGGGCCTGGCGCGGCTTTACTGCTCACCGACGGCGCCGCCGCCACTGCCGCGGCGCTGAGCAAGGATGACCCCGCCAGCGCAGCCAGCAGGGAGACTGCGCTAAAGTGTCGTCGAACCAAAGAAAACCTCATGTCTGAATCCATCATTGCCGTTGAACACCTCTTCAAGTCTGTTACCGATTCCACCGGAACCCTCGACATTCTGCGCGATATTGATTTTGTGCTGGCGGCCCGGGAAACTGCGGCCATCGTTGGCGCCTCGGGTTCGGGCAAGAGCACGCTGCTGTCCATCATTGCCGGCCTGGATACGCCCACCCGCGGCACGGTTCGTTTGGCCGGGCAAGATCTGTTTGCCATGGACGAGGACGAACGCGCGGCGCTGCGTGCGCAGAAGGTCGGCTTTGTGTTCCAGAGCTTTCAACTGCTCGGTAATCTGACCGCCTTGGAGAACGTGATGCTGCCGCTGGAGTTGGCCGATCGACGCGACGCCCGCAAGGCCGCCACCGAGATGTTGGCGCGCGTGGGCCTGTCCGAACGTCTGGCCCACTACCCCAAGGTGCTCAGCGGCGGTGAGCAGCAGCGTGTGGCCCTGGCGCGCGCCTTTGTCGTGAAGCCGGCGCTGCTGCTGGCTGACGAGCCAACCGGCAGCCTGGACTTTGCCACCGGCGAGAAGGTGATGGAGTTGATGTTTGCGCTCAATCAGGAGCTGGGCACCACGCTGGTGTTGGTGACCCACGACCATGGTATTGCACGGCGTTGTCAGCACTGCATCACTATTGAGGCCGGCCGCGTGGTCCCTCAAGGTTCGCCGTCCCAGTAATCCAGGCTGTTGGCGCGTCGCTGAATCAGCGCCGGGCCCTTGGTGAAAACCCCGGTCTTGCCTGAATCAGGGTATTCGCAGACCTCCGGGCGCTCTTGTGTGCTGATGGACAAGTATTTCAACTCCGCGTCCGACGTGTTGAGCAGGTGGTGCGGGTAGTCCGGCCCGCAGGGGATGAAGATCACGTCACCCGCCTTCACTGCCAGCATTTCCCCCGCGACGCGCAGCGTGCCGTGGCCTTCGAGGATGATGAACATCTCTTCCTGCGTATGGTGATAGTGGTAGGGGCAGCTCTGCTTGCCCGGCGCCACGGTGTCGACGCCGCAGCCCAGCTTTTGGGCGGCGGTGCCTTCTGACACACCACCTACAAGACTGTCATAAAGGGGCGAGCGTTCATACCGCTGGCGTGGGATTTCAAGGAAATTGCGGATCAGCTTGTCGCGCAGGGCGTCGGCGGCGGGGCGGCTCATGGTGCGTTCCTCCAGGATCGGGCGATGGTACGCCGATGGTCTCTGTGGCGTTCGAGCGAGCGCATGGCTTGCGGGGATAATCGAAGCATGTCCTCCCCCAAAGTCCTGTTCGGTTTTCATGCCGTCGGTGTGCGGCTCAAGACCGCGCCCCAATCCATTGTCGAAATCTATTTCGAGCCGACCCGGCGTGATGCGCGCATGCGCCAGTTTCTGGAGAAGGCTGTTGCGGCCGGTGTGCGGCTGATCGAAGCCGATAGCATGCGCTTGGCCAAGCTGAGCGGTGGGCACGGGCATCAGGGGGTGGCGGCGCGGGTGCAGGAGCTCAAAGAAGTTCGCTCACTCGATGAGTTGCTGGAACAGCTCGAAGCGACCCAGGTCGAATTGCCGCCAGAGCAGCGCCAAGCCGCGCTGATTCTGGTACTCGATGGCGTGACCGATCCGCACAACCTGGGCGCCTGCCTGCGCGTCGCCGACGGTGCCGGGGTGCACGCCGTGATTGCGCCCAAGGACCATGCCGTGGGCATCAATGCCACCGTGGCCAAGGTCGCCAGTGGCGCGGCCGAGACCGTGCCGTACTTCATGGTGACCAACCTGGCACGCACTCTGAATGAGCTCAAGGAGCGCAACATCTGGATCATCGGCACCAGCGATGCGGCCAGCAAGACCGTGTACCAGGCCGACCTGAAGCGGCCCGTGGCCTTGGTGCTGGGCGCCGAAGGTGACGGCATGCGCCAGCTCACTGCCAAGACCTGTGACGAACTGGTGAGCATCCCGATGCGCGGTGCGGTCGAGAGCCTGAACGTGTCGGTGGCCAGCGGCGTGTGCCTGTACGAGGCGCTGCGTCAACGCAGCTAGACTGGCCCCCACGCTTGCCACTTCGTGTGCTCCGCTGCCCCCCGAGGGGGTGCGTTTCACCTTGGGACGGCCCGGCGGTGAAACTGGACTACACCCAGCCGAGCCAACCCATGACTGCGCCCGCGCCGAGCAGCCACAACATGTGCAGCCGCACGCGCCAGATGATGAAGGCGGTGCACGAGGCCACCAGCCACAGGGGCCAGTCGCGCACGGCGTCGCCCTGGCCTTTTGCCAGCACCCAGCCAGTGGCCATCAGCAAGGCGATCACGATCGGGGCCATGCCTTGTTTGAAGGCGCGCACGGCGCGCAACTCACGATTGCGGTGGCCCCAGCGCGCCGCGGCGTAAGTCAGGGTGGTGCTGGGCAGCATGATGCCAACCATGGCAATCAGCACCCCGAGCAGACCGAAGCCCCAGGCATGCGTACCGGCCGCCACGCCGCCACCGGCATTGATGCCGACGTTCCAGCCCATCAGGGCGACAAATAACACGTTGGGGCCGGGCGCTGCCTGCGCCAGGGCGATCGAGGCACTGAATTGGGCGTCGCTGAGCCAGCCTTGTTGATGCACCAGGAAGCGGTGCATGTCCGGTGCCGTGGTAATGGCCCCGCCGATCGACAACAGTGACAAGGACATGAAGTGCACGAACAGCGACAGCCAGTCGGCTGCGGTGAGGGTCAGGCTCATGTGCCGGGATCTCCGACTGTGATCTGGCCAAGCCGTCGATAGGCCCACACGCAGGCGACCCCTCCCAGGCCCAACAGCACCCAGGCCAAGGGCCAACGCAACCACGCGATGGCCACAAAGGTCGCCGCAATCAGACTCCCACACATGATCCAACCCATGACGTTGCGTTTCAGCGCCGCGACCAGTTTGAGCCCGGTGCCGGCGATCAGCCCAGCCGCCACGGCACCCATGCCACGCAGCGCGCCCTGCACCTGCGGCGTGTCGGCCACGCCCGCCAACAGGGCCGCCAGGGCCAGCACAATCAGCAGCGGAAACAGCAGCATGCCGGCCAGCGCGGTCATGGCGCCGCGCAAGCCAAAATAGCGGTCGCCAATCATCATCGACAGGTTGACCACGTTGGGTCCCGGCATGATTTGCGCCACCGCCCAGTCCTCGATGAACTCCTCGCGCGTCAGCCAGCGGCGGCGTTCCACCAGTTCGATCTGTACTACCGCCAGCACGCCGCCAAAACCCTGCAAGGCCAGCCAGGTGAAGGCCCAGAACAACTCCGCCAGCGAGTGTGGACGTGGGGTGCCGGGTGCACTGGTCATAGGTGCGGCCAATGGGGTGAATGATCGCGGGGTTTCGGCCAGATGAGGACAGATCGTCACTTCGAGCCGATCCGTCCCGCAAGGTCTCAGACCGACATGCCGCCCGACACTTCGATCACAGCGCCATTGACGTAGCTGGCCTCGTCGCTGGCCAGAAAAGCGTAGACATTGGCGATTTCTTCGGGCTTGCCTAGGCGGCGAAGGGGCACGCGGTGCTCCATCTCGGCAATCACCTTGGCCGGGATGGTGCTCAGGATCGGGGTCGTGATGAAACCCGGCGCTACGGCATTGACGCGTATCCCTTTGGGGCCCAACTCACGGCTCCAGGTCTTGGTGAAGCCAATCACGCCGAACTTGCTGGCGGCGTAGTTGGTCTGGCCAAAATTGCCGTAGATGCCCACCACCGAGGAGGCATTCAGGATGACACCGCTGCCCTGCGCCACCATGGTGTCGGCAACCGCCTGCGCACAATGGAACACCCCGCGCAGGTTGACATCAATGACCCGGTCAAACTGCTCCAGAGTCATCTTTTGCAGCCGAGCGTCCTGCGTGATGCCGGCATTGTTGACCAACACGTCGATGCGTCCGAACTCGGCCAGAACCTTGCTCACGACCGCGTCCACCATCTCGCGCCGGGTCACGTCCATGACATGGCCCACGGCCGTGGCGCCCAGCTCGCGGCATTGCCCCACGGCGGCATCCACGCCACACTGCTTGATATCGCAGACGACGACCGTGGCACCCTCGCGGGCAAACTTGAGGGCAGTGGCCAGGCCAA
Organism: Rhodoferax sp.; assembly: GCA_030685025.1. Classification (GTDB taxonomy): domain Bacteria; phylum Pseudomonadota; class Gammaproteobacteria; order Burkholderiales; family Burkholderiaceae_C; genus Rhodoferax_D. The sequence goes on from JAUXWC010000270.1 coordinate 8,616, forward strand.
TGCCTTGGGCAGCACCGGTGATGAGGCTGACTTTGGCGCGCAGGCGCGGAGAAATCGACAGGGAAGATGACATGGAAATGAGAAGAAAAAGGGGGATAAGAATGCCAGAGTGACCAGCGCCAAGCGGCGCGCGACCAGCCTTCGAGTTTAGCCCGGTCAGCACCGGCCCCGGAGCGTTGCCGTCTCAACCGATTCGGTCTGCCAGCGCCGCCAGGCGCCAAGGGGGTGACCGTATGCGGCCCGCGCATCAGCGGGTAAACGCGGTCAAGGGCGAATTCAGCTTGACAATTCCAAACGCCGCTCTATGCGCTGAATGCGATCCAATAATGAATCAATACTGAGTGACTTGCTGCCGCGCGAAATCCTCGGCGCCAAGAGCGCCATCGCGGCGAACACCGGCTAAGGAGGCATCCAGGTGATTTAGCCGCGCCTTCACATCCTTGAAATCAGCTTGCATTTCTGAGCGCACGGCGGCAACGTCAGACCGCAGAGCCTTCAAGTGCTCGATGATGAGGTTGTCAACATTGTCCATGGCGCTAGTCTACTCCGCTTGCCGACGGTCGGTTCATGACCGCGAATCAATACTGACGCTCAAACCTCACCGCCCCTGCGTTTTGGCGCTATGCGTGCGGATGTAGTTGACCAACTGCGCCAGTTCGGCGCGTCCCGCGTCGGTGGCGAAGTAGTCCCGGCCTTGCTCGGTGAAATGCCGCTCAAGGTTGGCTTCGAGCTGGCCGTCGTCCAGTGCCTTCCACCCTTTTGCCACGTAATACGGCAGCAACTGGCCTTTGCAGTAGCGGCACGGAAAGCCGCCCGCGCCGTCCTTGCTCACCTCGATCAGGACCAACCCGGTTTTCTGTCGCAACCATGTTCGCCCGGTTCCGGGCGCACGTGCCGGTTTCACGCGCTTGACGCGCTGTCCCACCGAATCCCGCAGCGGCAGCGCGGCGGCACGTCCCGTTGCCGAACTGACCATGCGTGTGTTCGAGCGCTGCCCACCGTTGAGCTGTGCCTCGAACACGGGGCGGCTTGCAACGTTTGCCTGCAGAACGAAAGTTCGGTTATTCACTACGTTGCCGATGGCGTAGCCCTGTGGGCGCTGAAAGGGCCGACCGGTGAGAGCTTGGGGACCATTGCGCTCTGTGTTGATGAGTCGGGAGCACAGCCGCGGGTACAGGTCAAGCAAGTCACCGGTTTCATGAACGCGAGGACTTTTCCTGAGTTGCGGGCGCTCGCGCAAGAGCTTGCAGCCTCATACGGCGTTGCCGACATGGGCCGGTGGATCGAATATGCGTTTCAATGCAGAGAGTTGTGTCGTTCCGCCGGAGCTGTGTAACCCAAATCTGGTCCCCTCCGATCAGAATTGAGCTGTCGATGCAGCAAGGCGGTTGCCCCTGCGACGCAGGCGCCGATCGGCTACAGAAGGCGCGCGGATTGACCTTGCGCCATGAGCAGCGAAACCGCCTTTCTGTCGAACGAAACAAAGGTTTCGCCGCCCAACCAGCGCCCCTCGTAGGCGATGGCGCCATCGGCAAAGTCCCCGCCTGCTTCCAGCATCAGCAAGCCGGCCTCGACGGCGGGTCGGTTGACTTGCACCTTGGCAGGGGAGTTCTATCACTCGTCGGACACAACGTCGTTCACCGGGCCACCGCCACTTGACGGTTTGGCAAAGTGGCTCAGGCCGCCTTGGGCTCACTGTGTCGGCGTTTGCGGGCCGGTTTGACAGTCGCCTCGCGCGTCGTTGCAGTGGGCGCCGGCTCCTCGACATCAAAAAACATGCGCGCCAGACCATGTGGCCGGTAGGGCTGCCAGGCCTCGTCCGACGACTGCGCCAGCCGCTTGGCAATCAGGTACAGCGCCGCAGGCGCGCTGGCCATGCCGATGTGGCTGTGGCCGCGCAGGTTGATGTTCTCGGCTTCGGGTTGCGGCTGTTCCACCGAGCAAGGCCAGGCCACCACCCCGTCGAGTTTGCTGTAGATGGACGTCGTGGGAACCGGCGGCTTGACGCGCATCTCCAGATGCTGGCTGAAGTCCTGGTCCTCCAGACGGTCGCCCGACAGCCATTCATACAGATGCGTGCCGCTAGAGGCCAAGGGGTGGCCGGTGAAGGGTGAGCCCAGCATGATCACCTGGCGCACCAGCTTGGGCTCCATGCGCGCCAGTTCACGGGCGTAGACACCGCCCAGGCTCTGTCCGATGATGCTGATCTTCTGGCCGTAGGCATCAAACACCGAACGCAGCCGCTCGCGCATGACTTCGCGTTTCTCTTCATGCCAGCCCTTGTTGCGCCCCAGGTCCCACGGGTAGCTGGTGTAGCCAATCTCATCGAGGAAGTTGCGCAACAACGCCGTGGAGTAGTCGCCAGCGCCCAGGCCCGGAATGACCAGCACGGGGTGACCATCGCCGCGCGGCACCATGTACTGCAGCGCTTTGAACGAGGCCACGCCGGCCCAGAACTCCCACACCGCGCGCGACTCCATGGCCAGCAGCCAGGGCGAGGGGGGCTCGATGTCTGGGAACTGGGTGAGCGACTTGCGCAGGCGTTTCATGCGGGACATGGTGGTCATTCTCCAGCGACGGGGCTCGATCTAAGCGTCAATAAACGGGCTGAAAGCGCCGGATCGCAGCCTTCACCGCGTCGCTCAAGGCAAAGCCTACGCCATAGCGGGCTGCAAGCTGGTCGGCGCGTGTCACAAAGGCGTCAATCCCCATGCCGTAGATGAACTGCATCGCGCCGCCGGTCCAGGCCGGAAAACCGATGCCGAAGATCGAGCCGATGTTGGCGTCGTGCACGGTGGTGAGCACGTTCTCGCTCAGGCAGCGTGCTGTCTCGACTGCCTGGCGGTACAGCAGGCGGTCCTTCAGGTCCTGGATGTCCCACTGGACGTCGGCTTTCTCGAACAGGGGTTTGAGCTGCGGCCACAGGAACTTGCGGGCACCTTTTTCGGTCGGGTATTCGTAGAAGCCGGCACCGGCGGCGCGCCCCGCACGACCGAACTCCTTGACCATGCGCCGAGTCAGAGCTTCGCCCGGTGTGGGTATGTAGGCCTTGCCCTCTGCGGCATAGTCGGCCTGCGTCTGGTCCATCACGTGCACGCTCAGCGACAGCGAGGTCTCGTCGATCACCGCCAGTGGCCCGACCGGCATGCCGCACTGCACGCCCGCGTTTTCGATCGCCGCCGCTGGAATGCCCTCGCCCAGCATCGCCACGCCTTCCATCACGAAGGTGCCAAAAACCCGGCTGGTGAAGAAGCCGCGCGAGTCGTTGACCACGATGGGGATCTTGCCCAGCGCCTGCACGTAATCGAAGGCGCGCGCTACGGTTTCGTCGTTGGTCTGCGGGCCGCGGATGATCTCCACCAGCTTCATCTTGTCCACCGGGCTGAAGAAGTGGATGCCGATGAACTTCTCGGGCGTCGCACTGGCCTTGGCCAGGCCGCCGATTGGCAACGTGGAGGTGTTGGAAGCGAAGAAACCGCCCGCCGCCAGCTTGGGTTCGGCCTCCTGCGTGACCTTGGCCTTGAGTTCGCGGTTCTCGAACACGGCCTCGATGATCAACTCGCAGCCCTGCAGGTCGGCCACGTCGCCGGTGGCGTGAATGCGGTCCAGCACTTGTTGCTGCACCTCGGCGGTCATGCGGCCCTTGTCGACCCGTGCCTGCGTGAGCTTGGCGCTGTAGGCCTTGCCGGCTTGGGCTTTCTCCAGGCTCACGTCTTTGAGCACGGTGGCAATGCCCCGGCTGGCTTGTGCGTAGGCAATACCGGCACCCATCATCCCGGCGCCCAGCAGGCCGACCTTGGCGGGTTTGAAGCGTGGCACCTCAATGTAGGCACCGTCCCGTAGCGACTTGGGCCGCGACTGGCCGCTCTTGATGGCGTTGAGGTTGAAGAAAAAGGTATTGATCATGGCCCGCGCGTTGGTGCCGGTCATGAGTTTGGCCAGGTAACGGCTCTCGATGCGAAGTGCGGTGTCCAGGTCTACCTGCAGGCCCTCGACCATGCAGGCCATGATGGCCTCCGGGGCGGGGTACAGACCACGCGTCTGCTTCTTGATCATGGCCGGGGCCACCGCCAGCATGCCGGCCACGGCCGGGCTGGAGGGCAGGCCGCCGGGCACCTTGTAGCCCTTGGCTTCCCACGGATGCTGGGCGCTGGGGTTGGCGCCAATCCAGGCCAGTGCCTTGGCGCGCAATTCACTCGCATCCGCCACCAGCTCATGCACCAACCCCAAACCTTTGGCTTCCTTGGGCGAGAAGGTCTTGCCTTCGACCAGGTAGGGCTGAGCACCCATCAGCCCGAGGTGGCGGGTCATCTTGGTCACGCCGCTGGCGCCGGGCAGCAGGCCCAAAGTGACTTCGGGCATGCCGAACTGAATCTTGCTGTCGTCCACTGCCACGCGGTGGTGGCCCACCAAGGCCACTTCCCAGCCACCGCCGAGCGCCGTGCCATTGAGGCAGCTCACCACGGGTTTGCCCAGGGTCTCTATCGCGCGGAAGTTCTTCTTGACGCGCTCGATCTCGGAAAATATCGCGCCCGCATCGGTGGGCTGCAGGCGCATGGCGCCCTTGAGGTCGGCGCCAGCAAAGAAGGTGGACTTGGCGGACGCCAAGATCACGCCCTTGATCGCGTCCTTGTCCTGCAGGACTCTGGACGCCAGCTCAGTCATGTCTTCCTGCCACTGCAGGCACATGGTGTTGACCGGTGAGTTGGGCTCGTCGAAGGTGATGGTGGCGATGCCGTCTTGCAGTTCGTAGCGGATGGTTTTCATGTCGTTTTCTGCTTCACAAGGTTTAGGATTTCGTCATTGCGAGCGAAGCGTGGCAATCCATGGGTTGCCGCGCTTCGCTCGCAACGACGAACAAAGCATGTCTTTAGACTCTCTCAACAATCGTGGCAATGCCCATGCCACCGCCCACACACAGCGTGGCCAGCCCATAACGCAGTTTGCGTCGGTGCAACTCATCAATCAGGGTGCCCAGGATCATGGCGCCGGTGGCGCCCAGCGGGTGGCCCATGGCGATGGCGCCGCCGTTGACGTTGACCTTGTCGTGTGACACCTTCATTTCCTTCATAAAGCGCATCACCACGGCCGCAAACGCCTCGTTGACTTCGAACAGGTCAATCTGGTCAATCGTCAGACCGGCCTTGGCCAGGGCCTTGCGCGCCGCGGGCATCGGGCCGGTCAGCATGATGGTCGGGTCGGCGCCGCTCAGTGCCGTGCTGACCACGCGTGCCCTCGGCGTGAGGCCGTGCGCCTTGGCGGCGGCCTCGGAGCCGACCAGTACCGCGGCGGCGCCATCGACGATGCCCGACGAGTTGCCGGCATGGTGCAGGTGGTGGATGCGCTCGACCTGCGGGTAGCGCGTTTGCGCCACCTGATCGAAGCCCATGCCGCCCATTTGTTCAAAGGCGGGTTTGAGACTGGCCAGACCCTCCATGGTGGTGTTGGGCTTGATGAATTCGTCGTGGTCCAGAATGGTCTGGCCCAGGAAGTCCTTGACCGGCACCAGCGAATGCGCAAAGTAGCCGGCGGCGCGGGCCTTGGTGGCGCGCCGCTGCGACTCCAAGGCAAAGGCGTCCAGGTCCTCGCGGCTGAAGCCTTCCAGCGTGGCAATCAGGTCGGCGCCAATGCCTTGTGGCACAAACAGGGTTTGCGAATTCGTCTCGGGGTCCATCGCCCAGGCGCCGCCGTCCGAGCCAATCGGCACCCGGCTCATGCTCTCGACACCACCCGCCACCACCAGGTCTTCCCAGCCGCTGCGTACCTTCTGTGCCGCCAGGTTCACGGCTTCCAGGCCGGAGGCACAAAAACGGTTGATCTGCACACCGGCGCACTGGTAATCCCAGCCGGCCTTGAGCGCGGCCACCTTGGCCAGGACGGCGCCCTGGTCGCCCACCGGTGACACCACGCCCATCACCACATCGTCCACTTGAGCGGTGTCAAAGCCATTTCGGCGCTGCAATTCGGTGAGCAGTCCCGCCAGCAGGTTGACCGGCTTGACTTCGTACAAGCTACCGTCCTTCTTGCCTTTGCCACGCGGCGTGCGCAAGGCGTCAAAAACAAATGCTTCTGTCATGGGGTACTCCGAAAAAAGGGTCAAACAGGGATCGATTGACCATGGCCTACGGGCGCGGTTCAAGGCGTCCAGCGAGGGATCGTCGGCCAGTATATTCCATTTATGCCAAGCGTTCGCTTTGTATAAATAACAAAACCAAAGAATAGCGAGGCACCGTCTCACCAAGTCCGGCCCATCGCCTGTGGCAAACTCGCGGCCTTCGTTTCATCGTTTCGAGCGCCACAGGGCAGAGTCAACTTACCGTCATGCAGAAAATCATCGCCCAAATCGCGCAGGAAATCCGGGCTCAGGGCCACCAGATCGAGGCGGCGGTCGCCTTGCTTGACGGCGGGGCCACGGTGCCCTTCATCGCTCGTTACCGCAAGGAGGCCACCGGTGGGCTGGATGACATTCAATTGCGCGAGCTGGAGGCGCGATTGAGCTACCTGCGTGAGCTGGAAGATCGGCGCACCGCTGTCTTGAAAAGCATCGCGGAGCAGGGCAAGCTGACACCGGTATTGCACACCGCCATTGCCAACGCCACCACCAAGCAGGAGTTGGAAGACCTGTACCTGCCCTACAAACAAAAGCGCCGCACCAAAGGCCAGATTGCGCGCGAGGCTGGCATCGAGCCGCTGGCCGACAAGCTGTTTGCCAACCCCACGCTGGTGCCGGCTGACGAGGCCGTGGCCTTCGTCAAACCCGAGAAGAACGAAGCGGGTGACGATTTCACCACCGTGCCAGCGGTGCTGGACGGCGTGCGCGACATCCTGAGCGAGCGTTGGGCCGAAGACGCGACGCTGGTGCGGGACTTGCGCGAATGGTTGTGGCAAGAGGCGGACTTCAAGTCCACCCTGATGGCCGGCAAGGACGAAAACAACGCCGACGTCGCCAAGTTTCGCGATTACTTCGACTATGCCGAGCCGATTGGTCGCGTGCCCTCGCACCGCGCGCTGGCGGTGTTCCGTGGCCGCGCCTTGGATTTGCTGGACGTGAAGCTGGCCCTACCCGAGCCGCCCACCGCGCCGCTTGCGAAGCCAGGCCAAAGGGCCGCGCCAGCGGTGTCGCTGGCCGAGGCGCGGATCGCGCTGCGTCTGGGCTGGAGCCATCAGGGCCGTGCCGCCGACGATTTGCTGCGCAAGTGCGTGGCCTGGGCCTGGCGCGTCAAACTCAGTCTGTCGACCGAGCGCGATCTGTTCTCACGTCTGCGGGAAGACGCCGAAAAGGTCGCCATCAAGGTCTTCGCCGACAACTTGCGCGACCTGCTGCTGGCCGCTCCGGCCGGGCCACGTGTGGTGTTGGGGTTGGACCCCGGCATTCGCACCGGCGTGAAGGTGGCGGTAGTGGATGCGACCGGCAAGCTGGTCGAGACTTCCACGGTGTTCCCGCATGAACCCCGGCGTGATTGGGAGGGCTCTTTGCACACGCTGGCCAAACTGAGCGAGAAGCATGGCGTGAGCCTGATCGCCATCGGCAACGGCACCGCCAGCCGCGAGACTGACAAGCTGGCGGCGGACCTGATCAAGCTGTTGGCCAAGGCGAGCGACCGGCTGATCGACAAGGTGGTGGTCAGCGAGGCCGGGGCTTCGGTCTACTCCGCCAGCGAGTTCGCCTCGCAGGAAATGCCCAACGTGGACGTCAGCCTGCGTGGCGCCGCCAGCATTGCGCGGCGCCTGCAGGACCCCTTAGCGGAGCTGGTGAAGATCGACCCCAAGTCGATTGGAGTGGGCCAGTACCAGCACGATGTCAACCAGAGCGACCTGGCGCGCTCGCTTGAAGCCGTGGTGGAAGACTGCGTGAACTCGGTTGGGGTGGACCTCAACACCGCCAGCGTGCCCTTGTTGTCCCGCGTTTCCGGCCTCTCGGGCAGCGTGGCCAAGGCAGTGGTGCGCTGGCGCGAGGCCAACGGCGCCTTCAAGAACCGCCAGCAGTTGCTGCAGGTGTCGGGCCTGGGCGCCAAGACCTTCGAGCAAAGTGCGGGTTTCCTGCGCATCCGGGGCGGCGACAACCCGCTGGACCTGACCGGCGTGCACCCTGAAACCTACCCGGTGGTGGAGCAAATCATGGCCCACACCCAGAAGCCGGTCGCCGAACTGATGGGCCGAGCCGACATGCTCAAGACCCTCAAGCCCGAATTGTTTGCCAACCACAAGTTCGGTGTCATCACGGTCAAGGACATCCTGGGTGAGCTGGAAAAGCCCGGCCGCGACCCGCGCCCGGACTTCAAGGTGGCACGCTTCAACGACGAGGTGCAAGACATCAAGGACCTGCGCGAGGGCATGATCCTGGAGGGCACGGTCAGCAACGTGGCGGCCTTTGGCGCCTTTGTCGACCTGGGTGTGCACCAGGACGGACTGGTGCACGTCAGCCAGTTGAGTCACCAGTACGTGACCGACCCGCACGAGGTGGTCAAGACCGGGGACATCGTCAAGGTGCAGGTGGTCGAGGTCGATGTGGCGCGCAAACGTATTGCGCTGACCATGAAGCTGGGCGCCGCGCCGCAACGCCGGGATGCGCCCGGCGCCAACCGCTACCAGGCGGCAGGTAACGGCCAGCGATCCCGCCCTGCGCCCGCGCCAACCGGCTCCACCGCGATGGCATCGGCGTTTGCGCGCCTGAAGAGCTGAAACTGCCACCACCTGCTGGAGGCCGCAACTGCGCCCCATCCGGCCTCTGCCGTGGGCATCTCCATGGGTGGCTCTTTCGGACCCGCCGATGGATAATGCCGACACAGTGCGCCTACTGCACGGAGGTTGATTTTGAAAGCGCTGCACGCCTTGCTGGCTTCACCGTTCACGCTACCGAGTATCCCCAAGGTGGTGGCATTGCTGTTGAGTGAACTCGATCGCGACGAGCCCGACCTGAAGAAAATCACGCAGTTGATCAGCACTGATCCGGCGCTGACCACGCGCCTGTTGCGGGTCTCCAATTCAGCGGCGTTTCAGTTGTCGGGCAAGATTAACAGCGTGTCCGAGTCGCTGGCGATTCTGGGCCTGGGTCACGTGCGCACCATGGCCGCCGAGGCGGCCACCGGTACGTCATTCAAAGCTGTGCTGGGTATCCATTTGCAACAATTCTGGGGCTACAGCCTCAATGTGGCCAAGGTTTCTCGCTCCTTGGCGGGCGTGGTGCGGCAGAATCAGCAGGCGGCCTTTACCTGCGGCCTGATTCACGCGGTGGGTGAACTTGCCATGCACCTTGGTATGCCAGAAGACGTGGCCGAACTGGACCGGGAGGTGTCACCGTTGGATCTCAGACGCGCCAGGGCCGAGCGCAGGCACTTCGGCTTCTGTTATGCCCAGGTTGGTTCCGGGTATGCCAGGCAGTGGCGGTTTCCCGAGCAGATCGTGGATGCGCTCGAACACCAGTACCAACCTTTCGAGAACAATGTCTATGAACCTCTGGCGGGGGTGATTCATCTGGCAACCTGGCGCGCGCGAGCGAAGGAAGCCAACCTGGACGAGCGGGCGCTGGCGGTGAGTTTTCCGGGCGAAGTCGGTGAGGTTCTGGGGCTGGACATTGACATGGTGTTACAGCAGGACCCGATTGACTGGAACGACCAGCGGCCCGGACGGATCTCCTTGTAGTTGGCCATGGGTCCGTTTCGATGAGTTCTTGCAGGTCGCGACCCGGTTGCAATCGCCGCGCTTGGTTGTGCGCTTGCCTAGGCGCCGGGTTGGTCGGTCCGGACGCGTGGGCTCAGGTGGAGGCTTATGACCCGCTTGCGGTGCCCGCGCTGGCAGCCGGCCCACCGTTGGACTTGATTGTCACGGACCCAAGACGCCAACGCGCTATTGCGCTGCGTGTGTATCTTCCCCGCAGCCTGAGCAGCGCGCCAGTACTGCTGTTTAGTCACGGCCTGGGTGGTTCTCGAGAAGGCAGTGGCTTTCTTGGCGTGCACTGGGCCGCGCGCGGCTATGTGGCGGTGTTCTTGCAGCACCAGGGCAGCGATGACGCTGTCTGGCGCGAATCGACACCTGGCGCCCGTATGGCCGCTCTGCGGCGCGCGGCCAACCTGTCCAACACGCTGTTGCGTCTGCAGGATGTCCCAGTCGTCATTGATCAACTGAGCCAATGGCACGCAAGCAATGGCCACGCGCTGGCCGGGCGTCTGGACCTGTCCCGGATTGGTATGTCCGGGCACTCGTTTGGCGCGGTCACAACCCAGGCTGTCAGCGGTCAGCGCGACGCGCGTGGGGTGGCGGCGTTTATGGATGCGCGCATCATGGCCGCCGTGATCATGAGCCCCAGCAGCCCCCGCCAGGCGGACCCCACGTTGGCGTTCGGGGCGGTCGCCATCCCTTGGTTGTTGATGACCGGCACCCGGGATGTGGCGGTGGTCGGTGACGCTGACGTGGCTTCGCGGTTGACGGTTTTTCCGGCGTTGCCGCCAGGGGCCAAGTACGAGCTCGTGTTGCACGACGCGGAGCATTCGGCCTTCTCAGACCGTGCGCTGCCCGGCGACCAACTGGCGCGCAACCCGAATCACCATCGTGCCATCCTGGCGTTGAGCACGGCTTTTTGGGACGCACACTTGCGGCATGACCCAACCGCCAAAGCCTGGCTGGACGGGCACGGTCCCGACATGGTGCTGCAGGGTCGAGATCGGTGGCAGAAGAAGTAGACGCTCAGGCCTGAAAGGACGCTAGCTACTGTTTTCGTAGCATGAAACATAGTTCCAATAATGCCGATGCGGCTATTGCGTTCCAAAGATCCGATCCCCCGCATCACCCAGGCCAGGCAGGATATAGCCGTGGTCGTTGAGTTCGCGGTCGATGGCGGCGGTGTAGATCGACACGTCCGGGTGGGCCTTGTGCATGGCGGCAAGGCCTTCCGGGCAGGTCAGCAGGCACAGAAACTTGATCGACTTGGGTTTGAGCTGTTTGAGCCGGGTTACGGCGGCTGATGCCGAGTTGCCCGTGGCCAGCATCGGGTCGACCACCACCACATCACGCTCCTGCATGTCCTTGGGCATCTTGAAGTAATACTCCACTGCCTCCAAGGTCTTGGGATCGCGGTACAAGCCGATGTGGCCGACACGCGCGCCCGGCACCACCGACAAGACGCCGTCCAGAATGCCGTTGCCGGCGCGCAGGATCGAGACGAACACGAGTTTTTTGCCATCAATCACCTTGGCGGTCATGGTCTCCAGCGGGGTTTCGATCTCCACGTCCTGGGTGGCCATGTCGCGTGTGACCTCGTAGGCCATCAGGCTGCTGAGTTCATTGAGCAGTCGCCGAAAGCTGTTGGTGCTGGCCTCCTTGTTGCGCATCAGGGTCAGCTTGTGTTGGACCAGCGGGTGGTCGATCAGATGCACATTGGCGGGCAGGGGGATTGGCGAGTTCATGGTATTCCTTGTCAGCGATTTTGGGTTCGAGTTAATGTGTTACTGCGAAAGAGAATTGCGCGTGGCTGTCATCCCGGACTCGATCCGGGATCCATGGATTGCGGATCAAGTCCGCAATGACAAAGCTCTTTCTGATCTGGGGCATCGGTTTGGATTCATGACGGCTAGTGGCGCGGGCTTCAGCGCCTGCCGCCGCCGAAGATGCCGCCCAGCACGCCGCGAATGATCTGTCGCCCGACTTCGCGTCCGATCGAACTGGCCGCGCTTTTGACAAGTTGCTCACCGGCGCTGGCACGGGTGCGTCGGGCACCACCGCCCAACAGGTTGCCCAGGCTGTCCAGAAACCCGCCACCCTCAGCGGCGGGTGGGGGCGTTTGATTGGGTGCTGGGCTTGGGGGGCTGGTCGACTGATTTCGGGCGGCCGTTTTGGCCATGGACTGAATGGATTCCTTGGCCTCGGCCGGCTCGGCCATTCGGCTTTGGGTGCGACCCTTGATCGCCTCAAACGCGGATTCCCGATCAACCAGCTTTTCGTAAACGCCAGTCACAAGCGATTTGGCCATCAAAGTCTGGCGTTCAGGTGGGCTCAAAGGTCCGATTCGGCTGGCAGGCGGCAGCACATAGACGCGCTCGGTCGGCGCCGGGCGCCCCTTCTCATCCAGGAAGCTCACCAGGGCTTCGCCCACGCCTAGTTCGGTGATGGCTGCTTCGAGGTCCAGGCCGGGGTTAGGTCGCATGGTTTGCGCAGCCGATTTGACCGCTTTCTGGTCGCGCGGCGTGAAGGCGCGCAGCGCATGCTGCACGCGGTTGCCCAGTTGCGCGAGCACCGAGTCCGGGATGTCCAGCGGGTTCTGCGTAACAAAATACACACCGACACCCTTGGAGCGCACCAGCCGTACCACCAGTTCGATGCGCTCCAGCAGGGCCTTGGGGGCGTCGTTGAACAACAAGTGCGCTTCGTCGAAGAAGAATGCGATCTTGGGCTTGTCCAGGTCGCCCACTTCGGGCAGGGTTTCGAACAATTCGCTGAGTAGCCACAGCAGAAAAGTCGCATACAGCCGCGGCGCGTTCATCAGCTTGTCGGCCGCCAGCACGTTGATCACGCAGTGCCCGTTGGCATCGGTCTGCATGAAGTCCGCGATATTGAGCATGGGCTCGCCGAAGAACTTGTCTCCGCCCTGTGACTCGATCTGCATCAGCCCGCGCTGGATGGCGCCGATGCTGGCGGCACTGATGTTGCCGTACTCGGTGGTGAAGTCGGATGCGTTGTCACCCACCAGTTGGCACATGGCGCGCAGGTCTTTCATGTCCAGCAGCAGCAGGCCATCGTCGTCGGCTATTTTGAACACCAGTTGCAGCACGCCGGCCTGGGTTTCATTGAGGTTGAGCATGCGCGTGAGCAGCAGGGGGCCGAGGTCGCTGACGGTGGCGCGCACCGGGTGGCCCTGTTCGCCGAAGACGTCCCACAGCGTGGTGGGAAAGCTCTGGAAGGCGGGTTGCGGCAAGTCACGTTCCTTGATTACCTTGCCGAGCTTTTCGGTCAGGGCGCCTGGATAGGCAATGCCCGAGAGATCGCCCTTGACGTCTGCCATGAAGACCGGCACCCCGATGCGCGATAACCCTTCGGCCATGGTCTGCAGGCTAATCGTCTTGCCGGTTCCGGTGGCACCGGTGATCAAGCCATGCCGATTGGCCTTGTCGGGCCGCAGGAAGCACTGGGTCTGGCCGTGTTGCGCCATCAGAATCGGGTCCGCCATTGGGAAACTTTCGAAAAGTACAATCCAGGCG
>JAUXWC010000274.1 GCA_030685025.1 Rhodoferax sp.
CAGACGCTGGAGCCACGTGCGCTGTACGTGAACACGCCGTTTCGCGATCAAAGCCTGTTGCCCAACTACGATTCGGGCGCCAGCGATTTCAATTTCACCAGCATCTACCTGGACAATGCCTTTGTCGGGCAGGACCGCATCTCCGACAGCAACCTGCTGACCCTGGGCGTGAGCTCGCGCCTGCAAGACCTCGCCAGTGGCGCCGAACTGGCGCGCTTTGGCGTGGCGCAGCGCCTGCGCTTCAAAGACCAGCGGGTTACCCTGCTCAACACGCCCGCGGTGTCCGAGCGATTGAGCGATATTCTGGTGGGTGCGGCGCTGAACTGGGACCCCCGTTGGACCTTTGACTCGACCGTACAATTCAACCCCAAGACACAGCAGTCGGTGCGGGCCACGCTGGGCGGGCGTTACAGCCCCGGCAACTATCGGGTCATCAGCGCCGCTTACCGTTTTCAGCGGGACGCCAGTGAGCAACTCGACATCGGGTGGCAGTGGCCTATCAATGACCTGTGGGGTGACCGGGGCCAGGAACTCGGTGTCGGCCGGGGTCAGGGCGACGGCCGGTGGTACAGCGTAGGCCGGCTCAACTACAGTCTGGCCGAACGCAAACTGGTCGATTCGGTGATTGGCTTTGAGTACGATGCGGGCTGTTGGCTGGGCCGCCTGGTGCTGGAGCGATTGCAGACCAGTACCTCATCGGCCAATCAGCGCGTCATGTTTCAGCTAGAGTTCGTCGGATTCTCACGCTTGGGGGCCAACCCCTTGAAGACACTGAAAGAAAACATTCCACGCTACCAGTTCCTGCGGGAGCCTGTCCAGAGCCCCAGCCGTTTCAGCAATTACGATTGATTTCACCATGACCCATCGCGTTTTGGCCCTGACCGTGGCCACCCTTTCCGCTCTTGTGGTTCTGAGCGCGCAAGCGCAGGGCCTGCGCCCAGCGCCAGCACGGACGGTTGCACCGGTAGCCGTTGCCGAGACCACGCAGAGGCCAGCCGATTTCATCGTCGCGGTGGTCAACTCCGAGCCGATCACCAACAACGAAGTGCATGCCCGGGCCCTGCGCATGCGGGCGCAAATGGCGCAGGGCGCCAACCTGCCGGAAATGAGTGAATTCAAGCGTGACGCATTGCAGCGCCTGATTGATGAAAGGGCGCAGTTGCAGCAGGCGGTCGACACCGGTATCCGGGTGGATGATTCGTCGGTGGACCAAGCTGAACAAACGGTTGCACAGCAAAACCAGATCAGTGTTGCTGACCTTCGGCGGCAGTTGGTGCGCGATGGATTGAACGTGGCCCAGTTTCGTCGCGAGCTGCGTGATCAGATCCTCCTGACTCGCCTGCGCGAGCGTGACGTGGATGCGCGCGTGCGGGTGTCGGACCTGGAGATCGACCAGTACATCAGTGAACGACAGCGCGACACGGACCCGGCCGCCCAAGAGGTCAACCTGGCCCAGGTGCTGGTGCAAGTTCCGGATGGCGCCAACGCCGACCAAGTGGCCACCTTGCAAGCCAAGGCTGAACGCGTGTTGAGCCGCGCCCGAGCGGGGGAAGCCTTCGCCCTGCTGGTGCGCGAGGTGTCGGATGCGCCCGATCGGGTCAATGGCGGTCAGTTGGGCTTGCGCCCGGCCGACCGCTATCCGCCCTTGTTCGTCGAGGCCACGCAGGGGCTAGCGGCCGGCGCCATTTCCAACGTGGTGCGTTCGGGCGCGGGCTTTCACATCCTCAAAGTGGTGGAGCGGCGCGTGGCGGGCATGCCCGCCACCACCATCACCCAAAGCCAGGCGCGCCACATCCTATTGCTGCTGACGCCCAAGCTGGGGGAGAAGGAAGCCTTGGCCATGCTCAGTGAGTTGCGGGCCCGGATCATGGCCGGCAAGGCGGACTTTGCGGCACTGGCGCGCGAGCACTCGCAGGACGGCAGCGCTCCCCAAGGCGGGGATCTGGGCTGGACCAGTGTGGGCCAGTTTGTGCCGGAGTTCGAGCAAGTCATGAACCGACTGGGCGTGGCCGAGATCAGCCAGCCCTTTGTCTCCCGCTTTGGCGCGCACGTCGTTCAGGTGATCGACCGGCGCGACATCACCCTGACTCAACGCGAGCAACGTGAGTTGGTGCGCAGCATGCTCAAAGAGAAGAAAATGGACGAGGCCTATGTCAACTGGGCGCAGGACGTGCGCGGCAAGGCCTACGTCGAACTGCGCGAGCCACCGCAATGATGCCCGCGTGCACGGGCAGGCGCTGGCGTGAAGTGCATGACCGTGTACCGACATCCTGCGGCGTGGCCCTGACGTGAAGCACATTCCCCGCAAGCGCTTTGGCCAGCATTTCTTGACGGACCGCGGCATCATTGGCGCGATCGTGGATGCGATTGCACCGCGACCCGGTCAGTTGGTAGTGGAAATTGGCCCCGGCTTGTCGGCCCTGACACAGCCTCTGGTGGAGCGCCTGGGGCACCTGACGGTAATTGAACTCGATCGCGACCTGGCGCAGCGGCTGCGGGCCAACACCCAGCTCACGGTGATCGAGTCGGACGTGCTCAAAGTTGACTTTTCGCAGCTCTTGCCGACCCAGGGAGCCAGCCAGAGCGGCATCCCGCCGTCGGGGCGTCTTCGCGTGGTCGGCAACCTGCCCTACAACATTTCAACGCCGATCCTGTTCCATCTGCTGGACAGCGTGCACTTGGTTGAAGACCAGCACTTCATGCTCCAGAAGGAGGTCATAGACCGCATGGTGGCCAAGCCGGCGACCTCGGACTACGGCCGCCTGAGTGTCATGCTGCAGTACCGCTATGCCATGGAAAACGTGTTGTTCGTCCCGCCCGAGAGTTTCAACCCCCCGCCGCGCGTGAACAGCGCCGTGGTACGTATGGTGCCGCGCGAACCGGCGGTGGTGGTGGACCTGGCGCTGTTGAGCGAAATCGTTCAGGTGGCTTTCAGCCAACGGCGAAAGTTGATGCGCCACACCTTGGGGCAGTGGTTGACGCAGCGCGGTTACGGCGGGGTGTTTGATGTGCAGCGCCGCGCCGAAGAAGTCGCGGTGGCGCAGTATGTGGCACTGGCCGCGGAGCTCGCGCGGCCGGGTTGACCGGCTGCCACTAGGACGACGATTGCGGGACTGCGCCGAACTCGTCGGGCGCCATGGCGGTTGCCGGGGCACGACGCGGCAGGTGCAGGGTGAACGCTGCACCCTCCCCCAGTTGACTGGTGACGGCGACCTGGCCCCCCAGCAGCCCGGTGACGATGTTGTGCACGATGTGCAGGCCCAGGCCGGAGCCGCCCTGACCGAGACGGGTGGTGAAGAAAGGGTCGAATATGCGCCGCAGGTCGTCCGCGTTGATGCCCTTGCCATGGTCGCGCACCGCGATTTCCACCAGGTCCGCGCCCAGACCGCGCGCTACGATGTCGATACGCCCTTTGCGACCGGCACCGAAGCCGTGGATGATGGCGTTGTTGATCAGGTTGGTCAGGGCCTGACCCAGTGGACCGGGGTAGCTGTCGAGCCACAAGCCGTCGTCGACCGTGGTGGCCACATCGCAGCCCGAAGCGCGAATGGTGGGGTTGAGGGTGAGCACGATCTCCGAGACAATCTCCCGCACATTGAACTGACGCCGCTGTGAGCTGGTCTGATCCACCGCCACCTGCTTGAAGCTGCTGACCAAGGTGCCTGCGCGTGTCAGGTTGCGGATCAGGATTTCCGCAGCCTGGCCGGTGTCGTTGACAAACCGTTCCAGGTCCGAGCGCTTGAGGCGTTGGTCCATCAGAACCGAGAACGCCTTGACATGATGCTCCATCGTGGTCGCCACTGTCAGACCGTTGCCGATGGGGGTATTGAGCTCGTGCGCGACACCGGCCACCAGGGCGCCCAACGCGGCGAGCTTCTCGGAATGCACCAGTTGGTCCTTGGCGTGGTGCAGCGTGGCCAGGGTGGCGGACAGCTCCGCGTTGGCCTGTTGCAACTGCTGCGTGCGCTCGCCCACGCGTTGTTCAAGCCGCAGGTTCAGGTCCACGATTTCCTGTTGAATGCGGCGTTGCTCGGTTACGTCGTCTTGCGCCATGATCAGCAACGAGGCGCCACCGACTTGGATGCGCCGACCCGTGATGCGGCACAACAATCGCTGGCCGTCGCGTCGCACCATCCAGGCGTCCATGCCCTGGATTTGCCCGGTCAACTCGACCTCGTTGAGGGCCAGTTGGCGCGCGGCGGCGCAGTCCCAGATGCCGAGCTGGGCGCCGTTGAGTCCCTTGCATTCGGCCACGGCATAGCCAAACTGACGCTCCCACGTTTCATTGGCATTCAGCACCGCATACCCTTGCGACGGGTCCGACACCACGACGGCGGTAGGTGACGCATTGAACAGCGCCATCAGTTTCGTCTCGCTGTCGCGCAGCGCCTTCTCGGCCCGCTGCGCTTCGGTCACGTCGCGCAGCAGGGCAATCATGTAGCGCTCTCCGCGCGCCTCGAACACCGAGCAGTTGGCCAAAGCCTGGCGCACCACGCCGTTGCGGGTAAGCACTTCGATCGGGAATTCGTGGGCGACGTCGCTGGTCCCAAGCAAGTCGCTCAGAACCTGGCGTCGATCAGGGTCGCGCCAGATGCCAAGCTCCAGCGCGCTGTGTCCGATCACCTCCTCGCGTCGATACCCCATGATGCGTTCGAAGGCTTGGTTGACTTCCACGTATTGGCCATCGCGCAGCCTGGAGATCGACATGAAGTCGGGCGTCAGCCGGAATGCCGCGATGAACTGCTCATTGACAGCATGCTCTTGCGTGACGTCGCGGGTGATCCAGACCGCGTGGTCAGGCGTCTCACGGTCCAGTGCGATCAGTGTGGCGTTGACAACGCAGTCCCGAACCTCGCCGTTGCGTCGCCGGAACTGAATCGCCTGATCGCGCACACGACCTTCGCGCAGCAGCGTCGCCCGTACCAGGCTGCGCTGTGCCGGGTTGACCCAGGCTTCGGCGCGAGCGGCTTGACCGATTACCTCGGCACGGGTGTAGCCCGACAGTTGCTCATATCCCTCGTTGACTTCGACGAATGAGTCGTTGTCCAGGCGCACGATCGCGATGGAGTCGGTGCTGGCATGAAACACCTGACGGAACCGGTCGTTCTGGGGCGTGGCGCGGAGCGCGCTGGCGGGAACGAAGTCAGCAGGCGGCTGGGCTCGGGCGCGCAGGTCCCGAAGCATCAGCAGGATGCGCGACAACAGGCTCATGGGCGGACGTGCCTTGGTGTTGGTCAGACGGGCATTATGCAGGCAAGCTCCATGAAAAAGGCCCGTCGCTTGGACGGGCCTCGTGTGCGGAGCGGCCTGACACTCAGGCAGCGCTCAACCAGTATCCGGCATTGAAGGGGCTGCTCATGCGCAGCGCCAGGGGTGACACATCCAACAGCTTGTCGGTAGGCATCTTCTCGCCGGACTCCGTCATCAGTTCAATGCCCGACATGGCGGTGGTATTGCCGATGTCGCTCTTTGCCTCGTTCGCCCGTTCTGCTTGGCTGGTGTGTGCAGAACGGGCTACAGAAAAGAATAGAAGCACCGAAACGGTATCTTCCGATCCGCCCAATAGTCGGCCGCGTCCCGGAAGATGTCGAGCAGTTGCTCGCGCGCCTCCTTGTCGAACTTGGCATTGGCCGGAATGTGCTCCAGAACGGCGACGAAGCCGGGCTGCGGCCCCGACTTGTGCAGCGGGTCGGTGATGCTGTCGTACAGGGCGTCAAAGTTTTTGCCCCCCTGCGTTGGCAGCATGAACTGCTGGCCGATCAGGTCGAGCACATCCTGCTTGGTCTGTGCGTTGGCCAGGTTGGCGTACAGAAAATGTTGACCCAAACTCTGGGCCGCGTCCTGTAGTTCCTGCACCCGGAAGGCGCGGATCGACTGGACGATATTGGTTCTAACGGTTCGAAGTGGCATATCCATTCCCGCTTCTCTTTCCATAGTGGTGCAAAAAAAATCAGGGCAGAATCTTGCGGAAGCTCGCATAGTGATCCGCCGTGTAGTAACACGCGTCCGGGGTTCGGGGGGCGCCCCCGCAGACAATGCGCCGCTGGCCGCGACTGCGCGACCCTGGCGTCTTGACTGTGTATTCCCGGTAAAACCCTCGTTTTTGGCTCGGCAGCAAACGCTCCCGATTACCAAAAACCACGCCATCTTTGTCAAATTCGAACGGCCCGCCTTGACGAATCAGGGCGTAGGTCTGTTGCCCTTGGGCTGGCAGTTCGGACAATGCCACCGACGCACCGACCAGCGGGACGCCAGACTCCTTGGCCTGCACCAGACTGAGCGCCGACGCGACGGCAATCAAAAAGCCGGTAAGTACTAACTTCAGGCCCGTCAATTTGAATCCCTGCGCGCGCGACATGTCCATCATTCTCCAAAAAACTCCGGGTTAACCCGGAAATTTCAAGGGTCGTAGTGTCGCGTATTTGTGTGGAAAGCGCAAGGGGTTGCTCAAAATTTAGGCAACGCCAGCCACTATTTCAGATCTAAAAGTCAGCGCTTGCTTGCGCCATCGCCGTTACCGGGTGGCATTGGCATCGGCAACGGTCAGTGCAGTCATGTTGACAATTCTTCGTACGGTCGTGCTCGCCGTGAGGATATGCACTGGCTTGGCCGCTCCCAACAGCACCGGGCCAATGGCTATGTTGCCACCCGCCGCTGTCTTGAGCAGGTTATAGGCAATGTTGGCGGCGTCGATATTGGGTAGCACCAGCAAGTTCGCGTCACCCGCCAGGGTGCTGTGCGGCATCAAGGCGGCGCGCGCCTCGCCATCCAGTGCCACGTCGCCGTGCATCTCACCGTCTACTTCCAGCCATGGCGCCTGGCTGCGCAGCAACTCCAGTGCCTGACGCATTTTGACCGCGCTGGGCTGGTTGCTGCTGCCGAAATTGGAGTGCGACAGCAGCGCCGCCTTGGGTCGAATGCCAAAGCGCATCATCTCTTCGGCCGCCATGACGGTGATTTCGGCCAATTCCTCGGCGGTCGGGTCGTAGTTCACGTGAGTGTCCACCAGAAAAACCTGACGGTTGGGCAGCATCAGGCCGTTCATGCAGGCATAGGTGTGCACGCCGGCGCGTTTGCCAATTACCTGATCGAGGTACTGCAAATGCAGGGCGGTGGTGCCCCAGGTGCCGCAGATCATGCCGTCCACGTCGCCCTTGTGCAGCAGCATGGCGCCGATCAGGGTCAATCGTCGGCGCATTTCGATCTTGGCTACCTGGGCCGTCATGCCTTTGCGCTCGGTCATCCGGTGGTAGGTCTGCCAGAAATCGCGGTAACGGTGGTCCTGCTCGACGTTGACCACGTCGTAGTCCAGTTCTTCCTTCAGTCGCAGGCCGAACTTCTCAATGCGCTGCGCAATCACCACCGGACGTCCGATCAAGGTGGGGCGCGCCAAGCCCTCGTCGACCACGATCTGCGAGGCGCGCAGTACGCGCTCTTCCTCGCCCTCGGCGTAGGCGACACGTTTCTTCAGCGCCTTCTTGGCGGCGGTGAAGATCGGCTTCATGGTGGTGCCCGAGGCATACACGAAGGTCTGCAACTTCTCGCGGTAGGCGTCCAGATCGGCGATCGGCCGCAGCGCCACCCCGCTGTCCGCTGCCGCCTGCGCCACCGCCGGTGCTATCTTCATCATCAAGCGCGGGTCGAAGGGCTTGGGGATCAGGTATTCCGGGCCAAAGGCCAGTTGTTCGCCTGAATAGGCCGCCGCCACCACTTCGCTTTGCTCGGCCTGCGCCAGCTCGGCAATCGCATGCACGGCGGCGATTTCCATCTCCAGCGTGATGGTGGAGGCGCCGGCGTCCAGCGCGCCACGGAAGATGTAGGGAAAACACAGGACGTTGTTGACCTGGTTCGGGTAGTCCGTGCGGCCGGTCGCCATGATGGCGTCGTCGCGCACCGCCTTGACTTCTTCCGGCGAAATCTCCGGCGTCGGGTTGGCCAGCGCGAAGATCAGCGGCCTGGCCGCCATGGTCTTGACCATCTCGGCTTTGAGCACGCCGCCGGCTGACAAGCCCAGAAACACGTCGGCACCCACAATCACTTCGCGCAAGGTGCGCGCCGACGTCTTCTGGGCAAAGACGATCTTGTCCTCGTCCATCAGCTCGGTGCGCCCCTCATAAACCACCCCAGCGAGGTCGGTCACAAAAATGTTTTCGCGGGGAATGCCCAGCTTGACCAACAGGCCCAGGCAGGCCAATGCGGCGGCGCCAGCGCCGGAGGTCACCAGTTTGATGTCCTTGGCGTTCTTGCCAACGACTTTCAGGCCATTGAGCATGGCCGCGCCCACCACGATCGCGGTGCCGTGTTGGTCGTCGTGAAACACCGGGATGTTCATGCGTTCGCGCAGCTTGCGCTCGACATAAAAACAGTCCGGGGCTTTGATGTCTTCGAGGTTGATGCCGCCAAAAGTTGGCTCCAGCGCGGCGATGATGTCCACCAGCTTGTCGAGGTCGTGCTTCTCGTTGATCTCGATGTCGAACACATCGATGCCGGCGAACTTCTTGAACAGCACGCCCTTGCCTTCCATCACCGGCTTGGCCGCCAGCGGCCCGATGTCACCCAAACCCAGCACGGCGGTGCCGTTGGTAATCACCGCCACCAGGTTGCCGCGGCTGGTGTATTTGAAGGCGTTGTTGGGGTCTTTGACGATTTCTTCGCACGGCGCGGCCACGCCGGGCGAGTAAGCCAGGGCCAGGTCATGCTGGTTGACCAACTGCTTGGTGGCGGCGATGGCGATCTTGCCGGGGGTGGGAAACTCGTGGTATTCCAGCGCGGCGCGGCGCAATTCGGCGCGTTTTTCGTCGTTCTTGGTGCTTGCTTCGGGCATGGTTGTCTCCTGCTGTGATCAGTATGGCCGAAAGACCAGCCCGCCAGCTTTGATGGGGAGTCGGATTGTAGACCGTGACACGGGAAAACCCTAGTACGTGAATGTGCGTAGGGGGACGTATGGCGCAAGACAGGACCAACGATGTCGCCGCGTCTGCCCGCCGGTTTGGCGGGGGTGCGATTCAAACTCGCCTGGCGCGCCAGCGGGCCCGTTGCCCAAGTCAGTCGATCCCAATTGCCAGACATCCGAATACCCAATTGCCTGAACTCACCCCCTATCCCCCCAGCCCCCTTTCCACCCTCGCCAGGGCGGAAAGGGGGAGCCTCATTTGACCGCGCGATTCGACACCGGGCGAACCGGGAGCCGTTGAAATCGGGGTTGGCTCGGCAGGAACTCAGTGGGTGAGTTCCGAGCGCCGGAGGCGGACCCGGTGATTCGAGGTGGAGCCCATTTCTCGCCATTGACTCGTCGCTGGCGCGCAGCGACCAGCCGGTGGCGCAACTCAACCCACGGAACCGTTGACCACCCCAGGCCACATCAGTTGGAATCGCAACCGTTTGCCGGGCGGCGATTCACTTTTTGAGGCCAGTTAGACTGGCGCCTTGTCCGCGCTCCTTCACAACTACCACGCACGTCCATTGGCAGGCAAATGTCCTTGACGCACTGCGCCGAATCGGTGCGCGTTTCTTGTGGCGACTTGAACGTGGTCCGTCTGGCCGAGCGTGGGCGACCGCTGTTGGTGGTGCATGGTGGGCCGGATTGGGACCACTCCTACCTGATTGCGGCGGTGGCGCCGCTGGTTGACCATGGTGTCGCCCCGATTCTGTTTGACCTGCGTGGATGCGGCGCGTCGATGCGATTGAGCGATCCAGCGGGCTACAAGGTGTCGTTGGTGGTGCAAGACATCGCTGAACTATTGGACGCACTGGGCCTGGCGAGCGTCGACCTGCTGGGGTTTTCTTTTGGCGGTGTTGTGGCCCAGGAATTCTTCGCGGCCCATCCGGCGCGGGTCGAGCGCTTGATTCTGGCCAGCACCGCTTATCCGGTTGAATTGCCGACTGCAGCGGCTGACCTGGCGGGTGAGTGTTCACCCATTTCAGTGGCGCTGCGGGAGCGCATGCAGTGGCTGTTTCACATGGAGCCCGATCCCCAGACCGCCAGCCGCGTGCTGGCCTCCGAGACGATGGCCCTGGACGTGCACCAGCCGCAGTCTCTGCCCGTGGCGCGGCGGTTGATCGCGGCCGTGGCCTTTTCGGGCGAATGGATGCGCGCCTTTCGATTGGGTCACATGCGGGAGCAAAAGTTGTTCCATCCAAGACATCTGGCGGGGCGCCAACACGAACGCCGGGCATCTGACCTACCTCGACGCGCCGATTGAATGGACGCAGGCACTGGTTGACGCTTTGGCACCCGTGCCTCATTGAAACGCCGGCCCCCGGGGCCGATCTGACCCGCCAATTCCCGAGAGGCCGCGAGTATCATGCGATTTCGTTCGCAACCAACCGGAGCCGCACATGGGACTGATGAGTTTTATCAAGAAACAGTTCATTGACATCATTCAATGGACCGAAGACTCAGATGGCACGCTAGCCTGGCGCTTCCCGATGGCCGAGATGGAAATTCAGTACGGCGCGTCGCTGACCGTGCGCGAGTCGCAGATGGCGGTGTTCGTCAACGAAGGCAAGATTGCCGACGTGTTCGGGCCGGGCATGTACAAGCTCACCACCCAGACCATTCCGGTGCTGACCTACCTCAAGAACTGGGACAAGTTGTTCGAGTCGCCCTTCAAGAGCGATGTGTATTTCTTCAGCACGCGCCAGCAGGTCGACCAGAAATGGGGCACGCCGCAGCCCATCACCATTCGCGACAAGGATTTCGGCGCGGTGCGCCTGCGCGCTTTCGGCAACTACAGTTTTCGCGTCGCCGACCCGAAGCTGTTCCACACCGAGATCTCGGGCACCCGCGACACCTATGGCGTGGGCGACCTGGACGGCCAACTGCGTGGGCTGGTGTTGCAGAACATCAGCAACGCGATCGCCTCCAGCGGCATCCCGTTCCTGGACCTGGCCTCCAACCAGTTGATGTTTGCCAAGGCGCTGTCGGAGCAACTGGCGCCCGAGTTTTCCAAGATCGGCTTGAAGCTTGAGGGCATGACGGTGCAAAACGTCTCGCTGCCCGAAGAGCTGCAGAAGATCATGGACCAGAAGATCGGCATGGGCATGGTCGGCAACGACATGGGCAAGTTCATGCAATACCAGACCGCACAAGCCATCCCCAAGTTTGCCGAGGGCGGCGGTGATGGCGGTGGCATCGCGGGCAGTGCCATGGGGCTGGGTGCCGGGGTGGCGCTGGGCCAGGTGATGGCGCAGAACTTGTCGGCCGGCCTGCAGGGCGTCGCCAACCAGGCCGCGGCCACCGTCGTCAAGCCCGATGACGTGATGGCCACCCTGGAGAAACTCGGTGACCTTAAGACCAAGGGCATCCTGACCCAGGAAGAGTTCGACCTCAAGAAGGCCGAGTTGCTCAAGAAACTGGTCTAAGGTTCGAGTCCATCATTGACCTGAGCGGAACCGGCTGAGCGTGGCGACCGATAGCCCCCAGCGCGCCTACCGGGCACCCTGCCCCGGCTGCGGCGCGCCGGTCGAGTTTCGCAGCGCCCAGTCCACGCACGCGGTGTGCGGCTTTTGCCAAAGCACAGTGGTGCGCAGCGGCGAGAAGCTGGCCCGCGTGGGCAAGATGGCGGAGCTGTTTGACGACCACAGTCCACTGCAGTTGATGGCCAGCGGCACCTGGAACAAGAGGTCCTTCACGCTGATTGGCCGTCTTCAATACAAGTACGGCGAGGGCACCTGGACCGAGTGGGTCGCGATCCTGCCCGATGGCGGCAATGCTTACCTGAGTGAAGACAACGGCGCCTACGTGTTCAGCGTGCCGCAGGCCATCGGGCGCGCGATGCCAGACGCCTCGGCATTCAAGGTTGGCGCCACCACCACCCTCAACGGCAAGTCCTTCGGCGTCGCGTCCAATGCCACGGTTTCACTGCTGTCGGCGCAGGGTGAGTTGCCGCATTTGCCGGCACTGGGCACGCCATTCGCCATGGTGGAGTTGCGCAGCCCAGAAGGCGAAGTGCTCAGCATTGACTATGGCACCGAGCCGCCGCAGTTGGCCATGGGCCGCTCGGTCCAGCTCGAAGACCTGAAGCTCTCCGGCCTGCAGGACGAATCGGCCAAGGACGAAAAAGGCCGCCAGTTTGCCTGCCCCAACTGCGGCGCCCAGGTTGAGATCACGCTGGCGCAAAGCAAGAGCATCACCTGCCGCTCCTGCAACAGCCTGATCGACCTGTCGCAGGGGATCGGGGGCGAACTCAAAGCTGCGATCCAGGATGAGCCGGTGCAGCCGCTGATTCCCTTGGGCACCATCGGTCAATTGCAGGGCGCCCCGTGGCAGGTGGTGGGTTTCCAGCATCGGATGGGGACCGAACCGAGCGACCCCGATGAGCACTTCGGCTGGGACGAGTACCTGCTGTTCAATCAGAAACGCGGCTTCATCTTCTTGGTGGACTCCACCGAGGGCTGGAGCGTCGTCAAGCCCACCACTGGCGCGCCGGTGCTGGCGGCCACTGGCCAGAGCGCCACCTATCTGGGCACCAAGTACCAGCTCAAGGAAACCTATTCGGCCGAGACCAGCTATGTGGCGGGCGAGTTCTACTGGCAGGTCACGCGTGGGCAGAAGACGTCCAACCGCGACTTCGAGGGTGGCAACAACATGTTGTCCCTGGAGCAGACGCCCACCGAGGTGACGTGGTCGAGTGGCAGCAAGATTGCCAGTGACGAGGTGGCCAAGGCCTTCAAGCTGGAGGGCAAGAAGGAGCTGCTCAAACGCAGCGACGCGAAGGCGATCTCCGGCATGGGTTGTGGCACCATCATCGTGATCTTCGTCGTCATTCTGTTGTTTCTGGCCCTGATCAGCCGCTGCTCCAGTTGCGATCCGACGCGCGAGAACTGCTCCTCTTCGAGCAGCGCACGCAGTTCAGGCGGATCATTCGGTGGGTCCTCCAGCGGCGGGGGGCACAAATGATCACGGACCGCGTGGCGCGCGGGCGCAGGTGGTCAGGTTCTGGTGTCGTGTTCGGCGATAGTTACTTCTAAGGAGATTCCCATGGGATTCGAATGGATCAAACCGGCGGCCCTTTTCGGCTCTGTCCTGTACGCCCTGATCGGCGTGGGCGTTTTCGGCTTGTGTTTCTGGATCATCGACAAGCTCACGCCCTATGACCTGTGGATCGAAATCGTCGAGCATCAGAACAAGGCCCTGGCGACGGTGGTGGCGGCGATCTCGCTGGGCATTTGCATCATCGTGGCGGCCGCCATTCATTGAATTACACGGTTCGGGCCGCGCCCGCCTCAGCCGACAAGCGGCTTGGCGTTGGTGGGCGGTGTCATTTTTAGGGGGTGATTGCGCCCCTAGTGGATTTCAAACGGAGAAGTGATTTGTGAAGGAGGCCACGCCCCCCGCGCCGCCGACCATGGAAGTGGCCCTGCTGGCCAGCGTCTTCGTGGTCGCCGCCTGCGGCCTGATCTACGAATTGGCAGCCGCTTCGCTGGCGTCTTACGTGCTGGGCGACTCGGTCCTTCAGTTCTCCACCATCATTGGCAGCTACCTGTTTGCGATGGGCGTTGGCGCCTACCTGTCGCGGTTCTTCGAGCGGCAGTTGCCCGCCCACTTCCTGCGCATTGAACTGATGGTGGCCCTGGCCGGTGGTGCCTTGCCCGCCCTGCTGTTTTTGGCCAACGCCTACGCTCCGGGCTCGTTTCGCTTTCTGCTCTACAGCCTGGTGCTGCTGGTGGGCACTCTGGTGGGGCTTGAGATTCCGCTGGTGATGCGTATCCTCAAGCGCAACGTGGCCCTGAAAGACCTGGTCTCGCAGGTGCTGACCTTCGATTACCTGGGCGCGCTGGCGGTCTCGGTGGCCTTTCCCCTGGTGCTGGTGCCCCACTTGGGGCTGATTCGCACCGGTCTGTTGTTCGGGCTGATGAATGCGCTGGTGGCGTTGTGGGCGCTGTGGCTGTTCCGCCATGAGCTGCGCCAGTTCAGGTCGCATGCCCTGGCGGCCTTTGGCACACTCGCCGTGCTGGCGGTGGGCTTCGCCGGGGCCGACCACATCACCACCTGGGCCGAAGACCAGTTCTACCAAGACCGCGTGGTGTTCACGGCGAGCAGTCCCTACCAGCGCATTGTGGTGACGCATGGCGCGGGCGAGGCCAAGGCCGGTTACCGCCTGTTTCTCAATGGCAACCTGCAGTTCTCGCAACGCGACGAATACCGCTACCACGAAGCGCTGGTGCACCCGGTGATGGCGGCCTACGCGGCCAGCGGCGCTGGCCCCAAGCGGGTCGCCATTCTGGGCGGCGGCGACGGCATGGCGGCGCGTGAAGTGCTCAAGTACCCGGGGGTCGAGCGCATCACCCTGGTCGAACTGGACCCGGCCATGACCCGGCTGTTCTCCGAGCATGCGACGCTGGCGCGGCTCAATGGCGGTGCCTTGAAGTCGCCCAAAGTGAAGGTCGTCAACACCGACGCGTTTCAGTGGCTGGAGAGCACCCGTGAGACCTTCGACGTGATCATCGTCGACTTTCCGGATCCGACCAATTTCTCGATCGGCAAGCTCTACACCAACTCGTTCTACGCCCTGCTTGATCAACGCCTGTCGGCCAGTGGTTTTGCGGCGATCCAGACCACCTCGCCGCTGGTGGCGCGCAAGAGCTTCTGGACGGTGGTGAGCACCATCGAGTCA
Organism: Rhodoferax sp.; assembly: GCA_030685025.1. Classification (GTDB taxonomy): domain Bacteria; phylum Pseudomonadota; class Gammaproteobacteria; order Burkholderiales; family Burkholderiaceae_C; genus Rhodoferax_D. The sequence continues at coordinate 14,619 of JAUXWC010000274.1, forward strand.
GTCGGCCTGACCGCCACGCCCTACCACGCGCATGTGCCGAGCTTCGGCGAATGGGGCTTCGTGGTGGCCAGCCGGCGGCCCTACCGCGTGCCCACCACCCTGCCCAGCGGCATGCGCTTTCTCACCGCTCCCAGTCTGCCCTTGCTGTTTGACTTTCCGTTGGACATGGCGCGGGTGCCGGCCGAGGTCAACCGTCTGTCGAACCAGGTGCTGGTGACGACCTATGAGCAGGAATGGGGCAAGGTGCCGCATTGATCTCGCGGCGTCACTTCGTTGTCGCGGCCGCACTTCCGCTGGCCGCCTGTCAGGCGCCGCGGCAGGTCGCGGGGGGCTTTGTGGGTACCCACGCCGAGCGCGGACACCTGCTGCGAACGCCCACCGCGGGCCGGGTCCCCATCGCACAGCGCCGAACGCGGGTGATCATCGCTGGCGGTGGCGTCGCCGGTCTGGCGGCGGCGCGCGCGCTACGTTTGCGCGGCATCGACGACTTTGCGGTGTTGGAACTCGAAGACACGTCGGGCGGCAACAGCCGCGCGGGAAGCCTGGGAGGCATGGCGCACCCGCTGGGGGCGCATTACCTGCCCGTTCCCAGCGAAGACGCGCACGAGGTGCAGGACTTGCTGGAAGAACTTGGGCTACGCCAGCGCGTTGCCGGACGCTGGACCTACGACGAGCGCCACCTGTGCCACAGTCCGCAGGAGCGACTGTTCTTCGACGGCGCCTGGCAAGAAGGTCTGCTGCCGGTGCAGGGTGTGGGGCCGCAAACCCACGCCCAGTACCAGCAGTTCGCCGCCCTGGTGGAGCGCGCCCGGCTGGCGGCCAAGTGGTCAATTCCAGCGTCAAGATCGCCGCAATCGCCTTTCAAGCAAGCGCTTTCAGCTATTACTTTCGTAGCACATCTGGAGCAAAACGGCCTCACTGACGCGCATCTGCGCTGGTACCTGGACTACTGCTGCCGTGACGACTACGGTGCCGGTCTGGCAACGGTGTCGGCGTGGGCGGGCATGCACTACTTTGCCAGTCGCCATGGCTTTCGCGCGCCAGGCGGTGACGGGATCGAGCACGACGGCGTGCTGACCTGGCCCGAGGGCAATGGCTGGTTGACGCGGCGCCTGGCGGCCCCGTTGGGCGAGCGTCTGCGCTGTCGTCGCGTGGTAGTGCGCATCGAGGTGCTCAAGCACGGCGTCGAGGTGGACGCCCTCGACCCCGACACCGGGCAATTGGAGCGCTGGCACGCGCAGCGGTGCATCGTGGCGTTGCCGCTGTTCGTCGCGGCGCGGGTGGTGCACGGCGCGCCCGAAGTGCTGAGCCAACGTGCCGCGCAAATGCGTTATGCGCCCTGGCTGGTGGCCAACCTGCAGGTCGAGGCACCGCTGCATGACCGCCCAGGTCCGGCGCCGAGTTGGGACAACGTGATCTATGGTGCGGCCGGGTTGGGCTATGTGGACGCGCAACACCAAAGCCTCAAGCCGGTGCCGGGCGCCACCGTGCTGACCTACTACCGCGCCCTGGGTGATGAACGTGATGGGCGTCGCCAACTGCTGGAGCGCCCATGGGCAAGTTGGCGTGACGAGATCTTGACGGAGTTGTCGCTGGCCCACCCCGATCTGCGCGGCAAAACCACGCGGATGGATATCACGCGCTATGGGCACGCCATGGCGATACCGGTGCCACGCGCAACCGCGTCGGCCAGCGATGCGATGGTCTCGATTGGCCGATTGAACTTCGCGCATGGCGACTGGGCCGGCTACTCGGTGTTCGAGGAGGCGTTTACGCAAGGGCACCACGCCGCATGGGCCCGTGCGGCATGATCGGTGAGCCGGTGAGCCGGTGATGCGTTGTGACGCCGACCTCGGCGCCCCAGGCGCAAAGGCTAGGGTTTGACCTTCAAGTTCGCCATTGCGTCGCGTGCCATGCGTTTGGCTTGTTCTGTTAGCGCTTTGTCGCCGGACTCGGCGCCGTTATGCGCCATGCCGGCAATCAGGCCGCCGGTAATCACCATCGAGTCGTAGGCGTAGGTTCGCCGCGCGTTGCTCCAGCCCGCCACGGCGCCCGACCCCACGATGTCGTCGTTGATCACTTGCATCAGCGCCTGCGCCTGCGCGTCGTCGAGCTCCTGGCCCGTCAGCACCTGCTGGCTCACGCCCAGCAGTACCGTGATCGCGCTGGCCAGGTTGTTCTTGCGAAAGCCTGGCGTAGCCTCGATAGCGGCGAGGATTTGTCGGCAGATCTGGACGACCTTTTGACGCTCCAGCGGGTCCGCAACCTTGGCCGCGATCTCCTCGGCCACTGTGCGCGGTCCAGCGGGCTTGAAGTCCGTCTCCGTCAGCGCTCTATGTGGCGCCTCGTGGGCAGTGCCTGCGGCTGGCGTGGCGGCCGACGGCTTGGCGCTGCCGGTCGATTTGGCCGCCGAGTTCTTGATCATGTTGGCGTACATGGCGCGCTCGGACATGCTGTGCATCATCGACATCGTGATGCCCGCATTGGGTCCGTACAAGTTGCTGGCGCTGTACCCGGACATGTACTGGGCCTGCGCCAAGCCGTGCGTCATGCCGCAGATCAGTGCCATGGCGCAGCTTGCCGTCATGGTGTTGGTGATTCGTTTCATGGGACCTCCTGGTCATCGCCGCCGAGCGGCCCTGAAGTGGTTTATAGCTTGCGCGGCGTTATGCATGCGTTACGTGACGCTGGCGTGCCAATGCAAGCAAATCGCGGTTGACTGGATTGCGGTTCAAGAAGCTGTCGCGAAAGGGCTCGGGCACTCGGTCGCGCGCGGTGCAGCGCAGCCATTCGCGCCCAATCGCCAGCAACTGCCTCGCGGGGGCGGTTTCCCCGGCCGCCAACAGGGCGCGCGCGCCATGCAGCCACAACTCGGCTGGCAACAGCATGGTCGACTGTCGGCGCGTCGACAAAGCGAGCGCCGACCGCGCATACCGCGCGGCAGCGATGGGGTCGACATCGGCCGCGATGCCCGCGCCACGCACCATGGCCGCCAGCACCGTGCCTTCGTGCTGCAGCGCTTGCGCCTCTAGGCGAACCGCTTCGAGCTGAAGCAAGGCGGCCGGTGCTGGCAGCGTGCATGCGTATTCGATCAGCAGCGGTAGACGCAGGTCGGGCCGCTCGCCCTGCGGCAGTCGGTCCAGCGCGTCTTGCAACACGGTGCCGGTTGATTGGCCGCGCGCCACCGCCAAGTGGTGCTGCAGCAGTGCGGCATTGACGCGCGGCGCGAGCATCTCGTTGTCTCGCACTACCGGCGAGTCCAGAATCCGCTGCATCCGCGCCCATTGACCCAGGTGACGCCAGCAGACGGCCAATCGCAAATGCGCAAACACCTCGACGCCGCGCGCGTGCTGGTGCATGAGCTCGATCGCGAGTTCAATTTGCAGCAAGGCGTCGCCATAGTGGCCAGCCTGAGACGTGCACAAGCCCAGCATGGCGTACATCGAGCCTTTGTGAGCCCCCAGGTCGTCGTGCAACGCGGTGATCTGCAGGCCACGCAGCAAGTGCTCGCGTGCGGCATCCAGGTCACCCGCATCCAGGCGGTTGCAGGTGAGGCTTCCCAGCACCACGGCGACATTGCTGAGGTTGCCACTGACCTGCGAGTACTCAATCGCGCGATGATGGTGCGCCAGGGCCGCGTCGAGTCGGCCGAGGTTGTCATACATGTGGGCCAGGTTGCCGTGCAATTCACTGCGCTCGTCGTCGGTGCCATGCGCATCGAACCACGGCAAGCAAGCCTCGAAGTGTTGTGCCGCTTGCGCCAACCGGTCGGTCACAACCAGCCCTATGGCCAGCGCCTGATGGCTGGCTGCCACCAGCCGCGGGTCGTCCAACAGAACGCTCTCACGCAATGCGAGGGTCGCCGGCTCGACGCTGCGAAACGGATCGACCGACTGGTTCTCGAAATTCGAGCGTTGCAGCCACGCTTCGATGCGTTGGGTCGGTGTTTGTGCCAAGCGATCAAGGCGGTCGCATTGCGCCCGACCGTCGGCGACGACGCTACCGGTGTTGACGAAGTCCTCGGCGGCTTCCAGCAGCGAGGCGAATGCGGCGCCAAGATCGCCGGCGGCTTCTTCGATGGCGCTCTTGCACTCCAGGAATTCGATGCACTCTTTCAACCGCGACGCCTGGCGCGCCTGGCTCGCTGCCTGCTGAAGCCACGGCAGGGCGCGCCGTGGCTGCGCGGCATCCATCCAGTGTTGCGCGATGCGTGCCGGCTCGGGGCAGCGCGGCTCAATGAAGGCCGCTACGCTGGCATGGGTGCGGGTCGCAATGGTGGCGGGGACGCTGGCACGCACTGCCTCGAAAACCAGATCATGGGCGAACGCGTCGCCGCGCATGACGTGCGCGGACTCCAGTTCGGCCAGGGCGTCGGCAAACTGCATCGCCGAGGCCTGTAGGACGTGCTCAGCCAGCTCGATGCCGAAGTCCACCCCGGCAATGCTGGCAACCCGAGCCAACGCCAGAGCAGCCGGCGAGAGCTGCGCGATGCGCCGTTCGATCAGCCGGCCCACCGACACCGGGCGCGGCAACGTGCTGGGGTCGGCCAGGCGCGAGAGCGAGCGCTCGACCCAGGCCTGTTTCAAGGTTTCCAATACGAACAAGGGATTGCCGCCGGTGCGTTGGTGCAGACCGGGCGCCAGGGTTTGGCCGTCGACGCCGGGCAGCGCCAGGGAGTCGACCAGCACCGCGAGCGCTTCCAGACCGAGGGGGGCGAGCCGGATTGGGGCCAGGCGCGCTCTCTCAGCCAAGGCGTCATGCAAGGCCTGAACCGGCGAGCCGGCTTCGGCCGGCCGGTAGGCGAGCGCCCAGCGCAAGGGCTCAGTGCTGGTGGCGTCGGGGCTACCCGGATCGGCCTCGTCGATCAGCGTACCCAGCAAGTCCAGGCTGGCTTCGTCGGCGAAGTGCAGGTCATCCAGCGCCAGGCCCGTCAGACTGGCCTGGGTGGCTAGCAGCGCGCGCACCGAGCGCACGATGGGCGGACGCGGCCCTTCGCTGACTTGGAGGGCGTTCGAAGCGCCGAACTCTGGCAGCACACGGGCGACTTCACGGCGCAAGGCGGTGGGTAGTTGTGGCGCCACCGGTGTCGAGGCTGCACCGTGTGCGATCACGGCGCGCAGCAGGCGCGCCAGCGTTGCAAACGGAACGCCCGCGTCACCGGGGCGGCCAGCCGCGCGAACCAGGCCCGGCTGGGCATTGGCAAAGTCCTGCAGCAGCCGGGTCTTGCCCAAGCCGGCCTCACCGATCAGTGCCACCACTTGGTGGGCTTGCCAGTGCTGTTGCAGGGCCGCGAGCTCGGCGTCGCGCCCGACCATGCGCGGCGGGCGCAGCACGCTGGCGGGCACTGATTGGGTTCGCGGTGCCTGCGCCTGTGCATTGGTAGCGCCGACGGTGGCCAGCAAGTCCAGTGTCTCCTGCGACGGTGTGGTGCCGACTTCGTCTTTGAGAACCTGCTCGCAGCGATCAAACGCCAGCAAGGCGCCGGCGCGGTCGCCACCCAGGTAGTGCAGCCGGATTACGCGGCGGTGGGTGTCTTCGGACAGCGGCTCGCGCGCCAGCAGTTCCCGCGCGTGGCCCAGGGCGCCCGCGTAGTCCTGTGCAAGCTCGGCGTCCTCGATCCGCCGAACCAACTCCTGACGGCGGTGGGCGTCCCGGCGCTCACGTTGCTGGCCAAGCCAGGCGTCGAGTTCGGCGCCAAATCCGCATTCCAGATCGCCCAGCACACCGGGCGAGTTGTGCAGATCGTGGGCCACGCCTTCGGCCAACGACAGGGTGGCGCCGCCCCGGACCAATTCCGCGCCAATTTGTTTTTTCAGTTGGAACAGGCGTTGGCGCAGTGCGTTGCGGGCTGCATCGGAGTCGCTCTCTGGCCATAACAAGGTGGCGAGCCGGGTGCGCGAGGTTGGTCCTTCAAGCGCCAGCCACGCCAACAGCGCCGCATCGCGCGGGGCCAATGCAATGGGCGCGCCAGATGGTGCGACCGCCTGCAGTACTTGGCTTAGGTTGAGCTGCACACGACTCCGATGGAGGGGGACGCCTGGATGTTACCCTGCGCGCTGCGCTGCCTGCCGGGCAAGACGCTGGCGGCCCTGTCTGCGTGCTGTCGTGGGTGCGAAAAGCGAGGGTTGACCCTAGCTTTGAGCCATCCGAATGGGCGATCATGGGCCCAGACTCTGATCCAGATCAATGATCGTCGTAAACAAGGGTAACTCGCCTTGTAGACACTACATATAGTGGTTAGCATCCGTTCCCGCACTACCTATGGTGTACCGGGGGACAGAAGATGAGCATTGCCATTACCAGCGTTTTCACCCATATCATCAAGCGCGACGGCGGCATCAAACCGTTCGACGCAGCCAAGATTGCCGAAGCCCTGAACCGGGCCGCGCAGGTCACGCAGGAGTTCGATTGCGCCGAGGCCAGGCGCCTCACGCAGTACCTGGTGGTGCCCAAGATCAAGGTGCTTGGGCCTGTGACGCCGCACATCGAGCAGATTCAGGACGCGGTCGAAGCTGCCTTGTTCGATGCCGGCTACCCCAAGACCCTGCGCGCCTACATTGTCTACCGCGAGCAGCACAAGAAGCTGCGCAGCGACCGCAAGACGCTGGTGGACGTCGAGTCCAGCATGAACGAGTACCTGCAGCAGCTCGATTGGCGCGTCAATGCCAATGCCAACCAGGGCTACTCGCTCGGCGGCCTGATCCTCAACGTCTCGGGCAAGGTCATCGCCAACTACTGGCTCAACCACGTGTACCCGCCCGAGGTCGGCGCGGCGCACCGTAGCGCGGCGATCCACATCCACGATCTCGACATGTTGGCCGGTTACTGCGCCGGCTGGTCGCTGCGCACGCTGCTCAACGAAGGCTTGAACGGTGTGCCGGGCAAGGTGGAGAGCGGACCGCCCAAGCACATGTCCAGCGCCGTCGGGCAAATCGTCAACTTTTTGGGCACGCTGCAAAACGAATGGGCTGGTGCGCAGGCCTTCAGTTCGTTCGACACTTACATGGCGCCCTACATCAAGCAAGACGGCATGGCCTATACCGAGGTGCGCCAATGCATGCAGGAACTGATTTACAACCTGAACGTGCCCTCGCGCTGGGGTACGCAAACGCCCTTCACCAACCTCACCTTCGACTGGATTTGCCCGGAGGATTTGCGCGAGCAAGTTCCGCTGATCGCGGGGAAAGAGGTGAACTTCACCTACGGTGAGCTGCAAGCAGAGATGGACATGATCAACCGCGCCTACATCGAAGTGATGATGGCCGGCGACGCCAAGGGCCGCGTGTTTACCTTCCCGATCCCCACCTACAACATGACGGAAGACTTCGACTGGTACAGCCCGAACGCCGAACTGCTGTTTGAGATGACCGCCAAGTACGGCCTGCCCTACTTTCAGAACTTCATCAATTCGGAACTCAAGCCGAACCAGATCCGCTCCATGTGCTGCCGCCTGCAATTGGACTTGCGCGAACTGCTCAAGCGCGGCAACGGCCTGTTCGGGTCCGCCGAGCAGACCGGCTCACTCGGCGTGGTCACCATCAACTGCGCGCGCTTGGGCTATTTGCACATGGGCCACGAAGCCGGCATGCTGGCGGCCCTCGACACCCTGCTGGAGCTGGGCCGTGACAGCCTGGAGATCAAGCGCAAGGTGATCCAGCGCCACATGGACAACGGCCTGTTTCCCTACACCAAGCGTTACCTGGGCACGCTGCGCAACCACTTCTCCACGCTGGGCGTGAACGGCATCAACGAGATGATCCGCAACTACACGCAGGACCGCGAGGACATCAGCACCGAGTGGGGCCATGCCTTCGCGATTCGCCTGCTCGACCATGTGCGCGCGCGCATGCTCGAATTCCAGGACCAGACCGGCCACATGTACAACCTGGAGGCCACGCCGGCCGAGGGCACCACCTACCGTTTTGCCAAGGAAGACGCCAAACAGTTTCCCGACATTCTGCAAGCCGGCACCAAGGACATGCCCTACTACACCAACTCCAGCCAGTTGCCGGTGGGCTATACCGACGATCCGTTCGAGGCGCTGGAGCTGCAGGACGACTTGCAACGCAAGTACACCGGTGGCACCGTGCTGCACCTGTACATGACCGAACCACTCAGCAGCGCCGAGACCTGCCGCCAACTGGTCAAACGCTCGCTGTCGCGTTTTCGCCTGCCCTACATCACCGTCACGCCCACGTTTTCGATCTGCCCCAAACACGGCTACCTGGGCGGGCGCCACGACTTTTGCCCGAAGTGCGATATTGAAATCATTGCGGGAAAGACCGCAGCGACACGCAGTGCGCAAGCTCTGTCCCCAACTGATTGAGATTGCGGGAAAGACCGCAGCGACACGCAGTGCGCAAGCTCTGTCCCCAACCGATTGAGATTGCCCGCAAACAACTTGAAACAACCTAAGGAGATGCCATGAACGTAATGAGCGAACAACAAGATATCAGCGCACAAGCCCAGACCATCGTCCTGCGCGACGACGAGCGCCAGCGCTGCGAAGTGTGGACCCGCGTGATGGGCTACCACCGCCCGATGGCGTCCTTCAACACCGGCAAGAAGGGCGAGTTCCATGAGCGCACTTATTTCACCGAGCGCAGTTGCCAGGTCAGCCTGGCAGCCTGAATCGGTGCTCAGAATCGGTGGCATTACCCCGTTTACCGCCACCGACTACCCCGGCAAGCTGGCCGCAGTGGTGTTCGTGCAGGGCTGTCCGTGGCGCTGCGGCTATTGCCACAACCCGCACCTTCAGACACGCACCGGACTCGACGGGATGGCATGGAGGCAGGTGGTGGCACGCCTTCAGCGGCGAGTGGGCTTGATTGACGCAGTGGTGTTCAGCGGCGGCGAGCCGACCATCGACCCAGGACTGGTCGACGCCATGCGCGAGGTGCGAGCGATGGGATTTGGCGTTGGGCTGCACACGGCGGGCGCGTACCCGCGCCGTCTGGCCGAGGTCTTGCCGCTGGTGGACTGGGTTGGCATGGACATCAAGGCCGGGTTTGACACCTACGACACCATCACCCGCATCGTCGGCAGCGCCCGCCACGCCCTTGCAAGCGCCGAGCAAGTGCTGGCCAGTGGCGTGGCGCATGAGTTTCGCACCACCGTGCATCCGAGTCTGCATACGCAGGCTGACATCCTGGCGTTGGCCCAGAGTCTGAGTGCGATGGGCGTGCGTCGCTATGCCTTGCAGCGGTTTCGCGCCACCGGTTGTGCGGATGCCGGGCTGACAGGCGTTACATCAGCGGCTTTCATTGGCCCCGAATTGCTGACGCGCGTAGCGGCTTTGTTTGAAACCTTTAGCTACCGCTGCGATTGAGCTGGGCGCCCAGCGGCGAAGGCAGCAAGGCCCATAGCGGCACCGCCTCCACGCCCCGCGCGATCTTGAACCGGTGTGCGCCGGGGTAGACGACATACAGCGCATCGAGCTTGAGGTCGTGCATGGCGATGCGCATGCTGGTGGTCAGCGTGGGCGCATCGCTGCGTTTGAATTCCACGCCGATGCGCTGGCGGCCACGCAGCATTAACAAATCCAATTCAGCGCCTTGGTGCGTGGCCCAAAAGTAGGCTTGATCGGGCTGGGCCAGGCGCAACACCTGTTCCAGCGCGAAGCCTTCCCAACTGGCGCCGCATTGGGGGTGCGTGAGCAGTTGCGCCAGGCTCTCCACGCCGATCAAGGCGTGCAGCAAGCCGCTGTCGCGGAAATAGATCTTTGGCGCCTTGACTTGTCGCTTGCCCAGGTTCTCGTGCCAGGGCTGCAACTGGCGAATCATCAGGGTCTGCGTCAGCGTATCCAAGTAGCGCCGTATGGTCGGTTCTGATACGCCCATGGACTGCGCCATGGGTGCCGCAGACCAGACTTGCCCGTGGTAGTGCGCCAGCATGGTCCAGAAACGCAACATGGCGGGGGCCGCGATGTTGATGCCGAACTGTGGAATGTCCACCTGCACGTGCGCGGCGACGGCTTGGTGGCGCCACGCCAGGCTGTCCGCATCCGACCCGGCCAGGTAAGCGCGCGGGAAGCCGCCGACTTCAATCGTTTCCACACGGCCCAGCAAGGACTCGCCGGCCTGACTCAGCAACGCCGGCGACGCACTGCCCAGCAAGAGAAACTGTCCCGGCGCGTTGGAGCGGTCCATCAGCACGCGCAGCAGCGGAAACAAGCCCGGTTTGAGCTGCACCTCGTCAATCACGACCAGCCCGCTGAGCTGCTCCAGCGCAAACAGCACAATCAACCATGAAAAAGGAACAAAAGATATTCGAATTTCATGGTTATCGCCAGCCCGCCTGTGCCAGGCACGCCGCCCCAGGAGCGGCATCCCGTCGTCAAGGCCTTGCTCGTGAAGGCAAGGCTGGAGCCCGCTGCGAGCCACCTTACGGCCAGGCGCCGATGCATGAACCCAACACCATCGGGGTCATTTTCGAAGTTTAATCAAACGTTTGATGTTGGTGTTCTAATCCCGTCCCATGAACCTACCGATCAAGACCACCGCCACGCGCGGCGACGGCATGGAGGCGCGTCAGCGGCTGCTGCATGCGGCCTTGCGGCTGTTCGCCGAGAAGGGGTTTTCGAAAACCTCCACGCGCGAGATCGCGCAGGCGGGTGCCGTCAACATCGCGGCCATCAGCTACTACTTTGGCGACAAGGCCGGCCTGTACCGCGCCGTGTTCGACGACCCGCTGGGGCGCCCGGAGCAAGACCTGACGGGCTTCGCCAACCCGAACTTGAGCCTGCGCGAGGCGCTGTCGGGGCTGCTGGTCGGGTTCACCGAGCCGCTCAAGCAAGGCGACCTGGTGCAGCATTGCATGCGCCTGCACTTTCGCGAGATGCTGGAGCCCACCGGCGTGTGGGACCAGCACATTGCCTCCAGCATCAAGCCGACCCACGAGGCCTTGCTGCAAGTGCTTGGCCGCCATCTGCAGCTTGAGGCCCCTGACGACGACTTGCATCGCCTGGCGTTCTCCATCGTCGGGCTGGGTATTCACCTGTTTGTCGGGCACGACATCACGCGGGCGATCCGGCCCGCTCTGGCCGACTCTCCGCAGGCGATCGATTGTTATGCCGAGCGGCTCGTCGAGTACGCCCTGGCCATGGTGCAAGCCGAAGCGCAGCGCCGACTAACCCAGCCGCAGCCAACCCGGCGCGGCAGCATCCGTTCCTGAAGGTGTTCCATGAAAACGTTTCGACTCACTCCCGCCGCCTTGGCCGTCCTGGCGCTCGCGGTGGCCGCGGCCCTGGCCGTCGCCTTGTTGGTCGCGCGCTCGCCCCAGGCCGCGCCCACCACCAAACCGGGCGCCGCCGCGCCCTCCAAGCCCGCCCTGACGGTGACCACCACCCAGGCCCAGGCCAGCGCGTTGCCGATTCACCTCTCGGCCAACGGTAACGTGGCGGCCTGGCAGGAGGCCAGTGTGGGCGCCGAGAGCAGCGGCCTGCGTCTGGCCGAGGTACTGGTCAACGTGGGCGACGTGGTGCAGCGCGGCCAGTTGCTGGCCCGTTTCGCCGACGACAGCGTGCAGGCCGACGTGGCGCAGGCCCGTGCCGGCGTGGCCGAAGCCACAGCCATGGCGCTGGAGGCCACTGCCAACGCCGACCGCGTGCGTGCCCTGCAAAACACCGGCACCTTCAGTGGCCAGCAGATCAACCAGTACCTGACCGCCGAGCAAACCGCCAAGGCGCGGGTCGAGTCGGCCAAGGCGGCCCTGGCGTCGCAGCAATTGCGCTTGAGAAACACGCAGGTGCTGGCGCCCGACGGCGGTGTGATCTCGGCTCGCAGCGCCACCGTGGGTGCGGTGCTCGCCAACGGCACCGAGCTGTTCCGCTTGATTCGCCAGGGCCGGCTCGAATGGCGTGCCGAGGTCACCGCCACCGAACTGGGTCAGGTGGCGCCCGGCACGGCGGTCACCGTGACCAGCGCCAGCGGCGCGCAACTTCGAGGCCGCGTGCGCATGGTGGCACCCACGGTCGACCCCCAGACGCGCTCGGGGCTGGTGTACGTGGACTTGCCGGCGGATGGCAAGGCGGGCGTGGCTTCTGGTTTCAAGTCCGGCATGTTTGCACGCGGCGAATTCGAGTTGGGGCAATCCAATGCCTTGACCGTGCCACAACAGTCGGTGGTGGTGCGAGATGGCTTCAGCTACGTGTTTCGCATGGGGCCGGACCAGCGGGTCAATCAGCTCAAGGTGCAGATTGGTCGGCGAGTGGCTGAGCGGGTCGAAGTGCTGGGAGGCCTGGACGCCCAGGCGGTGCTGGTGGCCAGTGGCGCGGGCTTCTTGAACGACGGCGATCTGGTCAAGGTGGTGGCGCAACCCGCCAACAAGTAGAGCGTCGCCATGAACTTTTCTGCGCTCTCCATTAAGCATCCCATCCCGGCCATCATGCTGTTCGCCCTGCTGTCGCTGGCGGGCATCCTGGCTTTTCGCGGCAACGTGGTGCAGGACTTCCCGGACATCGAACTGCCGATGGTCACCGTCAGTGCCGCTTTGTCCGGCGCCGCACCGGCGCAACTGGAGACCGAAGTCGCACGCAAGATCGAGGACTCGGTGGCGACCCTGCAAGGGGTCAAGAATGTCTACACCAAGGTGCTCGATGGTGACGTGCAAGTCACGGTCGAATTCATCCTGGAAAAGCCGATTCCCGAGGCCGTCAACGACGTGCGCGACGCCGTGGCGCGGGTGCGCGCCGACTTGCCCGCCGAGATGCGCGACCCCTCCGTCACCAAGGCCTCCACCGCCGGGCGCGTGGTGTTGACCTTTACCGCCACCGCCGCGCCTTTGGCGCAAGGCGCACGCAGCCAGTTGGATGACCAGGCGCTAAGCTGGTTTGTCGACAACACCGTGGCCAAGCGCCTGCTGGGCGTGCCGGGTGTCGGCGCCATCAAACGGGTTGGCGGCGCCAGCCGCGAGGTACGCGTTGAACTGGACGCGGCCAAGATGGCCGCTCTCAATGTGGCCGCCGTCGACGTGTCGCGTCGGCTCAAGCTGGTGCAACAGGAAGCACCGGGCGGCCGTGGTGACGTCAGTGGCGCCGAGCAGTCGGTGCGCACCATCGCCACCGTCAAGACCGCCGCCGAACTAGCCCGGCTCGACATCCCCATGGCCGATGGCCGTCACATTCGCCTGGACCAAGTAGCCAGCGTGAGCGACACCGTGGCCGAACCCCGTTCGGTGGCCACGCACGATGGCCGTACGGTGGTGGGCTTTGAGGTGTTCCGGACCAAAGGGGCGGGCGAAGTGGACGTGGCCAATGGCGTGCGCGCGGCCATTGCCGAGCTGCAAGTCAAACACCCTACCGTCGCCCTGACGCAGGTGATTGACAACGCGCAGCCGATTGACGAAAACTTCGTGGGCTCGATGGAACTGCTGTACGAAGGCGCTTTGCTGGCGATCCTGGTGGTGTGGTGGTTCTTGCGCGATTGGCGTGCCACCCTGGTGTCGGCGGCGGCCCTGCCCTTGTCGGTGATTCCGGCCTTCCTGGGCCTCAAGTACTTCGGCTACACGCTCAATACCGTCACCTTGCTGTCACTGGCCTTGGTGGTGGGCGTGCTGGTGGACGACGCGATTGTCGAGATCGAGAACATCGAGCGCCACTTGACGCTGGGCAAGTCGCCGTTTCAGGCTGCCATGGAGGCCGCCGACGAGATTGGCATGGCGGTGATCGCCACCACCTTTGCGCTGGTGGCGGTGTTCTTGCCAACCGCCTTCATGGGCGGCATACCGGGCTTGTTCTTCAAGCAGTTTGGCTGGACGGCGGTGCTGGCGATTCTGGCTTCCCTGATGGTGGCACGGCTGCTGACGCCGATGATGGCCGCCTACATCCTGAAGCCACACAAAAACGCGTCCCGCGCCGATCAGAGCAAACCACCCGAAGAGGAGCCCGACAGTTGGGTCATGGCGCGTTACATGAGCACCATGCGCTGGTGTCTGCGTCATCGGCACCTCACCATGACCGGCGCGGCCCTTTTTTTTGTCGGTTCTGTCTCGCTGGTGCCCTTGTTGCCGACCGGCTTTGTGCCGGCCGCCGACCGCGCGCAAACCCAGGTCATGATCGAGCTGCCACCGGGCAGCACGCTGGCCGAGACCCGTGTCACGGCCGAGCGGGCGCGTGTTGCGATGATGGAGATCAAGGCTATCAAAGGCGTGTTCAGCTCGATTGGCGGTGGCTCCAGTGGCGACGCGTTTGCTCCCGGCGCCTCCGCCGAGGCGCGCCGCGCGGTGCTGACCATCACCACCAGCCACCGCAATGACCGCAGTGAATCCATGCCCGACATCGACGCGCAGATTCGCGCCCGCATGGCCGACATCCCCGGCGCCCGCTTCAACGTGGGCCCGCCCGATACCGGCGTCAAGATGCAGCTCGTTCTCAAGAGCGAAGACCCGCTGGCGTTGGTCGAAGCCGCACAAAAGGTCGAGCGCGAATTGCGCACGCTCAAGGGCGTGGGCAACGTCAGCTCCAGCGCCTCGCTGGTGCGCCCCGAGATCATCGTGCGGCCCGATTCGGCGCGCGCCGCCGACCTGGGCGTCACCGCCGCCAGCATTGGCGAGACCGTGCGCGTGGCCACGGCGGGTGACTACGACACCAGCCTGTCCAAACTCAACTTGTCCGAACGTCAGGTGCCGATTCGGGTCAAGCTGCCTGATGCGGTGCGGGCCGATCTGGCTGCCCTGGCGCGCCTCACGGTACCGGGTCGCAACGGCCCGGTGATGCTGGGCAGCGTGGCCAGCATCACCATGGAAAGTGGCCCAGCGCAGATTGACCGCCTCAACCGCAGCCGCAACGTGACCCTGGACGTGGAGCTGGGCAGCCGCCAGCTTGGCGAGGTCAACGAAGAAGCCCGCGCCCTGCCCAGCATGAAGGCGCTGCCACCGTCGGTGACGATTGCCGAGCTGGGCGACGCGCAGGAAATGCAGGCCTTGTTCGCCAGCTTTGGCATTGCCATGCTGATTGGGGTCTTGTGTATCTACGGCGTGCTGGTGTTGCTGTTCCATGACTTCATGCAACCCATCACGATTCTGGCGGCCCTGCCCCTGAGCATCGGCGGTGCCTTTGTGGCCTTACTGTTCACCGGACGGGCCTTGTCGATGCCGTCCATGATCGGCCTGATCATGCTGATGGGCATCGTCACCAAGAACTCGATTCTGCTGGTCGACTACGCCGTGTTGGGGCGCGAGCGCGGCCTGTCGCGCTTTGATGCACTGGTGGACGCTTGCCACAAGCGCAGCCGCCCGATTGTCATGACCACCCTCGCCATGGGTGCCGGCATGATGCCGCTGGCTTTGGGCTGGGGCGCTGATCCGAGCTTTCGCTCACCGATGGCGATTGCCGTGATTGGCGGGCTGATCACCTCCACACTGCTGAGCCTGTTGGTTGTGCCGGCGGTGTTTACCTACATTGACGATTTGGAACACCTGATCAAACGGGTGCTGAAATGGCTGCGGCGCGAGCCGGTGGCGGTGGCGATCCAGCCGATCTTGGAATAAGTTCGCACCAGCGATTCGCGGGCCTTCTGCGCGACGACCGTTGGTCTCGCTTGACGGCTGCCACAGGCGAATCGCGGTCCAATCCTGTTAGCCTTCGTGTTTATGAGAGTTCTTGCATTGCTGATCACTGCCGCCACGCTCGTCGCCTGTGCGACGCCCGAGCCGTCTCGGCCGGCCACTACTTCGACTGCGCCTGTGCCTGAGCCCGAGCCCGGCGCTACGCAGACCGCTGGCAGCAAGCAGTTTGCCGATGCGGCCACGACACCCCTGAGTGACCTCAATCTGCTGCGCAAAGAGATTCCCGCTGTGTTGATCGCCGCGCAAAAGGGCCCCTATGTGGTGCCACTCAAGGCAAGCTGCGAGGTATTCGCCGCCAATGTTCAAGCGCTGGATGCAGTGCTGGGACCCGACCTGGATGCCCCGACGGTGGCGTCTGATGTCGGCTTGGTCGAACGTGGCGCGGACGCGATGGGCAACGCGGCGGTTGGGGCCTTGCGCAGCGCCGCTGAAGGCGTCATCCCATTTCGCGGTTGGGTCCGCAAACTCACCGGCGCTGAACGGTATGCGCGGGAAGTTGCCGCCGCCATGGCGGCTGGCACGGTTCGAAGGGCCTTTCTCAAGGGGCTGGGGCAGGCGCAAGGATGCTTGGCCCCGGCCGCGCCACGCCGGTCGGAGCCATGACAGCGGCCCGCGCGGCTATCATCAATCTGAAGCGGTGGCCAGGTGCCTCGATGCGGCGGGGCGCCGCCGGGGCGCTCAGGGGGTCAACACGATGTCCCCGAAGTACGACAGCCCATTGCTCTTGGAGTTGTCCGAGTCCGCTTGCACCGCCACGCCGATCACCTCGGGCACTTCACCGCGCCATTCGTCGGCGAAGGCCCGTTTGTAGTCGGCCACGACGTTGCGCGACTCACTGATCCACTGGCCCAGCCGGTCCTTGCCGCTTTGCAGCACGATCATGCGGATACGGTTGCTCAGCGCGTTGGGCAACTCGGCGCCAACGGGCAACTGGTTGTCGTAGACATAGCACAGTGACTCGGTGGGCACGGGTTCGCCCACCAGGCTGCTGGCCAGGCTCAGGCGCAGCCGCTCGCTCAGGGGTAGTTGGTCTTTGGGGTAGTCGAAGAACACACACAGCTTGGCGGCGCCATCGTCGCCGGACTTTTTGCGCAGGTCGGCGTCCGCCACCGGGCGGTCAACCCGCCACTGCCACGTCAGGGTGGCGCCGTCGCCCAGCCGGATATGTGTGTCATGAACCAGGTTGCCGTAGGAGTGCTCCGTTTCTGCCTTCAGGACACGCCGACCCTCCATCTCAACGATGGTGTAGTGGGTCTTGGCCTTCATCGGCAAAGTGGCATAGCGCCAGGGCTCTCGCACCGGCCCAGGCGGCAAACTGGAGAACGCCACGAGTGCGACCTTGTCGGCTTCCTGGCTGGTTTCGGGCACCAGCAAGGTGGCCAGGCCGATGGTCAGCGCCGCCACGCCCGCGGTGCTTGCGCCACGATAACGGTCAAGTTTAGGCACAACTCCCCTCGAAATGTCCAAGAAGCCTGACTGTACCCGTTGACGCCACGGTCCGCGCAGCGCTGGTTGCGCGGGCCGCATCAGCCTTGCGGCAGCAGAAAGCGCCGCTCCCAGGCGCTGATTTCGTGCAGATAGCGCTCATACTCCAGCGCCTTCACGGCGGTGTAGCCGCTGACGAAGGCATCGCCCAACAAGCGCCGGCTGGCAGCGCTGCGTGCCATCCGCTCGTGTGCCGGCAGGAAGCTGCGCGCCAGCGCATGCGCTTCGTCGTAGGCGCTGGCGCTGCTGGCCGCACGCACGCCCAAGGCTTCCAGTGCCTCGCGAAAGGCATCCCAGAAGGCGCTGGGTTCATTGAGCTTGTTCAGGCTGAAGGCCGACTGGCCCACTTCTGCGCGGCCACCCCGCGCCGGCGGCGCGACCAGCGGCTGGTTGGGATCGGCGTTGGGGAAGATGCACTCGACATCGCGCACGCCATGCTGCTGGAAGAAGGCGGCGAGCGCGCTGGAGCGCTATCAATAGAGTAGCTGTCAACTTCCGTCGACGCCGCCAGCACAAACCAATCTGGTGTCCAGCGGTGCCTGGCCTGAATCCAGACCTTAGGACCCGAGCCGCAATAACTTGAACACTTGGCTCGCTGGTCTCGGGCGCGCTGCGTCGTTGCGTATCGCTTGTGTGGCTCGGGATACGTGGGTTGGTCGTCACGCTTCCCTCGGGAGATGCCGCCGGTGCGGGACTATGCGCTGGATCGCCTTTATCACCGAGGGCGCGCAGACCTGCAAGACCCTGGAACACGCATGGTGTCGCTGGGGTGTGCCTGCCAAGACGACCTGACCACCCCATTCACGCAACGCCTGCGGCTTGCAGTCCACCAGCCGATTCACCAGGCTCTCGTCAAGCATTGCGCGGCGGTGGCCATTGTGCCCAGACTGCGCGCCGCGCTCGCGCTGGCTGGCCCGGTGCACGACGGCGGCTTGGAGGCATCACCTTGATACGCACAGGCTCTCATGCGATCATGCTTGCATGCGCCCGTGGCATCATCCATTCAGCCGCCTCGGCGGCGTCGGCGGCCTGGCCGTCTTGGCGCTGGCGGGGGGGGCCGGCGGCACGACCACGGCCCACCCACAACGCGCAGCCGCCAGCCAAGCGGTGAACGCACTGGTGGGCGACGCGGTCTGTAGCGGCGACAGCGATTGCCGCACGATCGCCATGCCAGATCAGGCTTGCGGCGCACCGCAGGGGTGGCTGGCGTTTTCGATCCGCCGCACCGACCCCGTCGCGCTGCAGCAGGCCTTGCAGCGCCTCGCAGCCTACCCGGCAAGTTCGGTCTCCACCTGCGGTGTCATCCCTGACCCGGGTGCCACCTGTGTGCCAGTGCCGACATCGTCCGCACCAGAAGCACGGCAGTGCCGCCTCCGATCACGGGCATCCGGTGGCCCCGTGAGTTGAGGGCGAACACGGGCCGATCGGCCATCCTTTGGTTGATGAATTCCCAGGGATTTCCCGATGTCGGTAGCCCTTACAGGCGCAAGACATCGGGGCGGTCAATCGCGGCGTCTCGACTTCGGGCGAGGCCTCCCCTCCTCTCTGAGGTCGGCCAACTTCAAGGTCGGTGGCACGGAATGTGCGTGTCTAGTTCATCCTTCGTGCGGCACTGTTTTCAGGGCGCCAAGCGCAGGCCGAATGATTCCTCCACGGGACCGGCGGAGCCCACAGGTCTGGCACTGCGGCGCGGCGGATGAGGATGTCCATCAACATTGACGAAAGCGGTCTTCCCATGCAATCGAAGCAACTCTTCAAACCCTTGACCAGGATCCTCGCTCTGGGCCTGACAGCGTTGGCGCTGTCGACAGCCGCGATGGCGGCGCCGACTACCTTCAACGAGTCAGCCAGTGGCACTGGCAACCTGCCTGGCGCGACCGACGTGGTCGCGGGCGGCGCCGAGGGTGGCCTCATGATCCTTGGCAATCTGATCGACGGCCGCGGCGGCCACGACCCCAACTTGGTGGACATGTTCAAGTTCGGTGTCGGATACGCTGGCCGATACTTCTTCGACACCTTTGGCAGCGTCATTCCCGACACCCAGTTGTTCCTGTTCGACAGCTTCGGCAACGGCCTGTACTGGAACAACGATGCTTCAGTGACGCCCGTGGACACGCGGTCCGCTTTCTCCATCGACCTTGGCGTGGGGGACTACTACATCGCCGTCTCGTTCTATGGCCTGGACCCGGACGACGGCGCGGGCTCGATCTTCGACACCCTGAGCAACGGCGGCAGCGCCTGGGCCGGCAGCGGCAGCGTGTCCTTTTGGAACGACTTCAATGGCGCGACGGTCTGGGACACCACCGGTTACGTTATCAACGCCCGCGTCCCGGAACCCAACGTCTTGGCGCTGAGCTTGGTGGCGCTGGGCCTGCTGGCCGGCTTCTCGCGCCGCCGGCAAGACCGTACGGGCTGAATCCGTCCTTTCCTTGCCACGGGCTGCCGGCATTCCATGGGGTGCCGCAGCCGTCGTTTTTGAACACACAGCATCTCTGTCTCGAGGAGTCCCTATGAACAACATGACCCGAATGGCCGCCGCAGCGGCTGCCCTGTGCGCTTTCTCTGCGCAGGGCCAACTGATCGCCACGCCGGCCGCCGTGCCCGCCGCAGCCCCGGCCGCAGCCGCCGTCGCGGCCACGCCATTGGCGCCGAACGAGCGCGTCAATGTCATTGCCTACCTGTCCGACGCCCCGCTGGCGGTGGCGCTCACCGCGGCGCGCGCGCCTGGCGCCGCCCGCAAGTCGGTGCCCTGGACGGGTGACCAACAGCGCGCCTACGTGCAACAGCTCAAGGCCAAGCAGGCCGGCGTGATGAGCGGCGCGCAAGCCCTGGGCGCCACGCTGGTGGGTCAGCTCACGCACGCCAGCAACGGCGTGCTGATGTCCATCGACGCCAGCCAGTTGGGCGCCTTGTCGCGCGTGGTTTCGGTCAATGGGGTGATGCTGGTCGAAGATGCGCAGATGGCACTGGCCACGACCACCGCCTACGTCGGCGCGAACACCGTGCGCGGCCGCGCGCCGTCCATCGACGGCACGGGTGTGCGTGTCGCGATCCTCGACTCCGGCATCGACTTCACGCACTACAACCTGGGCGGCGCCGGGACCACCGCCGCCTACGCGACGGCCTATGGTTTCGCGGCCACGCCCGCAAGCTGCGCGCCCACCACGCAGAACACCAGCATGCCGGTGTGGACATCCAAGGTCGTTGGCGGCTTCGATTTCGTGGGTGAGCGCTGGCCCAACACCTCGCCCACATTGGAGCCCGACCCCAACCCGATCGACTGCGGCGGCCACGGCACCCACGTCGCCGACATCACCGGCGGGCGCAGCGCCAACGGCCTCTGGATGGGCATGGCACCGGGCACGCAGCTCTATGCCGTAAAGGTGTGCAGCGCCGTCGCCACCAGTTGCTCGGGCCTGGCCATCCTACAGGCCCTGGACTACTCGCTCGACCCCAACGGTGACGGTGATCTGAGTGACGCCGTCGACGTGGTCAACATGTCGCTGGGTGCCAACTTCGGCCAGCGCGAAAACCCCAGCTCCGCGTCCACCCAGAACGTGGTTCGCTTCGGCACCGTGGTGTCGGCGTCGGCCGGCAACGGCGGTGACGTGCCCTACATCAATGGCTCGCCTTCGTCGGCCCCCGAGGCCATCAGCGTCGCGCAGACCCAGGTCACGGGTTTGTTTGCCTTTCCGCTCGTCACCACGCCGGGGGGCGCCAACGGCAACACCTCGATGCAGACCTGGGCCAACCCGCTGACGGCCGACATCAGCGGCCAACTGGCCGCCGATGCCAATCTCGCGAGCGGCGGCTGCGCGCCTTACGCGGCCGGCCTCTTCACCGGCAAGATCGCGCTCATCAGCCGCGGCACCTGCGCCGTGAGCATCAAGACCGCCAACGCCAGCAATGCCGGTGCGGTGGGCATCGTGATCTCGGACAACGTCGCGGCGGCGGACCCGCCGTCGTTCAGCTTCGGCGGCGGGGGCACGGTCTACAACACCACCCTCGTGATCACGCAGGCCGCAGGCAATGCGCTGCGCAGCGCCGCAGCCGCGGGCGCCGTCAGCGCCACCATGAGCTACAGCGGGCGCATCAGCCTGAATGGCAGCATGGCCAGCACCTCGTCACGCGGCCCCAACCCGGGTTACTCGTTCATCAAGCCGGACATTGGTGCACCCGGTGCTTCGCTCAGCGCCGAGGTCGGCACGGGCAACGCCAACACCGTGTTTGGCGGCACCTCGGGCGCCGCCCCGGTGGTCAGCGGGGCCGCGGCACTGCTGCTGCAGGCCTTCCCCACGCTGCATCCTCATGAAGTCAAGGCGCGCCTGATGGGCGCGGCCGACAACAGCATTACCACCAATCCGGCCCGCCTGCCGGGTCTGCTGGCCCCGGTGACCCGCATCGGCGCAGGCGAGCTGCGTGTGGTCGGCGCCATCGACAACAGCACCGCGATGTGGGATTCGGCCAACCCGGGTGCCACGTCGCTGTCGTTCGGCTACCAGCCGACTTCCAGCGCCCGCGTGCTGCGCAAGCGGGTCGTCGTGCGCAACTACGGACCGGTGGCCAAGACCTACACCATCAGCTCATCGTTTCGTTATGCCAACGACGCTGCCAGCGGTGGCGTGACGCTCAGTGCGCCGGCCAGCGTGAGCGTGCCAGCCGATTCATCGACCGCGTTCAATCTGCAGATGAACATCAACCCGGCAGGCCTGCCGGTCTGGGAGGCCACGGGTGTCAACGGTGGCTCGAATGCGGCCAACGGTGCCCTGCTGGCAAACGTGGAGTACGACGGCTACCTGACGCTCAGCGACGGCAGCGAGGCCGTGCGCCTGCCCTGGCACGTGATGCCGCGCCGTTCGCACCAAGGTGCGGCGTCGTCCAGCGTCACGCTGGTGGCGGGCAGCGGTGCCATGACGGTCAGCAACCTGGGCGGCGCCACCTTGGCAAACGCCGATGTGTTCGCGCTGACGGGTGTCAGCCCGCAGTTGCCCTACGCTTCGCTGCCGGGCCCTGGCGATTCGTTCCAGGTCGTGGACCTGCGAGCAGCCGGCGTGCGCGGCATCGACATAGGCGGTGGCGCCAACACCGGCGTGCAGTTCGCCGTGTCGCGGTTTGACCCGACCAGCTCCCCCAACATGAACCTCACCGTTCGCGTGCGGATCGACACCAATCGTGACGGCATCGACGACTGGCAGATCACCGCGTCGCGCTCCACCGGCAACCAGAGTCTGGCCTTCCTGCAGAAGCTGACCGGTTGCGTGCCCGCCACGAACTGCCCGTCCACCGCCTACTTCTTCACCACTGCCGACCTGAACAGCAGCAATTGGATCCTCACCGTTCCGGTGCGGCCGACCTACGCCGGTAGTCCCCAGACGGTGATCGACCCGGCCCAGCCATTCAATTTCCGCGTGCAGGGGGTGGACAACTATTTCACGGGCGTCATCACCGACCTGATCGGCACCATGACCTACCAGTTGTCGGCGCCGAAGTTCAGCGCCGCGGCCAGCGGGTTCGGCGTGCCGACCGGCGTGTCGGCACCGCTGAGCATCACGGCGCCTGCCGATGGCGCGGCGGCTTCGCCGTCGCAGACCGGCCTGTTGCTGATGTGGCGTGACGGCATGCCGGGCCGCGAGGCCAGCATCGTCAACGTCAACTGACGCCGCACCGACAAGCCATCGGCCTCGCAGGGGCCGATGGTGGGCTTGCCGAGGTATAGGCCGTGCACTGCACGGCCTTTTTTTCCGAGGGGTGTCAGACCACCCGGGTCAGCGGCAGGTTCAGCAGCCGGTTCTTGCGCGCCTGTCGATGGGCCGTTCTTCGCGGAGACCGTCAAGCGGCCGGGCGGCCTCGGCGCCCAGGCCGACATGCCAGCGCCACTGCGGGTGGGCCGCGGTCGCCCCCACAAGACCGCGCCAGCGTCTACAATGGCCGCCCCATGTCCTTGCCCGTCTCCCGTGTTTGGTTGCCGCGAACTGTTGCCTTTCTCGTGACGGCGCTGGTCGTGGCCAGTGCCTATTGGTGGGTGCAACGCTGGAACCAAAGGCCGCCACCGCACCTGGATCCGCTGGCGATCAGCGGGACCGTGCACGTCGAGCCCCAGGTGGTGGCCCGGCTTCTGGGCGCGACTGGCCCCGCGGCCCTTGCCCAAGCGCCCAGTGCGGCCAGCCGGTTTGTCCTGACAGGCGTGGTGGCGTCGCCCAGCGGAAACGGTGCGGCACTCATCGCCGTGGACGGCAAACCCGCGCGCCCCTTTCAGGTCGGGGCCATGGTGGACGACGGCGTGACCCTGCGTGCCGTGGGGGTGCGCAGCGCGCTCCTGGGCGCCCTCGGCAGCGGCGACTTCGCGTTTACGCTGGAGATGCCCGCGCCCAAGAGAGACGGCACATCGACCATTGGTTTTGGGTCCCAGACCGGTCCAAGCAGCCCGTTGGGCAGTCCATCGCCGAGCCCTGTTGTTGGCAGGCAACCGGGTCAGCCCGCGAGCGATGCCCAGCCAGTGCTTCGGAGTCGACCGCAGGACAATCAGATCTGAGATCAGGGACGCGACCGGGCTGACTGCTGGTTCAGTGCCTGCAAGCGCTGCGGTGTGCCCACATCCGTCCAAGCGCCCTGGTACCGCTCGGCGCTGATTCGCCCCTGGTCGATGGCCGCGCGCAACAGATGCACCAGGGCCGCCTTGACGCCGTTCGGGTTGCCCGCCGGAATGTCGCAATAGGGCGGCGCAAACAGGGTGGCGCGGTACAGGCCAATGGTCGAATAGGTGTGTTTTTGCGGCGCGTCGTTGAGCGCCAGCCCATCGGGCGTCAGACCAAAGTCGCCTTGCGGGTGGTGTTCAGGATTGGGCACCAGCCACAGGTGTGCCAGTTTGCCGCTGGCCATGAAGTGATCGACTGCGCTTTGGGTAAAACGGAAGTCCGGCGCAAAGATGTCGCCCGCCATCACCCAGAACACCTCGCCCAAGCAGGGCAAGGCCCGCACGATGCCGCCGGCCGTTTCCAGTGCACCACCGAAGTCGCGCCCCTCGTGGGAGTAGGCAATCGTCACACGCTCTAAATTCAATAGCGATCCGGTCAATGGCGACGCGCCCTGCAACTCAAAAACACTCCCAAACTGGTCGACTATCCGATCACCCAACCAGGCGGTGTTGATCACCAGTTGACAAAAGCCACCGCGCGCCAGCGCTTCCATGTGCCACTGCATCAGCGGCGTGCCGTGCACTGTCAGCAAGGGTTTGGGCAGGGTGTCGGTCAGCGGACGCATGCGTTCGCCGCGCCCTGCCGCCATGATCATGGCCTTCACCGGCGCCGCGCTCATGCGTTGATCGCGCCGCGTTGCAGTTGATGGTGCTGCACCCGCAGCGGCGAAAACAGCGCCAGCAGAGCATCCATCAGCGCCTGCGCCTTGGCCGAGTGATCGCCTCCAAAGTTGCACACGTATACATCCAGCGTCACCGCGCCCTGTTCCGGCCAGGTATGCACACACAGGTGCGATTCAGCCAGCAGCACCGTGGCCGTGACGCCCGACGGGCCGTGGGCAGCGGCGGGAAAGGTGTGGAACACCTGCGCCACGGCCTGCAAGCCAGCGCTTTCAACCGCGGCCACGCAACGCAGTCCCAAGGCGCTGGCATCCACGAGCCATGAAGGCGCACACTGGCAGTGATAAAGATCGGCGGTCAGATGCAGTCCTTGCATGGGCCAGACTATACGCAAACCCCGAGCTGTTCCTCCACCGTAACCCGAACAAATTCGTTGGCCCCCCGCGCCCGGTAAAATGTCGGGTTTCCCCCTACCCCCACACCACAATGGACTTGGCACCGATGGCTGAACCGACCACCCCCAACACCGCGACCCAAGCCGACATGGCCAATGCCATCCGTGCGCTGGCCATGGATGCCGTGCAGCAAGCCAACTCCGGCCACCCCGGCGCGCCCATGGGCATGGCTGACATGGCGGTCGGGCTGTGGAGCAGGCACCTCAAGCACAATCCCGTCAACCCCAAGTGGCTGGACCGCGACCGTTTCGTGCTGTCCAACGGCCACGGCTCGATGCTGCTTTATGCCCTGTTGCACCTCACCGGCTACAAGCTGCCGATGAGTGAGCTGAAGAACTTCCGCCAGTTGCACAGCAAGACCGCCGGCCACCCCGAGGTGGGTGTCACCCCCGGCGTCGAGACCACCACCGGCCCGCTGGGCCAGGGCATCACCAATGCCGTGGGCATGGCCTTGGCCGAGAAGCTGCTGGCCAAGGAGTTCAACCGCCAGGACGGCGAGCTCAAGCACGATGTCGTCAACCACCACACCTACGTGTTCGTGGGCGATGGTTGCCTGATGGAAGGCATCAGCCACGAAGCCGTGGCACTGGCCGGCGCCTGGAAGCTGGGCAAGCTGATTGCCTTGTACGACGACAACGGCATCTCGATCGACGGCCACGTCACGCCCTGGTTCATCGACAACACCGCGCTGCGTTTTGTCGCTTGTGGTTGGAACGTGCTGGGCCCGATCAACGGCCACGACGCCGAGTTGGTGGCCAGCACCTTGGCCGAGGCCAAGAAATCAACTGAGCGCCCCACGCTGATCATCTGCAAGACCTCGATCGGCAAAGGCAGCCCGAACCGCGCCAACACCGCCAAAGCCCATGGCGAGCCCTTGGGTGCCGAAGAAATCAAGCTCACGCGCGAAGCCCTGGGCTGGCCACATGCGCCCTTCGTGGTGCCCAAGGACATCTATGCCGCCTGGGACGCCAAGGCCGCAGGCGCCGCGTCCGAACAAGCCTGGAACGACAAGTTCGCCGCCTACAAGACCGCCTACCCGGAACTCGCCAAAGAGCTGCTGCGCCGCATGAAGGGCGAGTTGCCCAAGAACTTCGCCCAGGTGGCCGTGGACACCGCCGTGGCCGCCCACACCAAGGCCGAGACGGTGGCCTCGCGCAAGGCCTCGCAGCTCGCATTGGAAGCCTTCACCGCCGCCTTGCCCGAGCTGCTGGGCGGCTCGGCCGACCTGACCGGCTCCAACCTCACCAACACCAAGTCCACGCCCAGCCTGCGTTTTGACTTCACCGGCGAGAGCAATGGCGGGCGCCACATCAACTACGGCGTGCGCGAGTTCGGCATGGCCGCTGTGATGAACGGCATCGCCCTGCATGGCGGCTTCATTCCCTACGGCGGCACCTTCCTGACTTTCAGCGACTACAGCCGCAACGCCATTCGCATGGCGGCCTTGATGAAGCTGCGCGTGGTGCACGTGTTCACCCACGACTCGATTGGCCTGGGCGAAGATGGCCCCACGCACCAATCGGTCGAACACGCCGCCAGCCTGCGCCTGATCCCCAACCTGGACGTCTGGCGTCCCGGTGACACTGCCGAGACCGCCGTGGCCTGGACCGTGGCCTTGCAGAACAAGACCAAGCCCACCGCGCTGTTGCTCAGCCGCCAGAACATCAACTACGCGCCCAAGGCGGGCCTGGCCGACATCAGCAAAGGCGCCTACGTGCTAGCGGAGCCGAGCGAAGTGGGGCTCAAGAAAAAGGCCCAGGCGGTCATCATCGCCACCGGCTCCGAAGTGCAACTGGCGCTCAAGGCGCAAGAGCTGCTTGCTTCCAAAAAGATAGCTGTACGGGTAGTATCCATGCCCAGTACGACTACGTTTGACAAACAAAACGAGGCCTACAAGCGCGCCGTGCTGCCGGCCGGGCTGCCGCGCATCGCGGTCGAAATGGGTGTCACGGACGGTTGGTGGAAATACGGCTGCGCTGCGGTCGTTGGCATCGACAGCTACGGCGAGTCGGCCCCGGCCCCGGTGTTGTTCAAGTTGTTCGGCTTCACGCCGGAGAATGTGGCTGACACGGTGCAAAAGGTGCTGGGCAAGTAGCGCGTTCTCAGAGGGCTTATGTACCTTGAATCGTCATTGCGAGCGTAGCGCGGCAATCCAGGAAGTCATGGATTGCCGCGCTACGCTCGCAATGACGAACCATGGCGTTTCAGGTTTTTAACTCGTGGAGATGATGATGACGATCAAAATTGGTATCAACGGCTTTGGCCGCATCGGGCGCAACGTGTTGCGCTCGGCGCTGCAGAACTTCAGCGACATTGAAGTTGTGGGCATCAACGACCTGCTGGAGCCGGATTACCTGGCTTACATGCTGCAATACGACTCGGTGCACGGTCGCTTCAAGGGTGACATTGCGGTCGACGGTAATACGCTGATCATCAATGGCAAGAAGATTCGCCTGACGCAAGAGCGCGATCCGGCCAACCTGAAGTGGAACGAAGTGGGTGCCGAGGTGGTGATCGAGTCCACCGGCCTGTTTCTGGACAAGGTCACCGCGCAGAAGCACATCGATGCCGGCGCCAGACGAGTCATCCTGTCGGCCCCCTCCAAGGACGACACGCCGATGTTCGTGTTTGGCGTCAACGACAAGACCTACGCGGGCCAGGCCATCATCTCCAACGCGTCCTGCACCACCAACTGCCTGGCCCCGCTGGCCAAGGTGGTCCATGACAAATGGGGCATCAAGCGTGGCCTGATGACCACCGTGCACGCCGCCACCGCCACGCAAAAGACCGTGGACGGCCCATCCAACAAAGACTGGCGCGGCGGGCGTGGCATTCTGGAAAACATCATCCCCTCCAGCACTGGCGCTGCCAAGGCGGTGGGCGTGGTGATTCCTGAGCTGAACAAGAAGCTCACCGGCATGAGCTTTCGTGTGCCGACGTCCGACGTGTCGGTGGTGGACCTGACGGTGGAGCTGAGCACGGAAGCCACGCTCAAGGAAATCTGCGCCGAGATCAAGGCCCAAAGCGAAGGCGCCTTGAAGGGCATCCTGGGCTACACCGACCACAAGGTGGTGGCCACCGATTTCCGCGGCGACACCCGTACCTCGATTTTTGATGCCGACGCCAGCATCGCGCTGGACGGCACCTTCATCAAGCTGGTGAGCTGGTACGACAACGAGTGGGGTTACTCCAACAAGTGCCTGGAGATGGTGCGCGTGGTTTCCAGGTAAACCGTCGCCAGTTTCAGTCAAGTTCCAGTCAAGAAAAACGCGCCCCGAGGCGCGTTTTTTTTCAGGCCTCTTGAGGCGCCGGCCGCTCCTCGCGCCCGTCCGGGTGGCGGGCAAAACGCGCCGGGTCGGGGCCATGCACCGGTGCCGTATCGGCCCAGGGCCAGCCGCCAAACGGGGTGCGCCGATAATCGGCCATGGCTTGGGCAATCTCGGCCTGCGTGTTCATCACAAACGGGCCGTATTGCACCACCGGCTCGCCAATCGGTTTGCCCTGCAACAGCAGGAATTCGCCCACCTCATCCCCATTGACCAAGGCCACCGCGGCGTCGCCGCGCAGCTCTATCGCCGCGTGACCACGCACCGGCTGGCCGGCGATGGACACCGCATTGCCCTTGAAGAAATACAGGGTGCGTCGGGTGCTGGCGTCGGCGGCAGCCGGCAGAGTCCACTGCGCACCGGGTTCCATGCGCAGCGTCCAGATCGCCACGTCGGCATCCGCCTGCGCCGCCCAGGAGTCGGGTGGTGGGGTCAAAGGCCGGCCCGCTGCCTCACCCAGCATGCAGCCTGCCACCACAGCCACCTCGGTGCCGCGCCCAGCCGCGTCGGTGGTGGCATGGCGCGGGATGTGGTGCGACCAGAGCATGGTGAAGTAAGGTGCCGCCATCTTGCGACTTGCGGGCAGGTTCAGCCAGATCTGGAACAGCTCCAGCGGGTTCGGTGCATCACTCTTGAGCAGCGGGAACATCTCGCAATGCACGATGCCTTTGCCGGCTGTCACCCACTGCACGTCGCCACCGCCAAAACGCGCGGTGGCACCCAGCGAGTCGGAATGGTCGATCAAGCCCCTGCGCACCACCGTCACGGTCTCGAAGCCACGGTGCGGATGGGCCGGAAAGCCCGGTACCCGCGCGCCGTGGTACATGCTCCAGCCATCCTTGCGGCTGAAGTCCTGCCCGATGTCGCGCCCCGCCAGCGACGCAGCCGGCCCCATGTGGCCGTCGCCCGGCGGGTAGGCGTCGTCGTGGTAGGCGCAAAACAGAAACGGGTCGATGGTCTCCCAAGGGAAACCAAGCGGCTTGATCTGGACGATCGGATGGCTGGTCACGGCGTCAAACCCTCAGGGTCGGATGTAGGCGTAGCCTTCTTTTTGCCGGACCATCAACTGCACCACTCCGGCCGCGACGTAGCCGATCTTGGGCAGCATGTCGTCCCGCGTGATCTTCAGGTTGTGCATGGTGTTCTCACAGGCCACGACCGACACGCCGGCGGCCATCGCTTCCGTAACCCGGGCGCCCGCCACGGACTCCATTCGCAACATGCCAATGCCGGGTCCATAGGCCACGATCTCGATCGCAACCTGGTCTTTGCCCAGGTCGGTCTGGACATTCTTCGCGTTGTTCAGCGCAAGGCTCCACTTGGCGGGGTCTGCGTCGCTGACCTGAAACACCACTTTGTGGGGCCTGGCGGCTGGCGCCGTCTGCGCGCTGGCCCAGGGGAGGGTGCAGCCGAGCACGGTGGTCATGGCAACGGACAGGACAAGGCGTCTGGGGTACATGGGAGTCTCCTTGAGAAAAAAGTGGGTGAAACCGTGGATGCAGCCGACTGCAGCACAACAGCATAG
>JAUXWC010000290.1 GCA_030685025.1 Rhodoferax sp.
GGGTGGATCAGTTGCTCGATTTTCTCGATGGGACGGGGCAGGCGAGGCCTGGGTGGCGCGACGAAAGCGCACTCGCCCAGATGGGTGTGGGGTGTCGGGCTGCAACGCAGGCCATCCATGTCCAGACGCGCCAGCATCAGCGGCGCGCTCGGGTGCTCGGGACGCCACGCATGGGCCAGCGCCAGCAGGCGCCCGAACAGCTCGCTCAGCACCGCGTCGGGTGACTCCAGGCTGCGGCTCTGACGCCACAGCACCAGCTTCTGGTACGCCAGGCTGCGCTGGAACAGGCGCAAGAAGTCCGCTGCGTCGGTGAGCGCCACGACGGCGTGGACCGAGGCACGATCTGGCTGGAAGTTGGCCGCATCCAACTGGCCATCGAGTCCGCCCAACCCGGCTTGCATGACCAGTCCGAATTCGCGCGTGTAGTCAAGGCGCACACGCAGTTCGGGTTCACTGCTGGCCGGGTCTGCCTGGGGCTGCCAAGCCACGCCAAGTGTGCCAAACAGGTGTTGCAGCTCAGGCGGCGTCAGCTCCGTGCGCCCGGCGGCGTGAGTTTGGGCGAGCAGTTCGCGCGCCGGGATCGTCGAAGAAGCGTCAAGGTGCTGCACAGTGTGTCTCCGTCGCGCGGTTCCCGCCTGGCACGCCACGGTTGGGCGTGCGAGCCCGGGTTTGGATGATCGACCCCACGGCAACCGCAACCTTGGGGTTAATGGTAAACAGGTACTACTTTACACCAATATCGACATGAATCCCGCCCTGAAAGTCGTCCGTCAGGGTGTCTTGGTGCGGGCACGCGCGCGCTGGCGCAAGTAGCTTTGCAGTGTCGTGTTGCCGCGCGCCGCGTCCTGCCACCAGGACATCGCTGCCGACGGCGCGTTCATGCTGGCCACGCTGGCCCGTTTCGACGACATCAGCGCGGCGCGCGCCTGGCTGTATCGCCAGCGCTTCCGGGAGGCGGGCATGCTGGGCCAAGCGCTCTACCTGGAGGCCGAAGCCTGCCGCCTGCAAGGCACCGGCATTGGCTGCTACTTCGACGACGTGGTCCACGACGCGCTGCAACTCGACACCACGCGCTTTCAAGACCTCTACCACTTCACGGTTGGCCGGGCCGTGGTCGATGCACGACTGGGCAGTGAGACGGGGTATGCGCATCTGGAGGAGCGCGCGCGGGCACGAACTGCAGACTGGCTGGCTGACTGGCTGACTGGCTGAGCTATAGTGGCAGCCACACGAGGGGCTGAGACTGCGAACTTGGCAATCTGCAAATTTGACCAGGATAGGCGACGAGATTTGAGGGAATGAAGATGGCTTCGACTTTTGGGGAAATCGGTGGCGAGCCAAGGCGGCATGCGCCTTGGCGGGTGATGGCGCAATCCCGTCCGGTGGCCCAATTCAAGCTTATTTCGGCGAATAAGGTTAGATCGTGATCGCGAAGCGAGCCACGATCTGAACCGGTTGTTGGACAAGCCCGGCTCCGAAGCGTCTGTTCCCTGCATGAAAATATCTCCCGCTGCCCCGCCGGCTACGACGGACCCAGGCACTGCAAAGCCCGTGCACGGCGCTGACCAAAACCCCCATTGCAAGGGCTGATTGCCGACTTTGGCTCAATGGCGCTGAGCCAGCAAGCTGTTTTCGACTATTTTCGAGCGAACGCCACCACCACACCCGTGCGGGCGTGCTGGCGCGCCGGTGGTCTCGCTACAGACTGTACTTAAAGCGCCAACTCCTGTTGTTGTTGTGGCGTGGCACCAGCGGGATCGTCAATCTCAGACGGCGGGATGCGCCGCTTGACGATGACCATGGGAGCGCCGCAACACGGGCACACCCACTGCGCTCGCGGTGTCGGGGTGGACCACTTGCTTGGCGCCAGTTTGAACACCAGCCGTTTGAGTAGTGCGATCAGGCGCTTGCTGTTGGCGTGCAAAAGTTTGCGCGAATGCGTATGCAGCACCGCCACCGCGCCGGGGCTGCCTTGCAAGTGTTTGTGGTTTTGGCTGAAGGTGCTCAGCGTGGCCCAGGCACACTCCATCAACTTGGCATACACCACGCGCTCGTGGTGCGAGGCCAGACCGCGCAGTTCAGCGGGCAAGGTGAAGGTGACAAGGAAATAGCTGCCCGGCACCAGCAGCCAGGTTTGCCGCTCAATCCACTGCTTGCTCTCAAAATGCTGGCAATCCGGACAATTGCGGTGCCCACAGGAGTGGGGAACGAAGCGCTGCTCATCACAACTGCTGCACTGCGCCAACATGCGCGGGGCCATGCTGGAGCGGCACAGCTTCATCGCCTCCAGCGCATGGCGGTGTCCGGGCAAAATGGCGTTCTGGTATTGGGATCAAAAGCCGCATGGCCGTGACTCGGAACGCGGCCCGGGGCAACGCCCGCAAGCCCGACGGCGGTACGCCGGGACGCCACTCCTTCTTTGAAACCAAGGGGGCAAACAAGGCTCGATACCGTTGTGATAGATGATCGAGGCACATTTTCACGAAGGAACCCGCCGCGATGCGTGGCCACTCAGCTTCTCAAGGTCGTATCGTCAAATAGGGTTTGTCCGAAATAAAGCTACAACTTCCGGACAAAAAATAGAGACATCCGCTATCGTCCGAAATTAGCCACATTTTTCGGACAAATAGCTTGCCTGAAGTCCGGAAAACGCCTACAAACATCGGACAACCATGTCCGACCTCAAATCCGCTGTCGCAGCCCTCGTCAAAGCCGACGGGGCTAGCCATGTCTGGGTGCCGACGGACTTTGCCTCTTACGGCAACCGTGACGCCGTCGACAAGACGCTGCAACGCATGGTCCGCGGCGGTGAACTGCGGCGCATCGACAGGGGGCTGTACGATAGGCCGGCCATCAACCGCCTCACCAAACGGCCCACCAGTCCAGACTATCGCGCCGTCGTGGATGCCATCGCACGCCGTGATCAACTTCGGCTGCTCGTTGATGGCATGACTGCCGCCAACGACCTCGGTCTGACTGACGCGGTGCCCGCCCGCGTCACGATTCACACGGATGCGCGGCGTCGAGCCGTCAAGCTGGACAACCTCGTCATCGAGTTCAAGCAGACGGCCCCCAGCCGCCTGTACTGGGCCGGCCGGCCGGCGATGCGTGTAGTGCAGGCACTGCATTGGTTGAAGGACACTTTGGCCACGGACCGGCAGCGAATTTTGAGCAAGCTGAGCAAGCTGCTTGCAGAGCCTGTCCACGGTGATGCCATGCGCAAAGACCTTCTGGAAGGCTTCAGTACATTGCCTACCTGGATGCAAAGTCTCATCCGCGAACTGCCGGGATGTGATCCTAAAACTGCAACGGCCACACTACTAAAACGGACTAAGACCAGCAAAACCCCTAAACGCCCCTGCTCGAAGAGCGCGATCACGGAGGCTTCTTGAACGCTAACTTTCAAACCGTGATCGCCGCAGATGACTCCGAGCGCAGGGATCTTTTCCTGGGCGCCGCGGCGCGCCTGGGCACTGCGGTCCAGAACGTCGAGAAGGACTTCTGGGTCTGCTGGACCCTGGACGCGCTGTTCAACGGCCTGCCCGCTGGCGGCCCGCGACTGCTGTTCAAGGGCGGCACATCCCTGTCGAAGGCTTTCGGCCTCATCTCGCGGTTCTCCGAGGACATCGACATCACAGTGTTTCGCGACGACCTGGGTCAGGGTGTCGAAGCCGCAGACCTGGATGGGCTCAGTGGCAAAAAACGTCGTGCTCGGCTCGATGCCATCCGCGACGCCTGCCAGAGCTACATCGAGGGGCCGCTGACCACGCAATTCACCGACATCGCGGCAAATGCAATTCCCGGAGAACGTTTCCGGCTGGAGGCAGACCCCGACGACAAGGACGGTCAAACCCTGCTGTTCTGGTATCCGGCAGTCACAACTGCCGAAGGCGACTACATTCGCGCCGCTGTCAAGATCGAAGCTGGCGCGAAATCCGCACTGGACCCGCACATCGCCGCGGCAGTGACACCTTACGTCGCGGCAGACTTGGCTGATCTGGACCTTGCGGTTCGCAATGTCACGACGGTGCAACCGGAACGAACGTTCTGGGACAAGGTCATGATCCTCCACGGTTTGCGTCAATGGTATGACCGTCGTCAAGAGCTGCGGCACGAAGGCCAACGAGTAACGCGTCACTACTACGACATTCATCGACTCGCGCAGGCGGAGGGAGCTCAAGCCTGGCAAGCCGATCACGGTCTTGCCGCCGACTGCGCAACGCATGCCAGACTGTTCTTCGGCAGTCCCGACCTGGGGCTGGAATCTGCAGCGGCAGGCACGTTCACGCTGACCCCCGACGCCGCGATGCATGACGCCCTCGGACGGGATTACGCGGCCATGTCCGGAATGATCTTCGGCGACATCCCGCCCCTGGATACGGTGCTGGCCAGCGTTGCGGCCTTGCAGGAAGCGATCAACGCCGAGGCCGCAAAGCCAGCCTCGCGCAGGGGTGCGACCGCATGATCAATTATTTCAGCGACCGCGAAAACGGGCCTCTCCCGCGCACCGAAGAAGTAATTACTCCAGTGGTATGGACTGCAATCGTCGCCACGGTACAGGGCCTGATCAACAGCGGCCCATCCTGATCATCCCGGCGCCTTCACGCGCCGGTCTCCGTCGCGGTTCCCGCTTAGTACGCCACGGTTGGGTGCGCCGGTGCGGGTTTGGATGATCGACCCCAGGGCAATCGCAACCTTGGGATTAGTGGTAAAGAGGTACTACTTTACACTAATGAGGGCTGAGGTCCCGCCGCAGCGTGTCGGTGCTTATGCCTCGCGAGGGTAACGTCGCGCAATCCAGTGGTCCAGCGACAGTTTTCCAGGCCCATGCGCCATCAAGTACAACAAGACTGCGGCCCAGGTTCCGTGAGTGGGATAAGCATCCGGATAGACCAGCAACTGGATGGTCAAGGTCATGCCCAGCAGCGCCAACGCGGACAGGCGCGTGGCCAACCCAAGCAAAATCATCAGAGGAAACAGGTGTTCGGCAAACGCGGCCATGGGCGCTGCGATTTCGGGGGAGACCAGGGGCAGGTGGTACTCGTCCCTGAACAAGGCGACCACCGAGTCCGACAGTCGAGGCCAGCCCAGTGTGAAATCCCGGCTCACGATGTCGATTGAGAGTCCCTCGATCTTGGTCTGCCCCGACTTCCAGAATACGGCCGCGATCGAGAAGCGAGCTAGAAACGCGAGCAACGAATTCGGCAGGCGCGCGCAGATCGCGTTGAACCCGCGGACCAGGCGCGGCACTGAAAGAGTCTTGCCGGTGGTGGGCGCTGCGAGTGTTTCAGTGCGAGTGTTCACGATGGTCGTCTCCGGTTGTGATGGTGGTGATGATCTGAAAGCGGATCAACAGCGTGATCGCGTTCGCCAGTTCCGACGCCGGGTCGCCACCGTTTGCCGCAGCCGCGGCTGCGGCCTCAACTGGGGTGATACCCCTTTGCAACGCGCTGACCAACTGGCCCGCGCAGGCGGTCAATTCCAGGACTTCGACATCCAGGCCGCCGCGGAAAACCAGTGCGGTCTGAGCGACTGCAGGGTCCACCGATGAAAGGCTGCCCGCTCCCTGATGGGCGGCCCAGATCGAGAAGACGGCAAAGCGCGACTCGACCACCTGCAAAGAGGGGTGCAAACCCAGCCGCACGGACACAAGCTGCCGCGGGTCGGTCAACACCGCTTGCAGGGCTTCGGGTTGGGCCGCAGGCACGTCGGCCGCGTGATAGGCCCGCACGCGGCACATCTCCAAACGACCGACATCCGACAAATACGGCAGCGACGCAGCCGGTGCAAACGACTGCACAAAATCAGCAAAGGACGCGCCGTAATGCGCCAGTACCGGCGAGCGGGGTGGATGCGCCTGAACAAAGACTCTGGCCATCGCGCGGAAGAACTCCTCGCCGACCAGCTCTTGCACCACTGGAAAGGTGTCCGCCAAGGCATCGACCAATGACACGGTCACATTGTTGCGATACACCGCAAACCGGTCCTCGGGGTCGGAGCCATTCCAGGTCGTCAGGCCGCCGGGGCACTCGAGTCCGGGGTCGAGCAAGGCACGGGCAAAGCTGGCCTGGCTGTTCATGTCGTGGCCTCCGCCCGGGTGCCGCGCGGCAACGACAGGGGGGTGCCCGACAGCGCGCGCAATTGCTGGTCAGCCTGGCTGACCTCGGCGAACAGCACGGGCCAACTCGGCACATCGTTGTCGCGCTCTATCAATGTCGCAACGGCACCCGTCAGGCTCAGCGCGAAAGCATACAAGTCCCACACTGCCTTGGCCACCGGTGAGCCGTGGTTGTCGATCAGCAACGGGTAGCCGAGGCTATCTTGTTGCTCGGCGAAACCGGCCAGGTGAATCTCTCCCACCTGCGCCAGCGGCAGTGAGCGGATGTAGGCCTGCGCATCGCGGTGGTGATTCACGCTGCAGACATAGACATTGTTCACATCGAGCAGCAACCCGCATCCGGTGCGACGCACCACCTCGTTCAAAAACGTGGGTTCGTCCATCGACGACTCGGCAAATTCCACATACGTGGCGGGGTTCTCCAACAACATGCGGCGCTTCAGGTGCGACTGCACCTGATCGATGTGCGCGCACACGCGCTGCAGGGTGGCTGCGGTGTAGGCAATGGGCAATAGATCGTTCAGGTACGCATCGTTGTGGGTGGACCATGCCAGATGCTCTGAAAAGGACTGTGGCTGATAGCGCTCCAGCAAGACCGTCAACGCGTCAAGATGACCGACATCAAGCGGGGCGTCGGCCCCGATGGACAGCCCCACCCCGTGCACCGAGAGCGCATAGCGCTCTCGGATGCGCGTGAGGTAATGGTGAAAAGGTCCGCCCTCCACCATGTAGTTCTCGGCGTGAACTTCGAAGAACCCGACGTCGGGCTCGGTCTTCAGAATCTCCTGAATGTGGGCGCTCTTCAGGCCGACGCCGGCTCGGCTAGGCAACCCGAACGGGGTGGTCACGTCAAGTTCTCCGCCGCGGAGCCGTCATCAGACCCTGGCTTCCTTGAATGCCGCCAATTGGCCGTAGCCGGTGGGCGATGTTTTTGACGCCGTTTTTTCGCAGGTGCCCTTCGGGACCAGCGACCAGGCATTGCCTTGATAGTCGACCTTGGATGTCCCGGCGCAAGTGGTTCCCGCCCCGGCGGCACAGTCATTCTTTCCCTTGAGGGCAACGCCAAAGCATTTGTCCTTGTCGGCCATTTGCGCCGCCGCGGGCGTTGCCGCAATCGCCAAGGCGGCGCCCAATGCCAACGCCAAGGCGGCGGCGGACGCGTAACGAGCAGTCGTGGTTTGGTTGTTCATGTCAGCAATCCTTTGAAAAGTTGGCGATTCAGGTTTAAGGCAGCACGGAACGGGTTTGCTGCGCCGTGCTGCTCCTGTAGTCGGGGGACGAAGCTACTTTCTTACAAGCCGATTGGCTGCCCCGCACGAACGCAGACCAGATAAGTATCATGCGAGTCACCATCCCGATCGAACCAATATGGACAGACTAACCACGATGCTGACGCGCCATCGGCTGACCGAGGACCCGGCGGGCCGACCCATCCGCGTCGCGGAACATTGTTATGGCTGTACCGCCGGCCAAGGCAGCAGTTGCGGTGGCGCACTGAACGATGAAGGTGGCACCGCATGAAGCGCGCCCTGCTTGTTCTACTGATCGTCGTGCTGGCGCTCTCCTTCCATGTGTTCGATCTCGATCACTACCTGACGCTGGATACCCTCAAGGCCAGCCAGGGCGACTTTCTCGCGCTCAAGGCGCGCTCACCCTGGCTGGCTCCCGTTGTCGGCTTTGCCTTGTATGTGATTGTGGCGGCGCTGTCCTTGCCAGGGGCGTTGATCATGACGCTGGCGATGGGCGCCTTGTTCGGCCTGCTTGGCGGCACGCTGTTGGTCTCATTCGCATCCAGCGTCGGCGCAACACTGGCGTTCCTCGCGTCGCGCTTCTTGCTGCGCGACTCTGTTCAACGCCGTTTCGGCGACAAGCTCAAGACCATCAATGAGGGCGTGGCCAAGGACGGGGCGCTTTACCTGTTTACCTTGCGCCTGGTGCCGGTGTTCCCATTCTTCCTGATCAACCTGTTGATGGGGCTGACGCCGATGCGGACTCGCACGTTCTACTGGGTCAGCCAGGTCGGCATGCTGGCCGGCACGCTGGTGTTCGTCAATGCAGGCACGCAACTGGCGCAATTGCAGAGCCTGTCCGGAATTTTGTCGCCCGGCCTGCTGATCTCTTTCGCACTGCTCGGAGTGTTTCCAATCGTCGCAAGCAAGCTCACGGCCATGCTCCAAGGACGCCGCGTTTACGCCAAATGGCAGCGGCCATCCAAGTTCGACCGCAATCTGATCGTCATTGGTGGCGGGGCGGCGGGCCTGGTTACGTCCTACATCGCCGCAGCGGTGAAAGCGAAGGTGACGCTGATTGAGGCGCACAAGATGGGCGGAGACTGCCTGAACTACGGCTGCGTGCCCAGCAAGGCCTTGATCAAATCATCTCGCATCGCCAACCAGATGCGCCACGGCGATCACTATGGCCTGACAGCGGTTGAGCCAGAATTCAGCTTCGCCAAGGTCATGGCGCGGGTCCATGCGGTCATCGCCGGCGTGGCGCCGCATGACAGCGTGGCACGCTACACCGAATTGGGCGTGGAGGTACTGCAGGGCTACGCCCGCATCGTCGATCCCTGGACGGTGGAAGTCAAGCTGAACGATGGCGGCACACAACGCCTGACCACTCGCAGCATCGTCATCGCGGCCGGTGCCCGCCCGTTCGTGCCACCGTTGCCCGGGCTTGATGAGGTCGGCTACGTCACCAGTGACACCTTGTGGGACGAGTTTGCCAAGCTCGATGCACCACCCGCGCGGCTGGTGGTTTTGGGTGGCGGCCCGATTGGCTGCGAACTGGCCCAGAGCTTTGCCAGGTTGGGCTCCAAGGTAACGCAAATCGAGATGGCGCCACGCATCATGATTCGTGAAGACCAAGAAGTCTCCGACCTCGCACGGGACTCGCTGACACACGATGGCATCGACGTACTGACCGGTCACAAGGCCTTGCGCTGCGAGCGCGATGGTGAACGCAAGTTCATCGTGGTGGAACATCGCGGCAGCGAGATTCGCATTGAGTTCGATGCCTTGCTCTGCGCGGTTGGCCGGGTGGCGCGCCTGCAGGGTTATGGCCTGGAAGACTTGGGGCTCCCGACCCAGCGCACCGTGGCCGTGAATGAATACCTCGAAACCCTGTACCCCAACATCTATGCCGCCGGTGACGTGGCGGGGCCTTTTCAATTCACCCACACGGCCGCTCACATGGCCTGGTACGCCGCCGTCAATGCGCTGTTTGGAAATTTCAAGAAATTCAAGGTTGACTATTCGGTGGTGCCATGGGCCACATTCATTGAACCCGAGGTGGCGCGCGTGGGCCTTAATGAGCAAGACGCCAAGGAAAAGGGCATTGCCTATGAGGTCACCCGATACGGAATTGATGACCTTGACCGCGCCATCGCCGACGGCACCGCGCATGGCTTTGTCAAGGTACTGACCGTGCCCGGCAAGGATCGCATTTTGGGGGTGACCATTGTTGGCGAGCACGCGGGCGACTTGTTGGCGGAATTCGTGCTGGCCATGAAACATGGGCTCGGTCTCAACAAGATACTGGGCACCATTCACACCTATCCGACCCTGGCCGAAGCCAACAAGTACGTGGCCGGCGAATGGAAGCGCGCGCATGCACCGAAAAAACTGCTGGTCTGGCTTGAGCGCTATCACAACTGGCGCAGGGCTTGAAGGAGCATGCCGATGTCACAACCGTCTGCAACTCAGGTCCTACTGCATCTTCCTGACATTGCCGAAGGCAACCGGAAGGCTTGCGTACCCGTCGCCCGCGACCGGGTCGCTCGTCTTGTAATGATCTTCGTGCTGCTGTTTGCGGGACCCAAGGCGCTCATGCGAAGTTCGATCTCAGCCACTCAAGTTGGGACTACAGCCAGCCCTTGGGCTTGACTGCGCAAACCGCAGGCGAATTGGCGGCAGGCAAAGCCAGCATCGACTTTCTCGGCTATGACTGGCGATTGAATGGTCCCACCGAGGCACGCCGCGGCGTCAAACCATGAGCGAACGCCTCCGCCGTGCTCGTGACACACAATCTGGCGCAGGCCAAGCGCATTGCCGACTTCGCCGCGTTCTTCTGGGTGTGCGCGTTAATTTCTCAAGGCGGCTATCAGTGGACAGCTCACTTGTCCTTCGGACGCGCAACATTGAGGCACCAACGCGGCCAACGCCGATTCGATGCGCGCCAGATCGGCCAGCTTGCGACGGACGTCGACGAGTTTGTGTTCGGCGAGGGCGCGCGCCTGATCGCAATGCGTGCCATCTTCCAACTGCAACAACTCGCCGACCTCGTCGAGGCTGAAGCCAAGCTGCTGCGCGGACTTGATGAAGCGCAGGCGAGCGATGTCGGCCGCAGAGTAACGGCGAATGCTGCCATACGGCTTGTGCGGTTCAAGCAACAGCCCTTTGCGTTGATAAAAACGGATGGTCTCGACGCTGACCCCGACCGCCGTGGCGAAGGCTCCAATCGTGAGATTTTCAAATTGTTTCGCCATGGTGCTTGACTCCGTACTCAACTACGGAAGTAATCTTACGCCGTGGTCAACGATCTGGAAGGAACAACGTATGTCAGACCCCAATAGCGGGCGTGGCGCCCTCGTCACAGGTGGTCTTGCCGCGATTCTCGCGTCGACCTGCTGCCTCGGCCCCTTGCTCCTGGTCACCCTAGGGTTCTCAGGTGCCTGGATCAGCAACCTGACTGTGCTCGAACCCTACCGCCCGATCTTCATCGGCGCGACGCTGCTTGCGTTGTACTTCGCCTATCAGCGTATTTTTCGCCCATTGCAGGCGTGCAAACCGGGCGAAGTCTGCGCCATCCCGCAGGTACGCAGCACCTACAAACTCATTTTCTGGTGCGTCGCCGCGTTGGCCGCGGTGGCGCTCGCCTATCCCTACATCCTGCCCTTGTTTTACTAGCCCGGAGATTACGATGAAATCGACCACCCTGACCGCAGCGAAGCGCCTGCTCTCAACTCTCACGCTTTGCGCCCTGGTTGCCTCGCCAGGCTGGGCCGCCACCAAAACCGTGACACTCTCGGTGCCCGGCATGACGTGTGCCGCCTGCCCGTTCACGGTCAAGGCCGCGCTGGGCAAAGTCGAGGGTGTGAGCAAGACCGATGTGCAGTTCGACAAGCGTGAAGCCAAAGTAACCTTTGACGACTCCAAAACCACGGCGCAGGCCTTGATGAGAGCGACCGGCGACGCCGGCTATCCGTCAACGCTCAAGAACTGACCATGCAAGACGCCAAGGCACCGGTGAGGCCTGCAGGCCACAGTCGGTCTGGGGCAAATGGTGGCGACCTCCACATTGCCATCATTGGCAGCGGCGCAGCGGCGATGGCGGCAGCGCTCAGAGCGGCTGAACTTGGCGCGCGGGTGACACTGATCGAGCGCGGCACCATGGGTGGTACCTGCGTCAACATTGGCTGCGTGCCGTCCAAAATCATGATCCGCGCCGCCCATATCGCGCATCTAAGGCGAAACAGCCCGTTCGACGCTGGCATCGGCGTCAGTGCACCGCGCATTGACCGGCGCGCCCTGCTGGCCCAGCAACAGGCGCGGGTTGACGAATTGCGCCAGGCCAAGTACGAAGGCGTTCTGGACGGCAACGCCGCCATCGCGGTGCTACGTGGCGCTGCGCGATTCGCGGACAGTCACACCTTGACGGTGAGCTTGCACAAGGGCGGTGAGCGCACGCTGGCGTTCGACCGCTGCCTGATCGCCACCGGTGCCAGCCCGGCCGTGCCACCCATCCCCGGCTTGAAAGCCTCGCCCTACTGGACCTCAACCGAGGCGCTGGCGAGTGACGCCGTCCCGGCCCGGTTGGCCGTCATCGGCTCGTCGGTGGTGGCGCTGGAGCTGGCGCAAGCCTTCGCCCGGTTCGGCAGCAAGGTGACGATTTTGGCGCGCCACACCCTGCTTTTCCGCGAAGACCCGGCCATCGGGGAAGCGATCACACAGGCGTTTCGCGCCGAAGGCATCGACGTGCTGGAGCACACCCAGGCCAGTCAGGTGATCCACGCGAACGAAGAATTTGTGCTGACCACTTTGAACGGCGAGCTGCGCGCTGACAAGCTACTGGTGGCCACTGGCCGGGACCACAACACGGGCGGGCTGAATCTGGATGCGGCGGGCATTCAAGTCAATGCGCGGGGAGCCATCGTCATCGACCATGCGATGCGCACCAGCGTGCCCACCGTCTTTGCCGCTGGGGACTGTACCGATCAGCCGCAGTTTGTCTATGTGGCGGCAGCCGCCGGTACACGCGCTGGCGTCAACATGACCGGCGGCGATGCCACGCTCGATCTGACCCCCATGCCAGCGGTGGTGTTTACCGATCCTCAGGTGGCCACGGTCGGTCTGACCGAGACCGAAGCACAGGCCCAAAACATCAAGACCGACAGCCGCACACTGACACTCGACAACGTGCCGCGCGCACTGGTAAATTTTGAGACGCGCGGCTTCATCAAGATCGTTGCCGAGGTGGGCAGCGGGCGCTTGCTCGGCGTGCAGGCCGTGGCGCCAGAGGCCGGTGAGATCATCCAGACTGCGGCCCTGGCGATCAGGGCGCGCATGACCGTGCAGGAACTGGCCGACCAGTTGTTTCCCTACCTGACGATGGTTGAAGGGCTGAAGCTCTGTGCTCAGACCTTTTTCAAGGATGTGAAGCAGCTTTCCTGCTGCGCGGGGTAAGACCACGTCTGGTCGGTCTGGTTCGCGCTGTTTATGAGGCCTGGGGCAATGTTGCGCGCCGGTCAGGCGCGTGCTTTGGCGGCCGGTGTCAGCGACCGGGTGCGTTGAGGTGGGCCAGCAGGCTGGCCGTGCTCACGCCCGGACTGGGTCGTTTTCCGGTTGCCGCACCTTGCTCCGACCAGGTGCCCATCAAGGTGCCCGCGGCCTGGCCTGCCTCGGCGCCCAGGTCCTGGCGGGGGCGTCGCATGGCCACCCCGACCACCAGAATGTCGACCATCAGTAGATGCAGGATACGGCTGATCATGGGCAACTGCGTGGCCATGTCTTCAAGGTGGTCGATGATCAGCGAGACATCGGCCTTGCGCGCCAGCGGGGACTGGCTCTGCGTGATCGCCACCACTGCGGCACCGCGTTCGCGCGCTTTCTCCACCACGACCTGCAACTCATTGGGCTGCTGGCTGCTGCTGATCACCACCACCACCACGCCCGGGCGCAGCACGTTGGCCGAGAGTACTTGCAGGCGGGGATCGGTGCAGGCGTTGGCTGAGACACCGATACGCAGAAATTTGAACTGCGCGTCATCCGCCACCACGCCGTATTGTCCCAAGGCATAAAACTCGACTCGGTCGGCGGCGCTGAGCAGTGTTACGGCGCGGTCGATGGTGTCGCGGTTGAGATGGTCGCGCACCTGCAAAATGGCCGACGCGGTATTGCCCAGCACCTTGACGCCGAGCTCCAGCATGGAGTCTTCGCCCGTGACCTGGGTGTGGGTGATCGGCATCGTGCCGGTCAGCCCGGAGGCCAGCCGCAACTTGAAGTCCGACAGGCCTTCGCAGCCCAGCGTGCGGCAAAAACGGATCACCGTCGGCTGGCTGACATCGGCGGCGCGCGCGATCTGGGCGATCGGGTCATTCAAGGCTGAGCGCGGGTGCGCCAGCACATGGTTTGCCACGCGTTGTTCCGCCGGCGACAGGCTGCCCAGCGCCCGCTTGATCTGGCTCAGAATGGCCGAACCCTCGGCCGAGTTCAGACCCCGCAACTGGGCCGCAAGGATGATGGAGGCGCCGACAAAAGTGGCCTCGGGCGAGGTGACGACGTAGGTCGGAATGCCGCGCATGTATTCGCTGAAACGGCCCTTGTCCTCAAAGCGGTGGCGGAACATCGAGCGGTCAAAAAAGTCGCCCAGTTTGGGCACGATGCCCCCGCCAATGTAGATGCCGCCAAAGGCGCCTTGGGTCACCGCCAGGTTGGCGGCGGCGGTGCCCAACATGCCGCAAAACGCCTCCAGCGTGGCCACGCACAAGGCATCGCTGCCGTCCAGCGCGTGTTGCGTGATCTCCGGCGCGCCCATGGCCAAGTCGGGCTTGCCCGCCTGTTCGCGCAGCGCGCGGTAGGTCAACTCGATGCCGGGGCCAGACAACAGACGCTCGAACGACACATGGGGGTGATGACGCCAGGCGTATTGCAGGATCGCCACTTCGCGTGCGTCGCGTGGCGAAAAGCTGGTGTGGCCGCCCTCGGTCCCCAGAGCGATCCAGCCGTTGTCAGCGGGAATCAGGCCCGACACACCCAGCCCGCTGCCAGCGCCAATCAAGCCGACCACGCTGCGCGCTACCGGCGCGCCGCCACCGACCTGGCGACGCTGCGTGGGCAGCAGGCTGGGCAAGGCCATGGCCAGCGCCGTGAAGTCGTTGACCACCAACAGATGATCGAAGCCAAGCCGTTCGCGCATGGCCTCGATCGAGAACTGCCAATGGTAGTTGGTCATGCGCACCGAGTCGCCGGACACCGGGTTGGCGATGGCGACGGCGGCGTTCTTGAT
>JAUXWC010000302.1 GCA_030685025.1 Rhodoferax sp.
CGGCAGTTTGTGGTGCACGCCTTGCTGGAACTTGACCCACAAACGTGGCACCGAGAAAAACACCGTCGGGCGTGCGCGTTGCAGGTCTTGCACGAAGGTGTCCAGCGACTCGGCAAAAAAGACCCGGCTGCCGTTGTGCAACACACCTTGCTCGATCACCATGCGCTCGGCCACGTGGGCCAGCGGCAGGTAGGAGATGTAGCGGTCCTCGCTGTTCATGGCGATGCGTGCCGCGGCCGCCTTGAGGCCCCAGGTCAAGGCGTTGAACTTGTGCATCACCCCCTTGGGGTTGCCGGTGGTGCCAGAGGTGTAGATGATGGTGCACAGGCCCTCGCCATCTCGCACTGGTTGGCCGGCAAGCGGCTGACTGCCGGCAATCAGTTGGTCCCAGGATGCGCCCTTGACC
Organism: Rhodoferax sp.; assembly: GCA_030685025.1. Taxonomy (GTDB): domain Bacteria; phylum Pseudomonadota; class Gammaproteobacteria; order Burkholderiales; family Burkholderiaceae_C; genus Rhodoferax_D. The sequence continues at coordinate 407 of JAUXWC010000302.1, forward strand.
GACGACGGCGCCAAAGGCAGCGTGATCAGTGTCACTGTGGCGGGAACGCCATCCTTGAGGCTGACCGTGTCGTCGAGCTTGCCGACAAAACAGGCCTTGGCTTCACTGTGCTCCAGGATGTAGCGCAAGGCCTCGGCATTGAAGGTCGGGTAGATCGGCACCGACACGTAGCCCGCCATCCAGATCGCCAGGTCCGCCAGAAGCCAGTGCGCGCTGTTTTTGCCCAAAATGGCCACTGTGCTGCCGGCGGGCCAGCCCTGTGCCTGCAGCCAGCTTGCCATGCGGCGCACCTCGTCGCCGGCCTGTGCCCAGGTGATGTCGCGTACCGCGCCGCCACCGATGGGTTGGGTCAGAAACACCTTGTCGGCCCGTTCTTTCTCCCAACGATAGAAGCGTTGCAGGGGCAGGTCGTCTTTGCTGAGCTTGATTGGATTGGTCATCAGTCGGTCCGTGTGATTGACGCGCATGGTGCAGTGCCAGCGCCGTGAAGACAACGGTATTGACCCTAGGTCGATGGTTCGTCCCTAGGTGAAAACCCCTGGCGGTGGTCGCGCCGGTCAATGAGGAGCGTGCGCGCATCCTCTCAGGTTCCGATGGTGCCGCCATCGTCGCGTCGAATCGCGACGGTGGCCGAGCGTGGCCTGCCGCCGTGGGGCCATCGCGAAAACCTTTGCGGGTCGCTGGCATCGCTGCGTTCGGATGGCGGTTCGCCCGGATGCTGGATGTTGACAAACAAGGTGCTGCCATCGGGCGTCAGTGCCGCGCCGGTTACTTCGCAGTTGACCGGGCCACTCAGAAACCGCCGCACCTCACCCGTGGCCGGGTCGCAGGCCAACATCTGGTTGTTGCCGAGCCGACTGAATTCGCCCTGATTGAGATCGGAGGCGCCGACATCGGTCTGAATCCACAATACGCCGCGCGGGTCGAACATCAGACCATCCGGACAAGCGAAGGCGTCGCCGCGGACCTTGCCCCGCGCTTCGGCGCGGGCGCCACCCGGATCACCCGCCAACACCAGCGTGTTCCATTCGAACCGCGTGCTGTCAAAGTCACCGTCTTCCTGCCAGCGGATGACCTGCCCCATGACGTTGTTGCGCCGGGGATTGGCGGCGTCCACATCGGGTTGGCCAGGCTGACCCCTGGCGCTGTTGTTGGTCAGCGCACAAAAGACCTGGTGCTGGTCCTGGTCGATGGCCAGCCACTCGGGGCGGTCCATCTTGGTCGCGCCCAGCAGGTCGCTGGCCTGGCGGGTCTTGACCAATACCTCGCCCTGATCGGCAAACCCGTGGCGCGCCGTCAACGGTCCTTGCCCATGCACCAACGCCAGCCACTCGCCGGAGCCGTCGGCGCCGAAGCGCGCCACGTACAAGGTGCCATGGTCGAGCAGGGCGTGGTTAGCCTGCGCCAGCGTCAGACCCGAACGCGCCGGGGCGATGGCATCGCGGCTGACGAACTTGTAGAGGTACTCAAAGCGGGCATCCTCGCCCGTATAGACCACGGCGCGTTGCGTGCGCGTGGTGGCCACCCAGGCGCCTTCGTGTGCGCCGCGGCCCAGGGCGGTGCGTTTGACCGGAACCGAGCCAGGGTCCATCGGGTCAACCTCGACAATCCAGCCAAAGCGGTGGAACTCGTTGGGGTGTAGCGTGGCGTCAAAGCGCGGATCATGCTCGGGCCACCTGAACCACGCCTCGGGCGTGATGCCCCAGCGCTGTTGGTCGGCGTTGGGGCGGGCGCCGCCCGCGAAGTAGAAGCGAAAGTTCTCTTCGCCGGACAGGTAGGTGCCCCAGGGCGTCTTGCCGCAGGCGCAGTTGTTGAGGGTTCCGAGCACGCTGTGGCCTTGGGGGTCGGCCGCGGTCTGGAGCAAGGCGTGGCCTGCCGCCGGGCCGCGTAGCGTGCAGGGCGTGTTGGCGGTGATGCGCCGGGCGTAGGCGCTCGGGCGCACCATCTGCCACTGCTGGCCATGGCGGCGCACCTCGATCACCGAGATGCCGTGGGCCGCCTGGGACTTGCGCACTTTCTCAAGCGTCCAGGGCGACATGCCGCCGGGGTGCAGGAGCCCATCATCGGTGTACTCATGGTTCATCACCAACAGACCATGGTGACTGCCGTCCAGGGCGAAGTATTGGATGCCATCGTGATGCATGCCCAACTGCAGGGCCTGATCGGCCGCGCTGTTGGAGGCGTCTTCCCGGAAGGCCGGCATCGCGAGCGCCATGCCAACCGGTTCTCCCCACGCCGCAAGCACCTGCGCGCTGTAGCCGGGCGGCACCGCGAGCGCGTCGGCCCTGGATGGCGCGATGCCGACAAAACCCAGGCGGGGATGGCCTGGGCCCGCACCGGGCAAGCTGGCGCAACCCGAAACAGGTAGCCAGGCCAACGCGGACCACTGCAATGCCTGCGTGAGCCATTGGCGGCGCGTGGGCTCCGAGAGTTCACAAAGGGTTGGATTCGCGCAGTGGTTGCTGTCCTCCATCAAATCAGGGTCTTTGAACACAGGGCCTCCCGCATGAGCAATGGCGATTATGGCGGCTGCGATGGGCCACCCGTGTGCCGCGCGGTCGCGTCCTTGAAGGCAAGTGCCACGTGCGTCTAGAGGTGCTCGCCTTGACTGACCGGCCGCGTTCTGGGCGACAATCCAACTCCTGAGTTTTTATGGATGTCACGCTTTGGCGTGGATTGTTGTTTCATGACCAGTTTGACCACCTTCGAGGTTCGTCCCGCTACTTTGCGCGACGCCAAGGCGATTGCCGAAATTCATGCGGCTGCTGACCAAGCGGCCAACAAGGGCCTGTTGTCACAGGAGTCCTTGCCACCCATTCCAATCGAGAGCCGCCAGGCCTATTGGCGTGAAGCCATTGAGTACAGTGAGCCGCAGGTCCACGTAGCGCTGGATGAGGGCCGAATCGTCGGTTTCGTGGGCTTTGACCGCTCGCGCGACAAGGGAACTCCCCCCACGATTGGCGAGATCTGGGCGATCTACGTCGCCACCTCGCAGTGGGGTCGCGGAGTCGGGCTGGCGCTGTGGGACGCCGCTCGCGAAGGGCTACAGGAAGAAGGCTGCTCCAAGGTGACACTGTGGGTGCCACTGGGCAACGAGCGTGCGCTGCGCTTTCATGAACTGGCGGGCTTCAAACGCGAGCCGTCCAGCGCCCGCACCGTCGCCATGGGCGCTGTGCGCATCGAAGAGATCCGGCTCAAGCGGGCGCTGGGCTAATCCTGATACTTTGCGGGACAGACCGCAGCCACGCGAAGCGGGGCAAGCTCTGTCCTCAACTGATCAGGGTTCAGAGGCGGCGCAGCACCGCGCTGCCAATCGAGTAGCCCGCGCCAAACGAGCAGATCACCCCGACCTCGCCAGCCTTGACGTCGTCATGGTGGCGATGGAAGGCGATGATCGAGCCGGCCGATGCGGTGTTGCCAAACTCGTCCAGAATCACCGGCGCGTCATCGGCGCTCGCATCGCGGCCGAGCAACTTGCGCCCAATCAACTGGTTCATGCCCAGGTTGGCCTGATGCAGCCAGAAGCGGCGCACCTCGGTTGGCGTCAGACCATGGCTTGCCAGGTGCTCAGTTATGTGCTCGGCCGCCATCGGACAGACCTCCTTGAACACTTTGCGCCCTTCCTGGTAGAACAACTGATCCCGGTCCCGCGGATCGCGATCCTCGCTGCGTGACATGAAGCCGGCATTGTTGCGGATGTTGTTGGAGAACGAAGTCAGCAGACGGGTACCCAGCACCTCGAACGCGCCGGCTGGCGCCAAGTCCAGTCGCTCCACCAGAATAGCGGTGCACACATCGCCAAAGATGAAATGGCAGTCGCGGTCCTTCCAGGCCAGGTGGGACGAGGTCAGTTCCGGGTCCACGATCAAAACCGCGCGCGCCGAGCCGCAGCGGATCGCGTTGACCGCCATCTCCAGCGCGAAGGTGGCGGACGAACACGCCACATTCATGTCAAAGCCATAACCCGTGATCCCCAGCGCCGCCTGGATTTCAACCGCCATGGCGGGGTAGGCGCGTTGCATGTTGGCGGCCGCGCAAATCACGCCGTCCACGTCCTGGGCCTGCTTGCCGGCGCGTTGCAACGCGTCGCGCGCGGCCGCCACGCCAATCTCGGCCATCAGGGACAGTTCGTTGTCATCGCGCGGCGCGTGGCGCGGGTACATGCGGTGGGGATCGAGAATGCCGCTCTTTTCCATCACATAGCGGCGTTTGATGCCGGACGCCTTCTCGATGAACTCAACGCTTGAAAGCGGCACCGCTTGGCGATTTCCGGCGGCGATTTCGGCCGCGTAGCGCGAGTTCTCCAGCTCCGCAAAACAGTTGAAAGAATGCACCAACTCCTCGTTGGTGATGACCTCGGGCGGGACGAACAGTCCGGTACTGCTGATGGCGACACGGTGCATAACGCTGATTCCACAATAGATTGAAGCTGGGTGTTCCAGCGGAGGACCAATTATCGGCCCAGATCCCACGCCTGTCCCGGTCTGGTCAGATCCGCCGGGCCGGCTTCCCCCGCGCTGGCGAGCCGCTATGCGTTTCATAGCAGAAGGCGTAAACTGACAGACTCAAGACGGCCCTGCCCGACGTAGGGGGATGAGTTCCGACGGACCATAGGAGGAACGTTGATCATGAAAATGCTTCGGCTACCGCGTTCCAAGGTGCAGCTTGGCGCGCGCCTGCCCTGGAATGTTCGGGATGACGCGGGCCAATTGCTGTTGAGCCGCGGGCACATTGTCGAGTCCGAGCACCAGTTGGACCAGTTGCTGGAGCGTGGGGCCTTTGTTGACGCAGAGGAGGTCAAGGCCGTGGCGTCGCAGGCCAGCTCGAATGTGGACCCGACGGTGGCCCGTCACCTCAATCTGTTCGGCCTGTGGGACCAGGCCACGCTGGATCTGCAAAAACTTCTGACCGGCGCCACGCTTGCGGACGATTTGGCCGACCAGATTGCCCGGTTTGCGGGGCACATCATCGAATTGGTGGACAGCAATGCCGATATCGGCATTTACCGCTGTGTGCGCCAGGAGCAGGCCAAGGTCTTTTACTATGGCTACGCACATTCGATCCACGCGGCCATGCTGTGTTTGCTGTTGACACGCCACCTTGGCTGGCCTGCGGAACGCGTGCTGACTCTGGTCAAGGCCGCGCTCACCATGAATACTTCCATACTGGCCCTGCAGGGGCAGATGGCCGGGCAGGACTTCCCGATGCGTGACAAGCAACGCGAGTTGATTCATGAGCATCCACAGCGTTCGCATGACCTTCTGTTCCAGGCAGGAGTCAGTGATCCAGAGTGGTTGAATGCGATCTTGCAACACCACGAACGCCCGGACGGGACCGGCTACCCGACCGGCCGCACCGATCTCGACGAGATGGCCATGCTGCTGCGCCTGACCGATGTGTTCTTGGCCAAGATCAGTCCACGAGAACTGCGCCCAGCCTTGACCACGCAGGACGCCATTCGGCAGGTGTTTCGAGACGACCACGGCGGCGCGTTGTCGACGGCCGTGATCAAGCAGTTCGGGATCTACCCACCGGGCGATTTCGTCAAACTCGCTTCGGGCGAGTTGGCCGTGGTGGTGCAGCGCACGGCCAACGCGCGCGCGCCCATTGTCGCCGTGATTACCGACAAGGCCGAGCATCCAATCGCCAAGACGATGCGGCGAGATTCGTCGCTGCCGGAGTACGCCATCACCGCGAATGCCCACAACAAGACCATGCTGGCGCGCTTGCCACCGGAACGGCTTTATGGTTTTGCCGAGATGACCCACACGGCCACACCGCCGCGTTGACGCACGGCGCGGGTGGCGGGGCGGTCTG
>JAUXWC010000101.1 GCA_030685025.1 Rhodoferax sp.
GGCCTGCTGCGCGCGGGCGACGAGTTGGCGTCATGAGCCAGGCCACCACCCCGCGCCGCCCCGGTGAGCAATGGACCGAGGGCGACGACATCCACATCGAGGTGCGCGGGCTTGAGCCGCCGCAACCGTTTGTGCTGATCATCAAGCTGGTGGAATCGCTCACCGTGGCCTCTCCCGTCGTGGTGCACCACAACCGCGATCCCGTGCCCCTGTACGCCGAACTGGCGCAACGCGGCTGGTCTGCCCAACAGGTGCCGGGTGATCCGGGTGAGTTTCGCCTGCGCTTGGTCAAGGACGCCTGATGGCGCTGGCGGCCACCTTTCTGGGAGGCGCCAAGGGTCGCCTGCTGGCGCCGTCCATACCGTTTCGATTCTTCGGCACCGCAGTGCTGTTCCAGGTCTTGGCATGGGGCGTGCTGCTCGCTGCCGCCGACCAGGTGAGTCACTATCGGGGTGGCCTGGGGTGGCCGCTGGCGGCGCTGCATCTGGTGACCCTGGGTGTGTTGGTGATGACGGCCATGGGGGCCAGCCTGCAGTTGCTGCCGGTGGCCACGCGCCAGCCGGTGGCCGCCAGCCGCTGGCCCTACGAGGCCGTGTGGGGCTTGTTTAGCGGCGGCGTGCTGGCTCTGACGACGGGCATGGCCTTGGTTCTGCCGGCGTGGATGCTGGGCGGTGCCGTGGTGGTGGCGCTGGCCTTGCTCGGTTACCTGATGCTGTTGGCGCGCAACCTGCGGGGCGCCAAGGGCATGGGTGTGGTGGTGGTGCATGGCTGGGCCGCCGGGCTGTCGTTGCTGGTGCTGCTGGGCACCGGGCTGTCGCTGGTCAGTGCCTACAGCGGCGTGACCTGGCTGGCACGCCCCAACGCGCTGGGGCTACATGTCGCGTTTGGCGCCTATGGCTTCCTGGGGCTGCTGGTGATGGGCTTCTCATACATCCTGGTGCCGATGTTTGCGCTCGCCGCGAATCCCGCGCCACGCTGGGCGCAGCTCTCGGTCGGCTTGGCGCTGGCCGCCTTGAGCCTGGCGCTGCTGATCGCCATCGAATGGTTGCCGACGGCGACCCTTGCGGCGGGCATTGGCTTGGGCGCGCTGGCGTTGGTGATTCATGTGGCGCTGATGCTGCAAGCGTTGCGTAGCGGCATGCGGCGTGATCTTGGCACCTCCTTTGTGCTGGTGCGTGGGGGCTGGGCGGCACTGCTCGCCAGTCTGCTGCTCGCGCTGGCGCGCCAGTTCGGTGCGCTGCCGGTGCTTGGAGCCGGGTTGTTCGGTGTGTTGCTGGTGGGCGGATTGCTGACTTTGCTGCTGGGGATGTTGTCGCGCAT
>JAUXWC010000331.1 GCA_030685025.1 Rhodoferax sp.
CTCGCTGAAGCCGGGTGGCGCACTCACCGCCAATATGGTTTCCAAGGACTGCCCCGAGGCAAGCTTGCGCCGAACGATCTCGGCCTGACGCTCGACGCTGCGAAACGCCGACACGATGAACAGGTCAATACCGTCCGCCTGCGCCGCAGCGTGCAACAAGCGCCACGCCTGCGCGGCGGCAGGAATCAGAAAGTGTTCGCGGCCGTCCGGCGCCAGCGCCACCCGCTCAAGCTCGCAGGCCTCTTCACATACGACCAATCCGCGCCTGGCGATCAACGCGCTGGTGATCCCCAGTTCGATGGCGTAGGCGTGGATGTCGGGGCACCCGCCAGCCTGCACGGCCACCGATTATTGCCCCTCAGGCGGCTGCCAGAGTTCGACCTTGTTGCCCTCCAGATCAATGACCCACCCGAACTTGCCGTACTCGGAGTCATCGGTCCAGCGGAAGGCGGCGCCGCCCCAGTCTTGCACATCGACACCCAGATGCTTTTTGTACCAGGCGCCCAATGACGCCGGATCCTTGGCTTTGAAGAATATCCCACCGATACCCGTGACGCGTTTCATAGGTACCTCCAGAGCGGCTGTAAGGGCTTAGGCATCATTCGCGGCGGCCAGGACGCTCCATGGCAACCTCAGACAGGTTGAAGCCAAGCTTCTCGTAGAAGGCGGACACGCCGCCTCTGCCAGCTCGAAGCACCCAGGTCATTTCCGGCTTCGCGCCCATGGCGTTCTTGACCAGTGCGGTGCCAACACCTCTGCCGCGGTGCGCCTGCGCGACCACAACCATTGAGATGTACCCATTGAAGATGCCGTCAGTGAGCGCGCGAAGGAACCCTATAATTTCGTCTCCTTGCGGCGCGACGATGGCTACCTGCGACCGGCTCACAAGCTCAGAGAAGGTCTGTGGATCAGCAACGCGCTGGCCCCAGTTGTTTGCCTGAAGCAGCACGCGTGCGGCTTCGATCTCGGCTGGATGGATGGTGCGAATCTGCATTTGGTGATGTCCAGCGAAGTCAAGTCGTCTGCTGCGTGTCCGCGACGAGCAACCTGTTAGCCGACGAGCTTGTCATACTCGCCATGCGTCCCAACCCAAAACCAATGTACGCCGTCTGGCACGGGGAGACCAAGTGCGCGGTAGTAGAGACCGACTCGGACGCTATGAAATCGACCATTTGCAACAGTCTTGAAATGCAATGATGGATGACTTTGATCGGCCTTGAGCTGCGCGAAATTTCTTTGAGCCAAGGTTTGAATTTCAACGGGCAAAGCGTCAAGGCACTGCCAAAACCGCCTGGATGCGGTGTGCGTCAAACTCAAAGTTGCCTCGCCGCACCTGCACGATAGTCGGCAAGCGCTTCGGCTGCCAATTGGTCGAGCTTGCCATCACCTGCGTCCTGCTCGATTTGCCTGTCCCACGCGTTTCCGTCAAACTCAGCGAACCACCGCCGGAATTCAGCTAACTCCATCGGGGG
>JAUXWC010000025.1 GCA_030685025.1 Rhodoferax sp.
GATTTGCCGACGGTGCGCAAGCAGCTAAAGAACTACGAGCGCATGAAGCTGCTGATGGAACGATGGATTGACTTGGCAACGGAATTGTCAACCCTGCGGCTGATCAAAGACACCGGCTGAACGATGGCGAGAACTTAGCACTGTCCAGCTCTTTGAGGAAATCATCAAAACTGCGACCCGTGTGCGGGTTTACTTTAGTTGCTTTGGCCATTTTTCCACTCCTTCAGGCGCTTGGTCGCCATTTCAATATCGCTAGGGTTCGTCTGCTGGGTTTTCTTGGCAAAGGCGTGCAGCAAAATCATTTCAGATCCTTCAACGGCGAACAGAACACGTGCAATCCGATTGCCAATCTTGCTGCGCACTTCCCAGATTGAGCCTCGGAGGTGATCGACCCGAGGTTTACCGATAGGCCATTTGTACTGAACATAGGCAACGTCTTCGCCTATGGGTTGTCGATCAGCCCTATCCAATGTATAGAGTACTTTTCATGTCGCCTATTTTGACAATGGCGCCGAGGCTCACGGCCACGGCAAGATTCTGGGCGGCGGCATGGTCGGCACCCATGCGGGCGACATGATTGGCGAGATTGCCCTGGCGATCGAGATGGGCGCGGATGCCGTGGACATCGGCAAAACGATTCACCCGCACCCCACGTTGGGCGAGAGCATTGGCATGGCGGCGGAGGTGGCGCATGGCAGTTGCACTGACGTGCGGCCGGCGCGGAAGTAGACCCTCTCCACAAGCTTCCTTGCAAAGCCTGAGCCCGCTCCGACTCGGGCATTTTGCTGTCCGGCTGCGCGGGTTGCGCAGAGGTGCAGAGGTGCAGATACTGTATGGGTGTGCCGTCATGTGCTGTCTGCCACACCGGTCAAGGCGTTGCACCATGCACACCGCCACGGGACGGCCAGGGCGACCACCACCCTGCGCCTCTCGGCGCGTCTTGTCGGTGCGCTAGCGCCCCTGCCAACTCGGTCTGAGGCGGTATGCTGTGCGATGACATTTGCACTCTGGTTGGCCGTGGGCGGTGCGCTGCTGCTGTTCATGGCGCTCAGCGGCTCGCTGTTGTCGCGCATGCCCGTGAGCACGTCGATGCTCTACCTGCTGGCGGGGCTGGCGGTCGGGCCGCTGGGGCTGGCGCTGGCCGCGCCCCGGCTGGTCGAACACGCCGGGCTGCTGGAGCACCTGACGGAAGTCATCGTGCTGTTGTCGCTGTTCACCTCGGGCATGAAGATGAGCCTGGGCCTGCACGACCAGCGCTGGTTCCCACCGTTGCGCTTGGCACTGGGCTCGATGGTGGCGACGGTGGCGCTCATCACGCTGGCCGGCGTGGCGCTGCTCGGGCTGCCGCTGGGTGCGGCGGTGCTGCTGGGCGGCATCCTCGCGCCCACCGACCCGGTGCTGGCCACCGAAGTGCAGGTCGACCACCCTGCGGACCGCGACCACTTGCGCTTTGCGCTGACCGGCGAAGGCGGCCTCAATGACGGCACGGCCTTCCCGGTGGTGATGCTCGGCCTGGGCCTGCTGGGCGTGCACGAGTTGGGCCCCCTGGGCTGGCGCTGGCTGTTGGTCGACCTGCTGTGGGCCACCGGTGCGGGTATTGCCATCGGCGCGGTCCTGGGCACCGGCCTGGGCCGCCTGGTGCTGTACCTGCGCCACCGCCACCAGGAGACCACGGGCTATGAGAACTTCCTGGCGCTGGGCCTCATTGGCCTGGCCTACGGCTTTGCGGTGCTGGCGCATGCCTACGGCTTCCTGGCCGTGTTTGCCGCCGGCCTGGCCCTGCGGCACTCAGCCAAGACGGCCACCGACGCTGCCGTGGCGGCACTCGGCGTGGTGCCCACGGCCCGTGCCGAGGCCGCAGCGGAGAACCGCGTCGAACAGGCGCTGCACAACCCGCAGACCGGACAGGCCGAAGCGATGGCGACCGACCCGCGGCACGGATCGGCCTACATGGCACACGCGGTGTTGAATTTCAACGAACAGCTCGACCGCATGGGCGAGATGGTGGGTGTGGTGGTGGTCGGTTTGCTGCTGTGGGCGGTGCCCTGGGCGCAGGCGGCGCTGTGGTTCGTGCCGCTGATGCTGCTGGGGGTGCGGCCGCTGTCGGTGGCCGTGGGCCTGGCCGGTTCGCGCGTTCCACCCGTGCAGCGCCGCTTGATTGCCTGGTTCGGCATCCGCGGTATCGGTTCGGTGTATTACCTGGCCTACGCCATCAACCACGGCCTGCCGGCGCAGCATATGGACACGCTGGTGGCGCTGACCATGGCGGTGGTGGTGAGCTCGATCGTCGTGCACGGTATCTCGGTGACACCGCTGATGGAGCGCTACCGCCGCCGCCGCCGGGCGGGTCGGCGTGCGTAGGCGCTGCGCTGCACGGAAGTGATGCACGTGCCAGGCGCGCGAACCATGGCTGTCCACTCGGTGGGCCATCGCACAGACAGCGAACCGCCCCAGGAACATGATCCCGACAGCACCAGGCAGCCTGAGCACGGCGCTGGAAGAACGCTTCAATCCCGAAGATTTGACAAAAGGAGAATGAGCATGCAGCAATTGAAAAACCTGATGAGCCGCGACGTCAAGGTCGTCAGTCCCGAGATGAGCATCCAGGACGCGGCCAAACAGATGCGCGATGGAGATTTCGGAATGATGCCGGTCGGTGAGGACGACCGCATGATCGGAACGATCTCGGATCGTGACATCGCGATCCGTGCCGTCGCCGAGGGCAAGGACACCACCACCAAGGTTCGCGATGTGATGTCGGACGGCGTCGCCTGGGCCTACGAGGACGATTCGGTCGAACACGCAGCCAAGATCATGAGCGAGCGACAAGTGCGCCGATTGCCAGTCGTCGATAGAGACAAGCGCCTGGTAGGCATTGTGGCGCTGGGCGACTTTGCCGTCGAGAGTTCGGAAATCAAGCCGGCAGGCCAAGCGCTTTGCGCCATCTCGCAGCCCGCTTGACGTGAAAAAACGTCGTCATTGCGAACGCAGTGAAGCAATCCATGACCCCAAAATACCTGGATCGCCACGGCCTGCGGCCTCGCGATGACGATACAGAAGAGCCACGATTCATCCAACCTGGAACCCTCATGAAACAGCCAGATAACCCCACCAAGCCACAGTCGCCTCCTCGGCCTCTGGACCCGCAGCAGTTCCCATTGCACGCGCAGACCGATGCGACCCCGGCTCGTGACCAGGTTCGCGAGGTAGTGCGTGTGCCTGCACCGCGTCAGTCGAAGCGCCCAGCGGAGAGAACCAACAAGGGTCGCAACGGCAGCTGATCTGCGTAGTCGCGAGTGCCTGCAGTGCGGCTCAGGCCGCCACGAAGGACTGTCATGTCGGATTTGTCGAAATCCAGCGATGCGGCGCCGGCCTCGGCGGGGCTGTGGCACGTCATCAAGAAGACCGCCAGCCGGATGCAGGACTGGTTTGTGATCCAGTCGTTGGCTGTCAAGCTGACGGTGCTGATCATGGTCGTGCTGATTCCGCTTACCGGCATCTATTCATTCACACTGCTCCAGAAGCAGGCCGCTGTGGCCGAGCAAGTCAAGCGCATGCCTGTTGGCGGGCCGACGGGCGAGGGGGTGTGGGCGCTCAACGACACGCTGCCCGTGGTGTTCGGCACCGGCTCGGTGCTGAGCTTCCTGGAAAGCAACCCGGTCGAGCGCATCACGGTGGTCTACGAGCCCCTGTTGTGGAACGTATCGGAGCGCATCATCCTGATCGAATCGCAGGGCAGGCTGCACGCCTATTACCCCAGCGACATGGAAACCCAGATCTTCACCGACAAGGCGGTCAACGCGTCCTGGGGCGGCAAGCTGGCCTTCATTCCGCGCGGTGAACTCAAGCCCAGCAGCCAGGAATTGTTCGAACGCCTGGACCAGCGCTTTGCCGACGCCCGCCCGCAGTCCGAGAAGAACGGTTGGAAGGCCGGCGTCAGCGGGGCCATGTCGGCCACGCTGATGCTTGGCCTGCTGGTCTTTCTGTACGTTCAACTGAAGGGTCAGATCAAGTCGCTCAAATTCATCGAGCCGACCCAGGTGCATGGCTCCATTGACGACCTGGTGGGTATGGACGACATCAAGGCCGAGGTGGCGCAGATCAAGGACCAGTATCAGCGCCGCGCTGCGTATGCCGAGTACGGCATCAACAAGCCCTTCAATGTCATGTTCAGCGGCCCGGCGGGTACCGGCAAGACCAAGCTGGCCAGCTACCTGGCCAAGGAACTGCGGCTGCCCATCCTGTTTCACTCGGCGGCCAACCTGGAAACCGGCTTCGTGGCGGGTGGCGCAAAAACGCTCAGCCGCATCGTGGCCATGGCGACGCGGCGCAAGCGCTGCATCGTCTTCCTGGACGAGGCGCAAGACCTGTTCATGAAGCGCGGCGGTCGCCGCAAGTTCGACGATGACACCGCGAACACGCTTCTATCCGTGCTCGACGGCGTGCGCAGCAAGAACGACGCCGAGATCATCTGGATCGTAGCCAGCAACTTCAGCAGCGAAACCATGGAGATGGACGAGGCCATGCTGCGGCGCTTTCAGATGAAGGTGGACTTTCGCATGCCCAACCGGGAAGAGCGACTGGCGATCATGGGTCACTACCTGGGCCAGCGCGCCGATAAAGTGCTGCCCGACCTTGACCTGCGTCACGTGGTGGACGTGACCGAGGGCCGTAGCCCGGCCGACCTGGAAACCATCGTCAACCAGGCCGGCATCACGGCCGTGCAGGCGGGGGAGATGATCGGCGCCGATACCCTGATGCAAGCTGCCGAGCGCGTGCTGGTGGGCAACGTCAACATCCACACCACCGAGGAACGTGAACGCGACCGCCGCATCATTGCGGTGCATGAATGGGGTCACTTTCTGGTGGACCTGGAGCATGAACGCAAGCTGCCCAATGGTGACTGGGAGCAGATCCTGGCCGACATGAAAACCATCAAGATTTCGCTCAAGGCCAACCCGCGCACCAATGCCTTGGGCTTCGTCTTTCACAAGCAGGGGGCCAACCTGCTCAAGACCAAGAGCGACATCGAACACGACGTGCGCGTGCTGCTAGGGGGTATGGCGAATGAGGAACTGTTCTTTGGCGAGGAAGGCACCACCAACGGGGCGCACAACGACATCACCCGCGTGACCAAGTTGCTGCACCATGCCGTGGGTGAGATGGGCATGTACCGCAAGACCCGCCTGAACTTTGGTGCGCTGACCCGTGGCAGCGACGGCGGTGGCCGCGAACTGGACGAAGAGACACGCCGAATCATGGAAGCACAGAGCGAGCGCCTGTACCTTGAAACCAAGGCGGTGCTGGCCCAGCTCAAACCGCTGACCGAGCATCTGGCCGACAAGCTCCTGGCGGCCGGCGAGATGAGTCTGAGTGAGGCACTGCTTGAGATACGCAGCTTCGAGGCGGGCCATGGCCGCAGTCACTGATGTCATCCGCGCGCAGCTTGGGCCTCGGCGTGGGCCAGTCCTTGTATCTCCGCCAAGCTTGCCACCACACAGCGTCCCACTTTCCAGTCCGTCACGATAAACGTATAACGCGCGCCACGCTTGGCTTCTCTTGGCGCAGTGGGGCTTGCGCCAGCGCCCGGCCAGAGCGGGTATCAAACCAGTTCCAGCACGCCTGAAGATTGGCGAGCCGCGATTGCTCGGGGTACACCACCATGAAGCCGGCCTGCTTGCTGGTCTTGGCTGACCGTTGCAAAGTCTGTTTCACCATCTTGCCGCTGGCTCGCACGGCACGGCGGGTGATGACGCCCACTTGGCGTTGAATGGCACGCGTCCAAAAGCTGGTCGCCCGTCTTGTACGCATGTATCAAACCTTTATGGCACACCCGTTCCGGGCCGAGCGCGGGCGACACCTTCGAAAAAGCACCGTCATTGCGAGGCGCGAAGCGACGTGGCAATCCATGCAACTGGGAGGCATGGATTGCTTCACTGCGTTCGCAATGACGATGTTCTTTCACGTTACGACCGCGCCTCTGCTACGACAGGGGTGGCAGCGTGCTCGGTGGTTCGCGCATGGGAATGGGATTTTCCAGCGGCGGCGGCTCACCAATCGGCGGTAGGGGTTGCGGCATTTCCGGGGGCACGGGTGTCGGCCTTTCCGGCACCGGCACTTGCGGTGGTGGCGTCTCGACACTGTTCCAGGCGACACACAGCCTGGGAGGGCGCCGTGTGCCGGAAGCGGACTTGTACCCGGGACTACACGTAAAGGGGCTCATCAGAGCATGCATGGGAAATTCTCCTCAAGGCCGTGTCAACCGTTGGATGGCGCTGGGTGTTGTTTCAACTTCCCACAGCAAGGCCGGAGGTATCGACGCTCTTCACGCCCTTGACTTTTTCGGCAATCATCTTCACCAGTTCCACGGCATCGGAGTTGGGCAACTTGCCTTTAAGTGTGACCGCACCCTTTTTGGTGGTCACGCTGACCTTGAAACCCTTGGAGACGCTGTTGGCCAGAATTTCCGACTTGACTTTGGTCGTGATCCAGCTATCGGACACGGCCCGCTCGGCCTTGTTGACCGCATTGCGCGGTGCGGTTGTGGTGTTGTCTGAAGCCGCATAGGCCGCAGCGCACGTGCCCAGTAGAGCGGCGACAACAAAGCCTGTTCGAATGAGCTTGGTGTTCAACGAAGTTTGCTGAGTATTGCAGGTAGGTGTCATACATCGCTTTCAAATGAAAATTACAAACACATGGCTGAACGCACAGGTCAACCGTTTGCCATGCACTGGAAGCTTCACTGTGCGGCAAGGGGTTTGCCGCGTCTGTGCGGTATCACACACAGACGCGCTGGGAAACGCTGGGCCACAGCACCAAAGCTTGTCGGCAACCCCACGGCTAAACAACTCCGTCCTTCGGACCGGACGCTTCTTTGAGGATGCTGATCCTGCCATCGGTTTCCAGCACTGCCATTTGCATGTCTTCCATTTCACAGTCTGCTTCGCGCAAAGCCTGGTGCACGTCGGCCAGCGGCACTCGATGGGTTTTGAGCACGTCGGGATAGATGGCGCCCGCGCGGCCGATCAATACCGGGCGGCCGTCAAACAGAACCTGCGCGCCTTTGCTGCGCGAAGTGAGGAAACCGATACTGATGTTCAAGGCGACCAAGGTGGCTGCGGCCAGCAAACCGCCAGTGACCGAGTTGTCGCCGCCATTGAGCGCGCTGGAAACCGACTCGCTGAGCAGCATCACGACCAGCAGATCAAACGGTGTGAATTGGCCCACCGTGCGCCGGCCCGAACGGAAATGCGCACCATACACAGCAGGGCGCAGTAAATGATGGCGGCACGGGCTGGCAACTCCCACCAACTGGCATGCAATGCAAACATGGCGTGTGTGTCTCCCCGGTGGTTCAGTGCTGCAGGGCTTTTTCGAGCTGCGCCTTGTTCATCGTCGAGCGGCCCTTCAGGCCGCGCTGGCGCGCCTCATTGCGCAGCTGCGCCACGGTTCGCCCCCCGGCGCCTTTGTGCGAGCGCAATCCGCCGCGCCGACCCGCCGACATGTCATTCAGCGAAGAGGCGCTGGCCGTGGCCGACTCACCGTGCTGGGCTCGCTCCTTGTTGACCACCCGCGCCGCAATTTCCTCGGCCACCGGCTTGGGCTTGCCACCTTTGATCAAACTGTCCTTGATGTGCGCATATTGGCGTTCGCGCTTGGCGCTCCAGGTTTTCTGCGGCATGGTGTTGCCTCCTTTTGATGATCGGTGGAAATAGACAAGAGTGGCCATCATGCGGTTGTGGCGGCAGATGCATCTGTTCGGTGTCGCACGATCGCGGGGCGGTTTTCGCGCGCGTGACGGTCGGGTCATTGCGGCCCCGATGCACGGGCCGAGGAGGTGGCGCGCAGACGGCGCATGCACATCGCTACGCCAACGCAATGTTACAAAACATCCTGATACCATCCGCTTACCATCCTAGTGGATGGTGATAAGATGATTGAATGCTTAAAACACCCGCTGCGTCGGCCGGCACGCCCAAATTGGCTGAGTCCGAAAAAATCACCATCAACCTCGGTTTTGTCGATTTGGGACAAATCGACCTGCTGGTCGCGGAGCGCTTTTACAGTAACCGGACCGACTTCATCCGCACCGCGATCCGCAACCAGTTGGGCACCCACGCTGAGGCGGTCCGCCAGGTGGTGACCCGCAAGATGCTGGTGCTGGGCTTGCAGCATTTCAGTGTGGACGACCTGACGACGCTGCAACGGGCGCAAGAAAAACTGCATATCCGGGTGCTCGGCCTGGCCAGCATTGCCACGGACGTGACACCCGAGCTGGCCTTGGCCACGATTGCATCGTTACACGTGCTCGGCGCGCTGCATGCAAGCCCGGCGGTCAAGGCGGCACTGGCTGGCCGCATCACCTGATGCGTCTCACCGCACACACCCTTAGAACGACTGCATGAACACCAACAACACACTTCACACGCTGATGCGCGAAGCCACCCGGCTGACACAGGCCGGCCAACTGAACGCGGCCACGCAGGCACTGCAACGCGCCTTGGGCGGCAGCATGACGGGGTCCCGTTTTTTCAAAGACGGTGCGCAGTCTTGCACGGATGCCGACCCTGCGACCGCAGCGCACCCCGCCGGGGCCTCGTCGCTGATTCTGGACGGCTGTGTGTTTGAAACCAGTGAACCCGCCACGGCGCGCCCGGATCCGCACTGGCACCAGCAGGGCCCTCATCACGCGGATGCGGGAGCCGTCCACGGCGCATTTACCGGTGCCCGCCACACCCACGCACGATTGACGCGACGCTACAAGCTCTACACACCGCCCAGCACCTCGGGGCAGGCTTCGGCATTGGTCGTCATGCTGCACGGCTGCACCCAAAACCCCGACGACTTCGCCGCCGGCACCGACATGAACGCGCTGGCCCGTGAGCAGGGTTTCATGGTGTTGTACCCCGAGCAGGCGCACGACGCCAACCCCCAACGTTGCTGGAACTGGTTGAAGCGCAACCACCAAAAGCGTGGCAGCGGTGAGCCTGCCCTGATCGCCAGCCTGGCCCAAGTACTGGTGCGCCAGCATGGCATTGACCCGCGCCGTGTGTACATTGCCGGCCTGTCAGCGGGCGGCGCGATGGCGGCGATTGTCGCAACGGCTTATCCCGACGTATTTGCTGCGGCGGGTGTGCACTCGGGTTTACCCAGCGGTGCCGCAGGCAATGCCGCTGAAGCGCTGATGCTGATGAAGAGCGGTGGCGGCAACGGCGCGAACGGCACGGTGGGACGCGCAGGACAGGGCGCCAAGCCCTTGGTCCAAGTGAGCGTGCCGACCATTGTTTTCCACGGTGACCAAGACCAAACAGTGCACCCCCGCAATGGCGAACAGGTGCTGGCGGCGGTGCTCGCTAGCCGTGCCCACCCTGGCGGATCGGCGCCTGGTGCCCACCGTGCCGCCAAAGTGGAGCAAGGCACATCGCCACACGGCCGGCGCTTCACGCGGTCGACCTATTGCGATGACTCGGGCGCCCCCTTGGCCGAACACTGGCTGCTGCATGGGGCAGGGCACGCGTGGTCGGGCGGCAGGGCGAGCGGCTCCCACACCGACGCCACGGGGCCGGATGCGACGCGCGAGATGGTGCGCTTCTTCTTCTCCCAGCCGCGTGGACAAACACACTGAGCGTGTTTGTCAGACCTGCTACAGGCTGCGTTAGCCGGTTCGGCGCACGCGCTCCCAGGCGTCGCGCGAAGCGTGGCGTGCGCGTTCCCATGACAGGCCGGACTTGCCACGCGCAGTGGCCCAATCGCGACCCAGATCGGGCTCGATGTCGTCAAAGCTGCGCTCGCCAAATTTGGACGACGAATCCACGCCATACACATAGGCTGGCCCATAGTCGTCAAACGTTGCGCCGCTCGCCACATAGGGACGGCCCGCATAGTTATCGCGCCAATAAGCGTATTCAACCGTAGGGTCGATCACTTCGGCCACGCCCTTACCGGCCAGGCCCCCAATGATTGCCCCCGCAGCAGCGCCAATGATGGTGCCAACCGGGCCGGCCACGGTACCCGTGGCCGCACCAGCGGCCGCACCGCCCAAGGCCGCGCCCAAGCCGGTTCCCACCGGATGCGCACCCGGTGCGTCGGTAATCGGATCGAGATTGGCGTTTTTACGTTCAATCGTTTCTGCGTTTTGCATAGTCGGCTCACTTAAAAAGTAGGTTGATGAATCCACCACGTTCAGCCGCCTTGGCACGCTTGTGCTTTTCAGTTGAACTGGCCAGTGAATCATCTGTCCGCGCGACGAGTTCATCTGTGCGTCACCACACGGCCCGGCACCGATACGTTCCCATTTACGTTCTGTTGCATCTCGCAAAGCAAGTGTGTGGTAACGAACAGAAGACGCCGGTAAATTGGCCTACCGTCAAGCTGTTAATGGACTTGAGCGCCCCCCGCAACGCCAGTAGCGCCAACGCTCTTTTGTGTTTTCCCTTCTAACCCGATGGACGCAACATGAACACTGACACGGTGCGCGCCGCCTTGGTCTATCTGGCCTTGTGTTTGTTCGCGACCTTGATGGCCGCTGTGTGGATTGCGAACTGGCGGGTGTTGCTTGTTTAGCGTGGCCACGGCGCAACCGTATTGCACGCCTCTATTTCCCCCACGATCCCGGCGGACGCAAGTCTGTCGAATTTTCTGCCTGCGTTTTCCAAAGGAATCCAACCATGACCAATGCCACGACCACCCCGCCACAGACCCACTCGCCAGCATCCAAAGCCAAGGGCGCCACGGAACTGCTGCGCGCAGACCACAAGTTGGTCAGCGGCTTGTTCGCCGAATATGAGAGTGCCCGTTCCAAAGAAAAAAAGAAGGCGCTCGTGGCGCGCATCTGCCAGGAGCTCAGTGTGCACGCCCAGGTTGAAGAAGAGATCTTTTACCCCGCCGTCAAGCGCGCGCTGAAAGACAAGGAGCTGGTGCCTGAAGCCACGGTCGAACACGCCACGCTCAAGGCTTTGATCGCCCAAGTTGAAGGGGTCGAACCTGACGGCGAGATGTTCGATGCCAAGATCAAGGTGCTGTCCGAATACGTGGAGCACCATGTCAAGGAAGAGCAGAACGAAATGTTTCCCAAGGCCACTTCAAGCAAGCTGGACATGACGGAACTGGGTGCCGAGATCACCGCCCGAAAGGAAGAGCTGTTGGCGGAAAAGAGCAGCGCCATCGCATGAACAAGAACACACCGCCCGCCAAGCCGAGCAGCGTCGCCGCTGCCAAGGCGCAGCAGACCGAGCGCCTGGCTGCGGCCATGCCGTTCAACGCCCTCAAGGCCACGGAACACGGCATCACCAACGCCAGGCAGCCACTGGCCGGTGAGACCATCACGCCCGAATCACGCTTGCCCACGGGCAGCACCCTCAGTGAAGAGAATGGCACGCAAAAGACCGGCAGCATGGCCCCCGACGGCCTGAACGCCAGCATCGAAACGCTGGACCGGGTGCGCGTGGATTCAGGCGGCCAACACCTGACGACGAACCAGGGTGTGGCGATTGCCGACAACCAGAGCTCGCTAAAGGCTGGGTTGCGCGGGCCGGTGTTGCTGGAAGACTTCATCCTGCGCGAAAAGATCACGCACTTTGACCATGAGCGCATCCCCGAGCGCATCGTGCATGCCCGTGGTTCGGGCGCGCACGGCTATTTCGAGTGCTACGAGCCCTTGACCCAATACACCAAGGCTGCACCGTTTCAGCAAACCGGCAAGACTACGCCGGTGTTTGTACGCTTCTCCACGGTCGCGGGCGAACGCGGCTCCAAGGACACCGCGCGCGACGTGCGTGGTTTTGCCGTCAAGTTTTATACCGACGAAGGCAACTGGGACCTGGTGGGCAACAACATGCCGGTGTTCTTTATCCAGGACGCCATCAAGTTCCCGGACCTGGTGCACGCCGTCAAACCCGAGCCGCACCACCAGATGCCGCAGGCCGCCAGCGCGCACGACACGTTTTGGGATTTCGTATCCCTGATGCCGGAGTCCACCCACATGCTGATGTGGGTCATGAGCGACCGCGCCATTCCGCGCAGCTATGCCACCATGCAAGGTTTTGGTGTGCACACCTTTCGTATGGTCAACGCGGACAACGTGTCAGTGTTTGTGAAATTCCACTGGAACCCCAAATTCGGCACCCATTCGCTGGTCTGGGACGAGGCGGTGAAAATCTCGGGCGCTGACCCCGATTACCATCGCCGCGATTTGTGGGAGCGTATTGAGTCCGGCGCGTATCCCGAGTGGGAGCTGGGCCTGCAAATCTTCACCGAGGAGCAGGCTGAAGCCTTCAGCTTTGACGTTCTGGACGCGACCAAGCTGATTCCCGAAGAGTTGGTGCCCATCCTGCCGGTGGGGCGCATGGTGTTGAACCGCAATCCGGACAATTTCTTCGCCGAGACGGAGCAGGTGGCGTTTTGCACCGCCCACGTCGTGCCGGGGATCGACTTTTCCAACGACCCGCTGCTGGCTGGGCGGATCCATTCGTATGTGGACACGCAGATCACTCGCCTGGGTGGCCCCAACTTTCACGAGATCCCCATCAATGCACCAGTCAATCCGGTCCACAACAACCAGCGCGACGGCATGCACCGCCAGGCAATTCCACGCGGCCGGGTGTCTTATGAGCCCAATTCGCTGGGCGGCGGTTGCCCGTTTCAGGCGGGTGCGGGCCAGGGCTTTGTCACGGTGCCTGAACGGCTTGCCGCGCAGCAGGAGCAATCCAAACTGCGGGGCAAACCAGAGAAGTTTGCCGAGCATTACAACCAAGCGACGCTGTTTTTCGACAGCCAGACTCCCGTGGAGCAGGCGCACATTGCGGCGGCGTTCCGCTTCGAGCTCAGCAAGCTGACGGTGCCGGCCATCCGCCAGCGCATGGTGGCCTCGCTACGCAATGTGTCCGAGGCCTTGGCACAGCAACTGGCCGACGGACTGGGCATGGCGGCGCTGCCAGAACCCATGCCACGCGTCTTGTCCAAGCCACCCAAACCTGAGATTGCGATTTCCAAGTCGCTGTCGCTGACAGCACGGCCGGGCGATGGCTCGATCAAAGGTCGCACGGTCGCCATCCTGGCGGCTGATGGCATGGTTGGCAAGAGCGCGGCCGCAGTGCATACGGCCTTGCTGGCACAAGGCGCGGTGCCGCGCTTTGTGGCCCCACGCATTGGCCAGGTGAAAACCGACGACGACGTCACGATCCACGCCGAAGCATCGTTGGAGAACGAGCCTGGCTTCTTGTTCGACGCGCTGGTGCTCACAGACGGTCTCGACGGTGTGGCGGCTTTGTCCAGGGACGAGAACACCATGGGATTCATCCAGGATCAGTACCGCCATGGTAAGAGCTTGCTGGTACTGGGTGAGGCCAGGTGTTTGTTGGACGAAGCCTATGTTTCCAGCCGCCTGCCCAATGGCGAGGTCGACCCCGGAATGGTTTTCAGTGATGGCGGGGATCAGGCAAGCCTTGATACCTTCATCAAAGCGATCGCCTGCCATCGGCATCCGCAACGCGAAACTCAAATCACCATCAAGAAGCGCCGCTAGAGGTACACCATGCAAAACATCTCAAGCCCCAAGCCAGTCGGTGCCACCACACCAGACAAGGAGCGCGCGCGTGCCCAGTACCAACAACTGCGGCGGGACTTGGTCGCGCACTATTCAGCCGCTGAACCCGATGCGGCAACCATCGATTCGATCATGGACCAGTTGCTTGCCGCTCAAATGAAGTTCAAAGCGACCTTTGGTCTGAGAGGGAACAACCCCACCGAGTAGGCGCGGCACCTGGGCCGCTTGGAGGACGCGCCCCAAGCCCGGGCCAGACTCGGTGCAGCGCCGTGACAGCGTGCAGCGGCTTGCGACGTGCGGTGCCGCACCGACGCAAGCGATGCCAACGTCCACCATTGACACCATCGTCAGCCTCTTCAGGCTGCAGCCCACCCAGATCAATCCGAGACCACACATGAAGCACCTTGCCATCGATTCCATTCAACGTCCGACCCTTGGTTTGCTGGGCGCGGAGCCGTTTCGGGCTGCGATGGAGTTTGCGCGGCACAGGCTCGCCAAGTCAGACCACGCGAAGCCTGGCGACGGGCATCCGGTCGTCATCTTCCCGGGCTTGGGCGCAGACGGCAAATCGGTCGCCACCTTGCGCGCGCACTGCCGCGCGCTGGGTTACGACGCCTTCGACTGGGGCCAGGGCTTCAACACGGGTCCCAAAGGTGACCTCGACGCCTGGCTATGCGGCTTGAAGTCGAAGGTGGCCGAACTGCTCGCCGGCCACGCCCTACCGGCCACGCTGATCGGATGGAGCCTGGGCGGGCTCTATGCGCGCGAAATCGGCAAGCTGATGGCACCGCGCGTCCGACAGGTGATCACAATGGGAACGCCCTTTAACGCAGAGGCTGACCACACCAACGTAGGCTGGCTCTACCGCTTGCTGGGTGGCGGTTCGTCGGTGATTGATCAGGCATTGAGCCAACGCCTGCGCACACCGCCGCCGTTGCGCACCACCTCGATCTACAGCCGCTCAGACGGTGTGGTGGCGTGGCAGACCTGCCGCCATGAAGAACGGTCCAGCCTGGTACATGACATTGAAGTCGCTGGCAGCCACATCGGCATGGGCTGGAACCGGGATGTGCTTGCGGCGGTCACAGACCGCCTGGGCCAGCCACCCGGTCCATGGCGCCAGTATGTGCGGGCGCAATGAGCAAGACGACGGCCTGGTCGACACCGACATGCATGCAACGCCTGGCCTGGACGCGAAGCCGCGCGAGCGCCTGGTTCCTGGCCCCGGCGGCAAGCCGCCAGCTGCGGGCGCGCGATCCATCCCAAACGTGAGGCCGGCGCGCTGGCGCACCGCGCGAGGCCTATCGAGTGAACATGTTCGACATCGACCTGGCAAGCATCTTCTCGTTGACGGTGTCGCCGCTGGAGTTGATGCTGCGCGGCACGCTGATGTACTGGCTACTGTTCATCATCCTGCGCTTTGTGTTACGGCGAGACGTGGGGTCGTTGGGCATCAGCGACTTTCTGTTCGTGGTGATCCTCGGGGATGCGGCGCAGACCAGCATGATCGGCAGCGCCACCTCGCTCACCGATGGGACGGTGCTCATTGGCACGCTCGTCTTCTGGAGCTACTTGCTCGACTACATGAGCTTTCACTTCACCGTCATACAGCGCTTCACGTCGGCGCGGCGCCTGTGTCTGGTGCGCGATGGCAAACTGCTTCGCAGAAACATGCGGCGGGAGTTCATCACCGACGAGGAATGGAACGCCAAGATCCGGCACGAGGGTGTAGACGACATTGGCACCGTCAAGCGCATGTACCTCGAAGCGGATGGCGAGATGAGCCTGATCCGCCAGGATGAGACAAAGGCTGCAACATGACGCGGCTTTCAAAGCCCTCACTCGAACCGGCGCACGATCCATTGAACGCCTACCAATCGAAGCGCGACTTCGCGCTGACACCGGAGCCCGCAACGGGCGGCCAGACGGTTGCGGATCAGTTGCGGTTCGTCGTTCAGGAGCATTGGGCGAGCAGCCTGCATGACGACTTCAGGCTGGAACTCGATGGCACGATGATGAGCTGGGCGGTGCCCAAGGGTCCCAGTTTCGACCCGAGCGTCAAACGCATGGCCGTGCAGGTGGAAGACCACCCGCTGGCCTATGCGGACTTCGAAGGAACTGTTCCTCCCGAGCAATACGGCGCGGGCAAGGTCATCGTGTGGGACGCCGGAACGTGGCTGCCTCTGCAGGACCCACGTCAAGCGGTCCTGGACGGCAACCTGAAGTTCGAGCTGCATGGCCACAAGCTGCACGGCCGATGGGTGCTGGTGCGTATGAAGGGCAAGGGCGAGAAGCAGGTGGCCTGGCTGCTGATCAAGGAGAAGGACGCGTTCGCCCGCGCATCCGCCGCGTACAGCGTGGTCGACGAACTGCCGGCGAGCGTGAAGACCCTGGGCCCGCCGCCAGACGCCGCCGAGTGGCTCTACGAGATCAAGTTCGATGGTTACGCATGCTGGTGCGCCACGACGCCTCGGGCGCGCGCCTGCTGACCCGCAATGGCCATGACTGGACAGCAAAGCTGCGCCCGCTGCAAAGCGCCTTTGAGGGCCTCAAGCTCCCGCCGGTCTGGTACGACGGCGAAGCCGTGGTGCCAAACGTTGCCGGCGTCCCGGACTTCGGTGCGCTGCAGCAAGCTTTCGGCACGCAACGCGCCGGGTGGAGCCGCCATTACAGCGGGGGCTTGAGTGGTACCTTTGCGGACCAGATTGCACGCACCAATGGCACCGTCGACATCACCAAGACGGCTGCGCCAAGTGCGAGCGGCAGCATGGAACCCGAGACGCCGGTAAGCCATGCACCCAGGAAAGTACAGAGCAGTGCAAAGGCGTACTGCCGAAGTGTCGTTGACCGCAGGAATGACATGATGGAATTTCCTCTGGCTGAGAGACATCAGTCTATGACTCGTGCTCGCCGCCATCGTCCAGATGTAGACCCCTTTTGCCCGGCAAATTTCATCGCAGGTACACGCCACGGGCCACGCGCGTAGGAGGATTCCGACGCCTGCGCGCGGCACATCGCCCACCACAGAGGCACCCTTTCTGACATCAAGACCACGTGAGTTTGGTCAGACTAGTCGGACACTGTCCAAAGATGGGGAGTGCGACGGTTCTGGCGCTCAACGTGCCAGGCCTGAGGTATCGATTCACATCAACTTGAGAGAGGAAATACACCATGAACGATCAACGACCCTTGATGACAGGGCTGTTCCCGGACCGGGAAAGTGCCGAGCTGGGCTACAACACCCTGTCCGAACGTGGCTACACCAAAGACGACGTCAACGTCGTGATGTCGGAGGACACCAAGAAGCGCCACTTCACGGCAGCGGGCACCGAGACAGAGCTGGGCAGCAAAGCCGCTGAAGGGGCCGGCGTGGGTGGGGCAATCGGCGGCACCTTAGGTGCCATCGCCGCCGCTGTAGCGGCCGTGGGCACCACGATTGCGCTGCCTGGCCTGGGACTGGTGATCGCTGGCCCGCTTGCGGCAGCAATTGCTGGCGCTGGCGCGGGTGCGGCCACCGGAGGCATTGTTGGGGCCTTGGTGGGATGGAATATCCCCGAAGAGCGCGTCAAACAGTACGACGAAGGTATCCGCAAAGGGGGCATCCTGATGGGCGTGCGCCCGCGTAACGACGCGGACGCGGCCTACCTGGAAAACGCTTGGAAGACCCACCGCGCCAACGACGTCTCCCGCTAACTGAGTCGCAATAGTTGACACGGGCCGTCGCCACCGCGACGGACCGTGTTGGCGTTGGCCGAGTTTTCGAGCCGATGTGCATCAGCGGCCGTGCGCTGCCACACCGAGAGATCCGCTACCGGGGACTAAGGTCACTTCGGTGTTTGTGGGCCGAGTCTGGGACTCGTTCCATCGTTGACGTACTCAGGAGAAGACCATGAACCTATCGACCAACCCGCCGCCCAACACCACTCTTGCAGACGAAGACCTTGCCGAGCAAGCCAACCCCGGCCACGGCATTCCGTCGCAGGACCCCAATGATGCGGCGCAGACCCCGTTGGAACCCCAGGAGGCCGAGCGCGAGGCCAACTCGGTACTGATAGGTGGCGGCGTGATGGCCGGTGCGGCCACGGGTGCCGCCATCGGCGTTGCGGTGGCCGGCCCAGTAGGCGTTTTGGTCGGCGCCTCGCTGGGTGCCGTGGCTGGCGCACTGGGTGGCGCCGCCGCTGGAGCTGCGGCCAGCTCGGAGGGTTCGAACAAGGTCGACACAGCGCCCCCCGATACCGTGCGTCTGCACATCGACGACAGTGGTGGCGGTGGCCGACCGGTGGTGCTGATCCATGGCTGGCCCCTGTCCTCCCAGGCCTGGGAGCCGCAGGTGTCGGTGCTTCAAGCCGCAGGCTACCGCGTGGTGGCCTATGACCGACGCGGCTTCGGCCGCTCGGACAAGCCGCAATCAGGCTATAGCTACGACGTGCTGGCAGACGACCTGCAACGCGTTATCGATCAGTGCGGTCTGGAGGACGTGACGCTGGTGGGCTTCTCGATGGGCGGGGGCGAAGTGGCGCGCTACATCGCGCGGCACGGCGAATCGCGCCTGCGCAGCGTGGTGTTTGCCGCGGCCGTGCCGCCCTATCTGATGAAGACGGCCGACAACCCCGACGGCCCGCTGACGCCCGAGAAGGCGCAACAGAAAAAGCAAGCGCTCGAGCAGGACCGGGGTGCCTACTTCGACCAGTTCACCCAGAATTTTTTCTCCGCCAACGGCGTGCTTCAAGTCACCGAGTCGCAGCGCGGCCAGGCGATCGCGCTGTGTCGCCAGTCGGCGCAGCATGCGGCATTGGCGTGTATGGACTCGTTCGGCACGACCGACTTCCGCGAAGACCTGAAGAAGGTGACGGTGCCCACGCTGGTGATCCACGGCGAGGCGGATGCGATCGTGCCCATCGAAGGCTCGGGTCTGCGCACCCACCGGGCCGTGCCCCACAGCAAGCTGGTGACGGTGGGCGGTGCTCCGCACGGGCTGAACCTGTCACACGCGCAGGCATTCAACGATGCGCTGCTGTCGTTCCTGCGGGTCTGAGCCGCCACGACCGCGGCGCCAAAACATGTGGCGACCAATCACCCGGTACGCCAGACAGAAAAAGGGGCTTATCAACAAGTGATTTAGGCGTTCTCGTGGCTTTGCTGCCCAGCCTTTACATGCTGCTCGTGGGTTCCGCCCTGTGTTCCGCTCTTGGAAGAGCGTTGTTCTTGCTGGTTGTCTCTGGAGAACCTGAAGAGCGGTCGCCCTTCTCTTTGTCGCTACTTGATCCGCTATGGGACCCTTGTTGGGCTCGCTGCCAAATGGCTTTACTGCGGACAAGAAAATACTTCGCTTCCCGGGGCGGTGTCGCGCCCGCAGCCCTCCACACAGATGACGACTGATAAGCGGTGAATTCACCAGCCAATCCGGCGCCCGTCTACCTGAAGAACAGATAGATTACTACCAGCACGATGGCCGGCACACCCAAGATCCAACCCAGCACATATTTTCCCATGATCTACGCTCCGTAAAACTGATGTCATCCGATTTCGGATTCAAATCGCCAGCGAAGTTGTCGCGGGCGTTAGGTGGCAGAGTGGAAAGACATCGATCGAAGGCCACTACCACAGCATGAGAATATGTAGAAACCCCATGACGGTCTGTTCGATGGCGCACGGTACATCTTTCAGGCAGGCGTCAGGCGCTTTGCTTCCTGCGTATGGAAAACACAGAGAATGAACAGCAGATCATGCGGGTTCTGGAAGTTGCACGCTTTGCTGGCGACCTGGTCGTAGTCGTGGACCTTCCGCCGGAATCGACGGCAGCGCGCTCGGGTCGTGCCTCGCCAAACGGCGTTTCCGCCATGGCCTAGGCAGGGACAATCACTTCACTACCAACACTCCCACCGCAAGTGCTGATTCCCGGCACTGAGCGTGCGCGAACGCACAGACCCCCCTGGCGCGCGTCCCTACGATCACCCGATTGCGTTTAGCACGAGCCGTCGGGGTTTCCGGCGCTAGACTTGCTTCTCGCTGACAGGAGTTTCGATGTCTCTTTCCACCACAGCAACCCTTGATGATCTGGCCCATACGCAGGACCTCAGCGGTAGCTTGGCTGACACCACGGTGCCGCCCAACCGCAGCGTCTCGTGGGCTGCCATCGCCGCCGGAGCGACGGCTGCCGCATCGCTGTCGCTGATCCTGCTGATTCTCGGCGTCGGCCTCGGCCTGTCGTCCGTATCCCCGTGGGCCCGAGCTGGCGTCAGCGCGGCGACCTTTGGTGTGTCGACCATTCTGTGGCTGACGCTCACGCAACTGTTGGCGTCGGCGCTAGGTGGTTACCTCGCCGGTCGCCTGCGCAACAAGGGGGGTGAAATGCATCCCGACGACGTGTATTTCCGCGACACCGTCCACGGTTTTCTGGCGTGGGCCGTGGCTTCCCTGGCAACCGCCGCGCTGCTGACTTCTGTCATCGGATCGATCCTCAGTAGTGGCGTGCAGGCAGGCGCCTCGATGGTTGGTGGCGTTGCCGACACGGCAAGCTCAGCAGTCGGCGGCGCTGCGGCCACCTCGGCGCGCAGGGCGCAGTCCAGCGGCGCTGAGCCGATGGACTACTTCGTCGATTCGCTGTTCAGGCGTGATGTCGCTGCCGCCGCGCCCACCGCCGGCACCGCAGGATCGGCAGGATCGGCAGGCGGCACGGACGCCAACGAACGCGCTTCCGGCGCGGACGCGGCTGAAGTCAGCCGCATCTTCATGCACGTCAGCCGTTCCCAGCCGCTGCCCACCGAGGATGTTCGTTACGTCGGCCAGATCGTTGCCCGGCGTACGGGCCTGTCACAGCAGGATGCAGAGAAGCGTGTCGCCGAGGTCTACGCAAAGGCTCAGGCAACCGTGCGCGACGCCGAAGTGGCCGCGCGTGATGCCGCCGACAGGGCGCGCAAGGCCTCGGCCTACAGCGCGCTGTGGCTGTTCGTGTCGCTGCTCTTCGGCGCATTTGTCGCGAGCCTGGCCGCCACTTTCGGTGGCAGGTGCCGCGACGCTTGACCTTCGCCCCCTTCACTTGCACCAAGGCCACCATGCGTTCAATACTTCTCTTGCTTCTCGGCATCCCCATCCCGATCATCATTTTGATCGCGCTATTCGTGCATTGACTGGACATCCCTCTGCCCAACCTCACCACGGACTACCCATGACCGCCACCAAAACCGCCACCTGGCCGGTTGAGAATGGCGGTACAGGGCGCGCACGAAACCATCGATCAACTCGCTGAAGGTGCGGCGCCGGTTTTGAGTGCCTGCGAACCTTGCCGCTGAGCATTGGCGAACTCGTCACCAAGCCAAGTATTGGTGTTGCGTTTTTTCCCAGGGACGGGACGACCGTGCGTGCGCTGATCAAGAGCGCCGATACGGCCATGCACAAGGCCAAGCAGTCGGTTGATCTCAGCTCTTCGCACTCGCCCAGGGCATAGCCCGATTCTTGCCCTCACGCTTGGCGATGTACATGGCTTCGTCGGCATGGTGCAGGAGTTGCATCGGGTCGCGTGTGTCGGCAGGCGCCAATGCGTAGCCGATGCTGGCGCTGACCTTGTTCCCGGCCGCTTGCGCCACGGCCGTGATGGAGACCCGCAGGTGTTCGGCAAGCGCCTCGGCACCAGCCTGACCGTTCACCCGTGCCAGCACGAGGAACTCATCGCCGCCGAAGCGCCCGACGGCATCCTCGGCACGAACTGCGCCGCGCAGGGCGGCGGCCACGTCCGCCAGCAGACGGTCGCCGACATGGTGGCCTTTTTCGTCGTTGACTGCCTTGAAGCCATCCAGGTCGATGAAGAACAGCGCGTACTCAAGGTTCGGGTCGGCGATCGAGCATTCGATGAAGGACATCATCGTGTGACGACTCAAGGTGTCGGTGAGCGCATCGCGTTCGACACTGCGACGCAATTTCTCCTGCGTGACGGTCAGATCGTGCACATCGGTGGTGACGGTGTAGACGCCGATCACAGAACCTAACTCGTCGAAGTCAGGGACGTAACTCGTGCGCATCCAGCGGGGGCCGTCTACCAGGCCATAAACAAGGCGAGAAAAGTGCACCGGGCCACCGGCTAGCGCCTTTTCATAATAGGGCTGCTGTTCCAGCCAACTCGCTTCGCCGCGCACCGCGCTGACGTGGCGCCCCACCGCCATGTCGGCCGAGATGCCGGTGAGGGTGGTCCACGCCTTGTTGACGAAACGCAGAATGCAGTCCCGGTCGAGATAGGCCAGCGGGGAGGGGATGTTTTCGGTGAACCGATCAAGTCGCTTTCTTGCTGCAATGAGCGCGTCCCGAGCGACGATGTCTTCGTGGATGTCTGTCGCAATGGTAAATACCGAGGCCACCGAACCCGCTTCGTCCGCGTCCGGAAATACCTGCACCCGAGCCCAGCGCTGCGGGTGCGGCGCATGCGTCAGCAGCCGCTCATAGCTGGAGATTTCGCCACGGAAGGCGGACTCGAACGCGGGTTTCGCCGCAGCCCAGGCTTTAGCGCCATAGATCTCTTCAAGTGTCCCGCCGATCAATTGTTCGCGGGGACGGCCCGACCAAGCCAGATAGGGGGCGTTGCAGAACACCAGGCGCGCGTTCGCGTCCCATCGACCGATCGGCAATACGACCACATCGGCGAGGCGCTCGATGTGCAGAGTCTGAGCGTTTAGCGAGTTTGACATCTCTCGAAATGGCCAGCGCGATGGTGTTGATGAGGTCAGACTCGATGCCACGCTGAATGAGTCACCCTTCGATAATTCATTCTATAGCTGAATCCGTTCAATGATTCGCCCAGGTGTCGCAGCGCCGCCTCGGCCTCACCCGTGGACGCAAACCCGCAAAGCGGGTGCCGGTGCGCGCCGCCTGGTGAGAATTTGGCGGAAGACGAACGCCATGCGTTTAGACAACATCATGCTGGGGGCCAAGACCGTCTGCGTACGCGCCTTGCCCGAACGGGCCTGGGTGGGCCTGACCCAAGACTTTGGCCTTGGCGCAAGGCATCAAGGTCAAGAAGGGTCTGTTTCCCTGGACTGCGTTCGGTCGCGCCATTGCCAGTGGCCGCGACGAAGGTGTCACCAAGCTGCTTTATACGGTCCTACTTGCGCCAGAACTGCGGCACAAACAACACCATCACCGCCAGCAGTTCCAGGCGGCCCAAGAGCATGGCGACGGTGCAGACCCAGGTCTGGAAATCGCTCAGCACACCGAAGTTGGAGGCCGGTCCGACCAAGCCCAGCCCGGGGCCAATGTTGTTCAGCGTGGCCACCACGGCCGAGACCGCGGTGATCAGGTCCAGGCCCGACAGCAGCATCAGCATGGTCAATCCGACGGTGCTGGCGCCGTAGATCAGCATGTAGGCAAACACTGCGGCAATCACGGTCGGGGCCACCGCACTGCGTCCCAGCATCACCGGGTTGACCACGCGCGGGTGCAGGGCACGCACCAACTCACGACGGGCCTGCTTGACCAGCAGCACCATGCGCACCATTTTGATGCCACCCCCGGTGGAGCCCGCACACGAGGCGAAGCAGCCCATGAAGACCAGCCAGACCGGGGCAAACACTGGCCACAGGGCATAGTCAGTCGCGGCATACCCGGTGGTCGTGGCTATCGACACCACATGAAACGTTGCCGCGCGAAAGGCCGATGCCAAGTCGGAATACGTGCCATGGGCCATCAAGAACAGGGTCAGCCCTGCCGCGGACGCGGCCAGTACCGCCACGTAGGCGCGTACCTCCGCATCGCGCCACAGTGGCGCCACGGACCGGATTCGCCAAACGATGAAGTAGCGCGCAAAGTTGATTCCCGCCAAGGCCATGAACACCGTCGCCACGGCCTCAATCTGCCAACTGTTCCAGTGGCCCAGACTTGCATCCTTCGACGAGAAACCCCCCAGACCCATGGTGGTGCACATGTGCATGAAGGCATCGGCCCACTGCATGCCGGCCTGGCGGTACGCCAGCAGGCAAACGGCTGACATGGCAAAGTACACCGTCCACAGCCCGCGTGCGGTTTCGGCAATGCGCGGGGTCAGGCGGGAGTCCTTCATGGGGCCGGGTGTTTCGGCCTTGAACAGTTGCACGCTGCCCAGCCCCAGTAACGGCAAGACCGCCACCACCAGCAGCACAATGCCCAGCCCCCCGATGAGTTGTAAAAAGCAGCGCCAGATGTTGATCGACAGTGGCAACTGGTCCAGGCCCGACAGTGCGGTGGCGCCGGTGGCGGTCAGCCCGCTCATGGTTTCAAAGTAGGCGTCGGTCCAGCTCAGGCCATCCATGGCCAGCATCAGCGGCCATGCCGCGAAGGCCGGCAGGCTTACCCACACCAGGTTGACCAGCAGAAAGCCATCACGCGCGTGCAGTTCGCGCCGATAGCGTCGGGTCAGCGCCCACAGCACGGTGGCGCACAACAGCGTTACCGCCAGGCCCGCCAGCCAGACCTGGCGCAGCGCGCCTTCGTCCGCCCAGATATCCCAGAGCAAGGGAACCAAGAACAGCAGTGCGAACACGCCCCAGACGTGGGAGAGTACGCCGAGTACGGGCGCCAAGGCAGTCATGGTGGTTCAGAAAAAGGTGGCGCTGACCTGGAACAGCTTTTCCACCGGGCGCAGCAGCCGTTTGTTTTCCAGGAAGAAGATGACGTGGTCGCTCTCCTGAATCACCAGGTCATGGTGCGGCATCAAGACCTCACAGGCGTCATCGACGCCGCGCACCACGGCGCACAGCCTGGCCCCGTGCGGCAGTTCGAGCTGTTCCACCCGGCGTCCAACCAGCCGCGAGGTGCGCGCATCGCCTCGCGCGATGCCCTCGATGGCTTCGGCGTCGCCCCGGCGCAGACTGTGCACCGCCGCCACATCGCCGCGGCGCACGTGGGCCAGCAGTTCACCAATCACCGTTTGGGCGGGAGAAATGGCAATGTCGATGGTGCTGCCTTGCATCATGTCGGCGTAAATGCGCCGGTTGATCAGGGCAATCACGCGCCGCGCGCCCAGCCGCTTGGCCAGCATCGAAGACAGAATGTTGTCCTCGTCGTCGCTGGTCAGTGCAATGAACAGGTCCATCTCACCCACGTTTTCTTGCACCAGCAGGTCTTGATCGGCGACATCGCCGTGCAACACCAGTGTGTCGCTGGGCAGTTCGGCCGCAAGGTAGCTGCAGCGCTTGAGATCGGTTTCGATGATTTTGACCTGGCACTGCCCGATCAGGCTGCGTGCCAGGCGCAGGCCGACTTTGCCGCCGCCGGCGATCATGACGCGGCGCACCGGCTGGTCGAAATTGTGAATCGCCCCCAGCACCGCGCGGATCTTCGCCTTGTCGGCCAGCACAAACACTTCGTCGCCCGGTTGCACCCGCGTGGTGGGGTCAACCTGCAACTCCTTATCGTTGCGGTAAACGGCCACCACGCGCATGGTGGCGGCGGGAAAGAGTTCGCGGAACTCGTGGATGGTGTGGTTGGCGAAGGCACCGTCTGCGGTGACCCGCACCGCAATCAGGTGGGCGCGTCCTTGGGAAAACTCCAGTACCTGCAGGGCTTCAGGGTAATCAATGAGTTGGAGGATGTAGCGCATCACCGACTCTTCGGGGCAAATGACGTGGTCCACGCCGAACCCATCCGGGCCCAGCAGGGCTTGGCCTTCTTCAAACTCCGGCGAACGCAGTCGCGCCACCGTGGTGGGCACATTGAACACGGTGCGCGCCACCTTGCAGGCCACCAGGTTGGTTTCGTCGGCGGACGCACAGGCAATGAACAGGTCGGCATCTTCAATCCCGGCGCGCCTGAGCACCGAGGGCTGAATGCCATTGCCCACCACGCCGCGCACCTCAAGCCGTTCTTCTATCTGGTGGACGTGATCCGGATCGGGATCAATGATGGTGATGTCGTTGAGTTCCGATGCCAGGCTCTCGGCCACGCTTTCACCAACGCGGCCGGCTCCCAGGATGACGATATGCATGCAGACCCCAAAGTCCATGGTTGCGTGCGGCCAGCGGCATGCCGGGCGCGACGGGCCTGATCATAACGAACGTGGAACTGCTCGCGGCGTGCCGGGTCACGTGCACCAACCCGTAGCCTCCACCGAGTCTGGCATCATGGTGTTCGTGGACCAGACCTTGCCTGCGCTCATCCGTGCCCTGCTGGAGCCGCGGCGTTATCCGCACGGCGTGCAACGGGTTGAACTGGTTCAGACCCACATCTCATGGGTGCTGCTGGCGGGTGATTTCGCCTACAAGATCAAGAAGCCGCTGAAGCTGCCGTTTCTGGACTTCAGCACGCTGGCGCAACGCGAGCGCTATTGCCTTGATGAGTTGCGGCTGAACAGTCGCTACGCACCTGACATCTACCTGGGCGTGGTCGCCATCGTCAACACGTCCCAGGGTCCACAATTTGCCGGGCGTGGCGAGCCGATTGAGTACGCGGTCAAGATGCGACGTTTCGATGAAGCCGGCCGACTCGACCGCGTCTGTGCCCGCGGCGAATTGCGGCCCGCTCACATCTCCGATCTGGCCGATAGCGTGGCCGCATTTCACGAAGCAGCCGCCACTGCGCCGATGGCGTCACGCTTTGGATTGCCCCAGCAGGTGATGACGCCGGCACGGGACAACTTCGACGACTTGTTGCAACGCTTGCCCGGCGCCGGTCCGCGGGCGCGGCTGGTGGCGCTACAGGACTGGACCGAGGCGCAGTTCAAACACCTCTCGCCGTTGATGGACGCACGCAAACAAGCCGGGCGCGTGCGCGAATGCCACGGCGACCTGCATCTGGGCAATCTGGTTCTGCTGGAGGGTCGGGTGCGGATGTTCGACTGCAT
This sequence comes from Rhodoferax sp., assembly GCA_030685025.1. Lineage (GTDB taxonomy): Bacteria > Pseudomonadota > Gammaproteobacteria > Burkholderiales > Burkholderiaceae_C > Rhodoferax_D. The sequence goes on from JAUXWC010000025.1 coordinate 26,346, forward strand.
CGAATTCAACGACGACCTGCGCTGGATTGATGTCGCGAGTGAAATCGCCTTCACCTATGTGGACCTGCTAGCGCATGGTCAGTCAGGGCTGGCCGACTGGTTTGTGGACGAGATTCTGAGCCGCGGCGGTGACTATGACGCCGCGCTGCTGCTCAGGTTTTATGCGGTGTACCGGGCCATGGTTCGTGCCAAGGTGGCGGCGATTCGGATGAATCAGACGCAGGGCGACGACAGCGAGGCGGTGGCCCATATCGCGCTGGCCGAACGCATCATCGCGGCACCTCCGGTGCGATTGCTGATCACCCACGGACTGTCGGGCTGCGGCAAGACCATCGCCTCCAGCCAACTGCTGCAAAGCGACCCCGAAGCATCCAGCCTGCGCTTGCGCGCGGATGTCGAGCGCAGGCGCCTGTTTGGACTGGCCGGCACAGCGTGCAGCGGCTCGACCTTGAACACCGGCATCTACGCGCCCGGGACCCACGCCCGTACCTACGCGCACTTGCGCGAGCTCGCCGATCCCTTGTTGCGTGCCGGCTGGTCGGTGATTGTGGACGCCACGTTCCTGAAACGAGCCGACCGCGACGCCTTTGGCGCGCTGGCCCGCCAGACTGGTGCGGCGTTTGCCATTCTGGCGCCGCAGGCCACGTCGGCGCAGCTACGCGAACGTATCCTGGCGCGCGCCAACCTCGGGAACGATGCGTCAGAGGCCACGCTGGACGTGCTGGCGCAGCAGGTGCGCATGATCGAGCCGCTGGCGCCGGAAGAGGGACCGGTTATTCGCGGTTTCCAGGATCATCGGATCGACCGGCAAGTCGCGCCGTCGAACCAGTCGCCTCAGCGCGGTTGACCTTGGCAAGTTGCCGTGCAGGCGATCCCACCGGGAGTTGATTTGACTCAAGTCCAAGGCGCCAGCGCATCTGATAATGCGTACAAGTACTGTCCTGGAGAACTTCGTGCACAAGACCCTTGATCAGCCCAACTTTGAAGCACTGGATGCCTGCCACCAGCGCATTCAGGCCCATTTGACCGAGTTGGCGGCGCTGGCACAACGCATCGATGCGTCGGGTGTGGACCCCAGTGCGCAGCAGCAGGCCGGTGAGATTGAGGCTTTCTTCTCCAATACCTCGCGCCAACACCATGCGGAAGAAGAAAAAACCTTGTTCCCGGCGCTGCTGGCCAGCGGCCGACCCGACATCACCAACGCAGTGCATGCCTTGCAGCAGGACCACGGCTGGATTGAAGAAGACTGGATCGAGCTGGCACCTCAGTTGCGCGCCATTGCCTCGGGCAACAACGGCTATGGCGGGCCGGAGTTCCAGCACAACGTCGAGGTGTTCGTGGCGCTGTGCCGCAGCCACATTGCACTGGA
>JAUXWC010000026.1 GCA_030685025.1 Rhodoferax sp.
CCACCGCTCCCCGAGGATTCGCCTACGGCCTGACGCGCTGCGCTTGCCAAACAGCCTTCTTGAAAGCATTAGAGCCAAGAAATTGAGGGTGCAAAACGTGAGGTTTTCCGGCCACCCCCTGGGGGAATTTGGGTGGCCAAATGTGGGGGAATTTGAGGTGGCCATCAGGGAATTGAGGTCGCCATTTTGACATATAGGCCTAAGATAACTCTCAGAGCCATAGGTCCAGGGCCGCAGTGGGGGCAAACGGTGAGGCCCTCTAGTACTGTGCTGCACGTCCGAAATTCGACATGATCCAGTCACCCCGAGAACGGTGGACCGCGAGTCGCGCACGGGCCACCTCGGTCGCCAACTCCATCACCCAGGTTTGCGAAACGTCGACCAACTGTGCATTGACGCATTCGCGCTCAAATCCTGACAACACGAGCCGCGTGCTGTCGGCGTGCATCAGCGCCGCATCAAACAGAGCCAGACGCGGCTTGCCGTCCCCCAGCACCTGCAGTGAAGCCACCCGACTGGAGCGACCGAGTTCAGGAACACGCTCGTCAGCCAGGTGAAACTCCCCACGCACGACACGCAGTCGGCCAACACGTGCTCACCAACACAGAGGATCTCGGGTTCATTACGAGTGACAAGCCTTCAATTTGGCACGACCCAACCGCCTACCGGCGCCATCCTTATGAGCGCACGAGCGGCCTGAAGTGTGTCGATATCGAGATCACGCTACCAATCTCGCCACGGCAGTGCCTGTTGTTCACGCATAGGCGGGTCGAGTCCCTTTTGTTAACGGCTGCGTGAATCCGCGTAAAAGTGGCTGCCAAAACGCGGTTCTTCATGGCCGAAAGCACAAAACTGCCGTGCTTTCGGCCATGAAAAAGCATATGGCATCTACGTCGCGTCAAGGGTTCGCTGCGCCGGCCTAAGGGCCGCCCTTGACCCGCCTTCGATGCGGAGAAATCGCTACTCGAATATTTCAAAAAGTCAACCCCCGTAAATTGAGAAACGCTGCTCACAGCCAGAAAAGCGCGTTTCTCGACCGTCGTTGACACCTTTACACGGAGATATCCAGCGAGACCGTGGACGCCCTTAATCAGAGGCATGCGTTCTTTGCCTCCTCCAAGATCGTGGCATGTTGCAACCAAACCCGCGCCCGCTGGTTGGAGCCGGGACCAGCCCGAGCCGATTCGTGGGAGGCGCTGCACCCGGACCCTGAAGATCGCTTGCACTGGACAAGCCCGGACTGCCCGCCACAGCTTCTCAAGCTTCTGCAGGACAGATGACCATAGGGTGTGTAAGACGAAAGCCATGCCACCTACGCGCCCATACTCGTAGTTGCTCGTGATATGGGCTGATTGATCAACCACTGCTCTTTTCAAAAATTGCGCGGCCGCGGGTCGGAGGTCGTCCTTCGCCGCGCACTCTCACGGGGTCAACTGCCGGCTTAGTTCCTCATCTCATAGCTCGATCTCAGCGCCTCTGGTCACCCCACCAGCCTGGGCACTGGACTTCGCACCAGGCGTGAGTCCCCGACCCTCCAAGGCCTCGATCGCGCTGGTCTTGTCCTGGCCGGTTGAAATCAACTCAACGGCCTTCTTTCGCGAGTCTGTGTAGATGGCCAGGTCATCGCGCTCGCGCGTGACGCCGACCAGGAAGGAGCGCTCCCCCATGGCCTGCCCGCTGTCAGCGGTAATGAGCAGGTTCGATGTGCTGACCGTCTTGCCCTGCGACGCATAAACTGTCATCGCATAGGCATAGTCCCAATGCCCGTGCGTCAGCTGTTCCGAGTTCAACCTGAGCTCGCCGGTCTTGGTCGACAGCACCACCTCGCTGCTGCCCATTGAAGTCACCTTGGCCAAGGTTCCGTTGTTGACGCCGAGGTTGCGGTCATTCTTCGTGAAGCGCAACTCATCGCCGACCGCGACCTCGCGGACTTCCCGAGCGTAGACTTCTACCTTGCTTTGTTTCGCCGGGCTCCATTCGAAACGGCGTCCATCTTCAGCCACCAGCGCGACAAGGTTCGTCTTGCGATCGACTCCAACCACCGACGCATAGTCACCAGACTCCACTCCAAGGCTGCGCGAATAGTCCCGCCCATAGCGGACAACCATGCCGGCCTCATAGTAGGCTGCGCTGGCCTTCTGGGCATCGGTAAACCCACTGGCTACCAACACCGCGCGCCCGACCTGGTCCATGGCGATCTCACCGCGCGCCTGCAGACCTTCCCGCACCTGAAGATTGATGGCCTGCCTGTCCGTGTTCAAGGGCACGATCAGCAGTGACTCATTGCGACGCTCTGTCGGCTTGGCCAAAATGTCCGTGGCAATACGGGCAAACAGATCTCCCTTGTCGGAGATCTCCACGATCCGCTTGGACAACAGCGCAAAAGCCTTGGCATTGTTGCGGGCGACTGCGGCCGCAACCGCCTGCTTCAGGTCCTCCTGGCGCTGGCGGTTGATTTCAGTCATCTCGGCCGAGGCGATGCCGCGTTGCAGCAGCATCTCGAATGGCTTGCCCGCCTCGACCGCATTGAGTTGCAGCTTGTCCCCAGAAAACGCCACCTTGGCCCCGGCCTTGACCGCAAGCGCCATTACATTGGTCAGTTCCCGTTGCCCCGCCAGCGACGCTTCATCCAGGATCCACAGCTCCTTGCGCGGCGGCGTCGCCATCGAACTGTGGGGCATGGCCACGGTGAGGCTGCCGTACTCCCGCCCCGCATAGTCGATAGCCGCGAAAAAGTTAACCTCGCGTGGCTTTGCTCCCTCCATAGCGCGGCGCCCCTCATCAAGAAGGAAGCGCGCGGTTGTGGTGCTCTCAATGCCCGTCTCCTTGGCCAGTGTGGCGGCGGCCTCGGCGCTCGACGCCATGCCGCGCAAGGTGTAGCCGGCCTGCACCGCCACATCCTTAACAAGCTCCATCATGGTGGTCTTGCCAACGCCGGCGTAACCTTGCAGACCCACGAAACGGTCTTCACTGGTCAGAGTGAGCATGGCCGCGTCATATTGCCCCGTCGTGAGCTTGAAGTCCACACCCAACGCGGCGCTCTTGCTCGCCTCGAAGCGTTCGATGGCGCTGTCGACCTCGGTCGGCTTGGCCACCGCCGTCGTCGCGCCCTTTCCCGTCGCCAGCATGGCCACCATCGCCTGTTCCCGCTCAATCGCCAGCGGTGTCGTCAGCATCAACCGGCCTTCACGATCCACCCCCGCCTCCAAGGCGGACTTTTCGGTCAGCTGGCGCCCGATCGCTGCATCGATGTGCTCCAGGCGCACACCCGCCCACACCGAGTCCCGAATGGAGTGGGCAACTGCGGCAAGAACGACGGACTCGTGACTCACCACCGCCTCGCGTTCGGTCAGGTGCGCAATCGCGAAGCGCACGGCGGCCGCCGCTTTGTCCGAACTCAGGGTCGGGTCCTTCGGTTGCGCAGCAAGAGTGGCCCGGTCGGCCTCAATCTTCGCGAAATCAATGCCCACTGCAGTCGCACGCTCTGCCCAGGTCTCGCGCAGCGCCACGTGATCGACGTCCTTCTTGGAAACCCGCGTATTCAGAGCGGCGTTCTCACGCTGTTCCGCGGTCGCGGTTTCGCGGGTCAGTCCAAACTTCTCCAGGCGTGCGTCAATAGCCTGGGTGCGCTGGCTAAAGTGCTCAATTTGTTCGCGATTGATCCCCGAGATCTCCCACTTGCCGTTGTCCGTGGCTTCGAGGCGGTAGCCTCGCTCGCGCAGATTGGCGGCCAGCTCGGAATCGTAGATCGCGCCCAACAAGGCCTGGCTCTTGTAGATCTGCTCATTCGATAGCGAGCGCCAGACGCCATCCGGGGTCTGGGTGGCGTTCGCAATCACCAGGTGAGTGTGCGTCTGCGGGTCCAGGTCACGGCTGGTGGTGTGATGAAATCGACCCGCGATCAGGTTGTCCGTCTGCACGAACCGCGTTTCACCGTTTTCGGTCACCCGCGATCCGATCAGGTTCTGTTCAATGTAGGCCAGCACCTTGCTAGTGGCGGCCTCATGCGCCGCGCGCACGTCGGCGCAACCACCCACTTCCGCCAAGATCGACACCGACTTCGGTGCAGACAGCGTCACGTCATAGCCTGGCCGGTGCTCGCGCTGCAGCTCGCCATCCGGCCCGGTGCCGGTGACTCGGCCCAGCCGCTGCTCGCCAACCTCCCCTGACAAGACCAGCTTGAAGGCCTCGGGGTCGACCATCCCCGACAGACCCAACACCTCTGCGCCACGCCCCTGCCAAGCGGACTGGACCTGGTTCTCATCCCGGCTGTAATAGTTGTCCGAGGCGTAGTAACTGCCCGCGGCCCCAACACTGGTGACGTTACTCATCGAGATCATAGGAGGTCACCTGCTTTTCTTCGAACGCCTTGGCGATGTGCGGGTACTGCCGGTACGCGAATGCGACCTTCATGACGTCGTTGCGCCCCGCCAGGCGCATATATCCGGTCAGATCTGGCAGGCCTTGGATCTCCGAGGGTTTGACCAGGTCCCGGTCGGCGCACTTGGTACTGATCGTCACGCCATCGCGCTGTGGGTCGGACCCAAAGCTGATGTTTTCGTCGCGCTCGAAGATCTCCTGGCTGCCCAGGTTCTTGGCGATGTACTCCGCCGTCTGGAAGTCCGGCACACGCAGGGTCAGGGTGTTCTGGCACATCGAGACAATGGTCTGCGCGTCGTTGGCCCCATAGATCTCACGCATCTGCGCGATGTTCTGATACCCCAGGATCGAGGCCAGCCCGTACTTGCGCGCCCGCGTCGTGGCTTCCTTCATGGTGTTGATCTTGTTCAGCGAGGCCAGCTCGTCGATGACATTCCACATCAAACGGTTGCGATCCGGCGGCAGCGTCATGATCGCCCGCAAGGCGGTGTCGAACCAAGCGGTGATGAGCGGTCGCACTGTGGCCAGCATGTCCTCGCGCGCCGACAGGAACAGCCAACTGTCCTGGTCCGGCCCGTGCACCCAGTCCCGAATGGAGAACTGATTCTCAGGGTCACCGTCACCCATGAACCGTAGCGCCCTGGCAGCGCGGACCACGCTCATCCGAATGCCCAAGGCCGTCTTGCCCGCTTCCGGATCCATGTAGACGGCGCCGGGGAGCTTTTCGACCAACTCGCGAATCTCGCTCAAGCTCAGAATGTTGACCACCTCAATCAAGCGACGATTGGTCGGCTCGTTGGCCTTGGCCAACCGACTCATGACGTCCTCCAGCACCGCCTGGGCACCCTCCTCCCAAAACGGCTCCTTGGTGTTCATGACCGGAATCAGCGACTGGGCCATGTTGGCGTAGTCGTAGGGCTTGCGCACCTCGTTCCACGGCTTCCAGGCCGGGCTGCGCACATCAAAGGGATTGAGAATAATGTCCCGCCCGCTCCGGTAGAAGCGCTCGATGTACTCGCCCGTGGGGTCGTAAATGATCGCCCTGGAACGTACCGCCCGAATCGCAAACAGGGCCTCTGCGATGGCCACGGACTTCCCCGTACCGATCGCACCCGAGATCATGGTGTTAAGGACCTCTTTGCCCTTTTCCAGAGGCACGCCGGCGAAAGCAATGTCGCTGGCCCTGCCCGCTTGCGCGAGTTCTCTCTTGATGACGGCCGGATCCGCAAATACGGTTCCCCGCACCACCTCATCAATGCCGACCTGCTTGCCAAAACCACGCCAGGCGCGGTTGGTAATTAGAAACAGCGCGATCGCGCAGATGACCGATATCAAAATCGTCCACCAGAACTTCGTGCTGATTGACGCCCATTCGACGGCTGTCTTGTCGAGAAATACCTGGGACGGCAATTCGTAGTTCTTCGTCCCGCTGCCGACTTTCAACTCAACAAGGACGGGCGCATCGGGCTTGTTGGTGGCAACGTGGTACTTGGCCGCGATCCGCTTGAGGATGATCTGACCTTCATTGCGCTCCAGAAGGGCATTGAACACAAAGACGCTGGTGCCCATTCCAGCGATCAACGCAATCATGAAGCTGAAGAACAGGGCACTGAAGTACATGCTGAACTCATGGCGCATGACCTCCGCGCCGCGCGTGTATTCATGGCGCGCCTCGCGGCGATTAAGCGTCATTGGCGACCTCCAGCGACAGCAAGCGTTTGAGCTCCCTATCCGCGAAGGTGTTGGCGTCGTAGCCCAACGTGGTCGGGCTCTTGATCTCCCCCTTGGCGCTGCGCTCGACCACGTACCGGGTGGCCAGGACCTGGCGCAGCAACTCATTCGAAACGCCCGAGGCCTCGACCGCCTTGGTGATGCGCTCGACGCTCTTGTCGATGGTCTCCGCCTGGATCCCCACTGTCATCAACCGGACCGCGTAGTCACTGATGGTCATGCGGCGTTGGCCCGCCTCGCGGACCAACCACTCGCGCACGTCCCTGGGAACGCTCAAGCTTAGGGTGTGTTTTCGTTCCATATTATGTGATTCCTGTTTGCTGATAACGGGTTAACTTGGTTTCCATGCATTAGCAAAATTTGCGCAAAGCCATAGCACATTACGGCTTTTCCGTTTCCCGGCAATGACTTACGCAGCAATTGCCATTGCGTGGTGTGTGACCGATCCGAGGGGCGCGGGTCTCCCGCGAATCCGCAGGATCGTTGGTCTCCTGTCTCTCCAGGCCCCCACCTGGGCGAGGCTTTTCGGCGAAGTGTTGATTTGGCATGCTGTTTTGACTAGTACAACGTCGTCAAAGTATAGTACAGTGATGCTACAAGACAGCATTAAATGGTGCTCTTAACTGGCAATCATGATGCCAAATACTAGAACAGACCTAGAACAAAGGTGCAACGCGCATAGAACAGAAGTTCCCTCAGAGGGGCCGGAGCAAACAGGTGGCTTTGCAAGCGAAGCGCGCAGCGCCGATAGGCGCGAAGGCGTCAGGGATGGAAGCCCGAAGGGGCGAGACTGGACGAAGGCCAGGCTCGATGCGCAGCACGACAGCCCGGCCCGAAGGGAGACGCCCTACTGCCGCACCAGAACTGGATCGAACGCGACTGAATTTTGAGAACGATGAAACCGGAACTCCAACAATTCGTGTCAAGCCTGCCGACCAGAAGGTCCAAGCTCGAACCGTTCAGCCATGACATGGCTGAACTGATGAATGCCGGATGTTCCTACCGGCAGGTCGTCGACTACCTGGCGAGCAAAGGCGTCAAGGCCCACCCCAGCGAAATCAAGAGTTTCGTGACGGCGAAGGTCCGCGCGCACCAGTTTCAGCAAACCAAAGTTTCCGGTTCAAAAAAACCATGCCCGCCTGCTCCAGTTCAGGCGGGCATGGTCAGAAAAGTGACCCCGGCAGCGAAGTCGGCTTTGCCGAAGCTCGACTGGGAAACAGAAACCAGCAACAAGGAAACGTGGTGACTTATGAGTAACTTCGACAATCAAGTGCATTTCACGATGCAGGGCAAGGGCGGCGTCGGTAAGAGCTTGACCGCATCTCTGCAAGCCCAGTACTTCACAGAGAAGTGCGGCGACGTCCAGTGTTTCGACACCGACCCGGTCAACGACACCCTGACCCAGTACACCGCACTCAAGGCCACCCGGATCAATGTCCTGAACTCGGATTCAAACATCAACGCCCGCGCGTTCGACCAGCTAATGGAAAAGCTGTTCGAGTGCAAGGGCGTCGCCGTGGTGGACAACGGCGCCAGCACCTTCATCCCGGCCATGGCCTACATGGTCGAGAACCAGGTGGTGGACATGCTGCAGGCAGCCGGCAAAAGGGTATTTATTCACTCCGTCCTGACCGGCGGGCAGGCTCTGAGCGACACCGTCACCGGGCTAACCCGCATGCTCGAAGTCCACCCCGCCCCGGTGGTGGTCTGGCTTAACGAGTTCTTTGGTGATGTCAAGAAGGACGGCAAGTCCTTCCAGGAATCCGCCGTCTTCCGAAAGTACCAGGACCGCATCCAGGGCATCGTCAAGCTCGAACGCAGAAATGCAGACACCTTCGGTGTGGACATGGAGACTATGGTCAGGAACAAGCTGACCTTCGAGCAGGCTCTGCAGTCCCCGGACTTCGGTGTCATGGCCAAACAACGACTCAAAATGTTGAGGTCCGCGATCTTCGAGCAACTCGACGGCATCGAGTTCGACCAGCAGCTCGCGCAAGCGTAGCCAGCGGTGGACTAGGCGCCATGGAGCCAACCCAAGCGAACAAGCTGGCAGCCCTGATCGTCGAGGTGTTCGAGCTGACCGGACAGAAGCTCACCTTGGACGATCCTGTACTGGTCGCCGCCCTTCTCCAATCCGAACTGATCAAGAAGGCGGGCGGTGATGCCGCACTGATGCTCAGGGAAGCCGCAATGGAAGTGGTCGCTGAGCTGATCAAGGCCGTGAAGGTCGAACGCGAGCATGCAACCAGTCTCAACCGTGCGGCAGCTGACGCATTGCAAAAGATCGCCGAGGGCGCCAAAGCCATCAGCAGTGCCGAGCAAGCCAACATGGCCACCAGGTTCGAGCAATCCGCAATCGACACGCTGGACCGGGTTCGCAAGGAAGCGTCAAAACAGGCACCTGGCGGCATGCGCTGGCGATACGCCACGCTCGGCCTGGCCGGACTGGCCCTCGGCATTGCCGGCACCGTTATCACCGGCCAGCTGATCACATCGCGAGTCGGCAGCGAGCAGGTCCGCTTGCTGCACAACGGCTTGCTGCTCGATGCCGCTTGGGCAAAGTTGCCCAAGACGGCACGTGATGTCATCGAGTCGGCCAAATTGCCCGAGGCGAAGCCCGCGCGGGTTGGTGGCGACCTGGTCAAGTAGTCGGTAGGCCGGTGAATCGGCCGAACGGATCAGCGCCGCCGGCGCAAGATTGGCGGTCGGGCACCGCAACGCGAATTCATGGCTGTGACGGCCGCGTTGCGTCAAGGTTGAAATGAGAACGATCCGGACACCGACCATGGCGGCGTAGGCCTAAGAGAGTTTTTTTGGGTCAGTCGAGAATGAGGTCAGCAGGCGATCAATAGAACGGGGCTTGTTTGGCAAAAGGAACGCTCTGTCGAACCACTTTCACTTAAAAGCCTTCTGCATTGAGACTTCCAACGACAGCAGAAAACGGGACAGACCGGCGAACTTGGTTTAGTACGCGACCGCCCAGTGAGCTGCAACCGAACGCACTAGAACTGCTCGCCGCACTGCGCTACCATTAGATGCAACAAAACCTGTCGCGCGGGAGTCCGGCTAAACCGCGTTGCATACATCAACCAGTCTGCGAGGGAGTGGGCATGTACATGAAGCAAATCCGCGCGCGCAACTTCCGCGCGTTCGGTGATGGCGTTACTGCTCCTGAACTGGACTGGGAACTGAACGCAGGCTTGAACATCCTGGTTGGGGAGAACGATGCAGGCAAGACCGGCGTCGTCGACGCCATTAGACAAGTCCTGCTCACGACGAGCTACGAGAGCATCCGCCTTTTTGAGCAGGACTTCCACATCTATGGCTCACAGCGAGCGACGAGCCTCTGGATCGAGGCCACGCTGTGCGACCTGTCCAAGGACCAGCAAGCCACCGTCCTGGAGTGGCTGACCCTGGAGAAGGACGGCACGTGTTCCCTCGTGGTCCACTTTCAAGCGAAATTCATCCCCGCGCACGCGTCAAAGCGCGCCCGGGTGGACATCGTGGTCCGCACCGGCAAGGACGGCGCAGGCCCGGAGATCGGCTACGCGGTTCGGGAACTGATCCGAGCGACCTACCTGCGTCCGCTGCGTGACGCCGAAGCCGAGTTGCGCCCCGGCCGTCAATCGCGACTATCGCAAATTCTTGGCGCACACAACGATATCGTAGGCCAGGAGGTCAACGACTTCCAGAAGGCCTTGCCAAACACGGTACCGCAGAACCTGGTTGGCCTCATGGCGTTCGCTCAACATCATCTCGGCGAGCACAAGGTCATCAAAGGCGTTCAGGACGACATCAACAAGAACTACCTCGGCGAGTTCTCGTTCGCTGGCGACAGGCTTGAATCAAGAATCCGCATTGCTCCTGACCTGTCGTTGACCCCGATCCTAGAGAAGTTCGAGCTGGGGTTGCTGCCTGGCAGTGCGGTTCACCCTGACGAGCGGTGCGCTCGCGGGCTGGGCTACAACAACGCGTTGTTCATGGCCACCGAGCTCGTCCTGCTTCGGGATGGCGAGGAATTGGCGCTGCTGCTGGTCGAGGAGCCGGAGGCTCATCTACACCCGCAGCTGCAGGACCGCGTGATGGACCTGCTCAAGCAACACTCCAAGCCGCCGGCAGCGGGAGAGCGTCGGGTCCAGATCATTTTGACCACGCACAACCCGTCGCTGGTGTCCAGTGCCGACATCGAGACTATGACGCTCGTGCACAAGGCGCAGACGTTCCCGCTGTCCTCAGGCCACACGAAGCTTCAGAAGACTGACTACTCGTTCCTTCAGCGCTTCATCGACGCCACGAAGGCCAACCTGTTCTTCGCCCGAGGGGTGATGATGGTCGAAGGGCCTGCCGAGGCGATCCTTCTGCCCACGCTTGCGGAGGCTTGCGGGCGCTCCTTCTCGAAGCACGGCGTCTCCATCGTCAACGTCGGCCACACCGGCCTCTATCACTATGCGCGCATCCTCCAGCGCAGAGGCGCCGGCCCGGAGTATCCGGTACCCGCCGTCTGCTTGACCGACCGCGATATCGTCCCTGACGTGGCGAACACATATGTCTCGAAGCCCGCCAAGGGCAAGAGATTCGAGGCTGACCACGACGCCGACAGCGTCAAAGAGGCCGTCCAGCGCAAGGTGGCTCGTGCGGAGGGCGGCAACACCATCGTGTGCGTCTCTGATCGCTGGACTTTAGAATACGACTTGGCGCTGTATGGCTGTCCCAAGCTCATGCATGTCGCGATCGCGCTCGGGATCATGGCATCGGGCAAGGATGAGCGACTGAGCGAGGAGGACGAAAAGGCCGCGACATCGGCGGCCCTTGACTCTTGGAAGGCACTGGAGGCAGCAGGACATGCACCTGACAAACTCGCCTCTATCATCTACCGACCGCTCTACGAGAAAGACGCGTCGAAGGCCATCACCGCCCAGTATGCCGCCCACCTGCTGTCGACGGGTGACTACGGAAAGGGCGAGGATCTGTTCCTGCGCCTTCCGCCTTACCTGCAACGCGCGTTGAACCATGTGACCGCACCGTCGCCCGCGCCGCCCAAGGGCGGAGCGAAGCCATGACCGCGGTGAGGCTGGTCCGCACGGACCTTGCGCTGCTTAAGCGATTGACGCCCGACTTGAACTTCGATGACGCCGAGCGGCAAGAGGCGCTACTGGAGAACGGGCCGCGAGACTTCAATGCAGTCCCCGGCAGCGGCAAGACGTCCCTTCTTGCAGCGAAGCTGCTGCTGCTCGCCAAGAAGTGGCCGCACGCCAAGAAGGGCGTCTGCATCCTGAGCCACACCAACGTCGCCCGCGAGGAGATCGCTCGCCGCCTCGCCCAGACCGAGGAAGGCTCGAGGCTGCTAATCTATCCGCACTTCCTCGGGACAATCCACAGCTTCGCCAATCAGTTCCTGGCCATGCCGGCGCTGCGCAGCCTGGGACTGCAGGTCGACGTGATTGACGACAACGTCTTCGCGAAGCGCGCCATGGCCAAGCTCAACAGCAATCGGTTCTTCACGTTACGCGGCTGGTTACGCCGTCAGCCAAATGGCGACGCGCTTGTAAGCAAGCTTTTCTTCAAAGGCCCCGACCTGGGCGTCGTCTCCGAGGGAGGCGATCTGCCCAGCGACAAATGTGATTCGGGAAAACAGCTCGCAACTATCAAACGCGAGCTAGCCGAGGTCGGCGTCTTCCGGCATCGCGACATGTTCGCGTTCGCGGACATCGCCCTGGGTTGCTGCCCCAATCTCCTCGATGTGGTCCATCGGCGCTTTCCGATGGTGTTTGTCGACGAAATGCAAGACACGTCCTGGGAGCAGGAGGACATCCTGAACCGCCTATTTGACGGCAAGTCGGTCGTTCAGCGATTCGGGGACGTAGACCAGAAGATCATCATGAACGACGATGAGGGCGACAAGGCCACGTTTCCGCGCGCCGGCCACGGCACGGTCAGCACGAGCAAGCGCTTTGGATCCAGGATTGCGGATGCGGTTGCGAGCGTGAGACTAAGCAAGCTGCCGGTGAAAGGAGACGCAGCGGACGACATCAGCCCAGTCCTGCTGCTGTACAAGACTGCGGATGTGGGCAAGGTCATACGCCGGTTTGGCCAGCTCGTGGTGGACCGATTCGACTCGGACGCGCTTCGCGCCCAGACGGTGCGAGCCATGTGCACTCGCAAGTTGGTCGATGGCACCGTCGACCCGGGGCGCCACCTCGGCGACTATTGGCCAGCGTTTGCACAGGCGCTGAGGGCCGGCGAGACGGGCGGCAGTGACGGCTTCTGGCGACTTCTCGACCCGCAGGCGACCGGACGCCCGCAGGCGACGCTTGCTGAGCGCGTTGGTGACGTACGCAGAGCGGTTCTTCAGGTCCTGCGCGCTGCGAAAGCGCCTGTCACGACAGGTCTTCGCGACGGCCGCGCGCTGATCCGGGCCGTTGCGGAGCAAGCGGGCAATGCACTAGAAGTACAGCGGCTCGTCCTGGAGTTGGTATTGAAGTCGGACCTATTTGACACCCCGCAGGCGCGCGAGGCCATCCCCGAACTCCTGCATGGGCGTCTCTGCTACCTTCTTCCTCCGGGGATGAACCTCGCGACGTTCAAGGCGCTAGACGTCTTCGCGCAGCCAGTAGTCGCAGCGGCCGTCGATGCGTCGCCGACAGCGTGCGTCGTCGTTCATGCAGGTCACGAGCTGAGGTTTACTCTCGGCACGGTCGCCGGCATGAAAGGTGAAACACACCTTGCATCACTTGTGCTTGAGTCTTACGGTGGTAGGAGTCGGAAGTTCGATCTAGAGGTCGCACTCCCATGCATCGCTGGCCTTGGCAAGGACATAGCGAAGCTGAGCGCGCTGCAAAAGGTCCAGATGCGGAACGTTTACGTCGCCATGTCCCGGCCGACCCGCTTCCTCTGCTTAGCCGCCAATGAGTCCCGCGTCGCGCTCGACATCCGACAAGCGCTCGAAGCGAAGGGTTGGCAGATTGAGCAAGTGGCCTGACCGAAATGAACGAGGCAGGCTAGGGCCTGAGGCGTAGGGCGGCGACCAGTGCCTACAAAGCGAATCAGCTTGCTCCTCGCGCTCATGTCTGCCTCAGTTTAGGTTCGTAAAATACCCGCCCTCACTCAGATGCGCGATCAGCCGAGGTCGCGCTGCAGTATCCATTCAGCAAAAGACATGTCCTCGACCTGGTACTTGCCGTAGTCGACCTTGGTCACCAGGTTTCTCGAAGTCAACCGCTGCAGTGAGTTCAGCGGCGTGCTCTTGCTCGCCTCGCCACCAAGACCCAACACCTGGCCCAGCTTGGACAGTGAATCCTTGCTGTAGAGATCAGTGGTCCCCGAGGCGATCATTTCGAGCAAGGTGCGGTCTGCCGGCAACAAGCCATCCCACTGGCTCTGAAAATTCTCGTTCCCGAAGATCTGGGCCTTGACCTCCAACAGCGCCGCGTCGGCGCCACTTTGTGGATTGGTCAGGTACCGTTCTAGGTAGCTGCGAAAGAACTCCGGTGTGTTGCCCAGGGCGGCGAACGCCTTCATGGCATCGTCAAGCGCCAGTGGGTAGCGTGAGATCGCCGCCACCTTCTCCACCATCGCAACCACAAAGTCCTGGCCCAGCAGGTTGAAGGGTTCCAGCACCGCCCAGTTGTAGAAGGGCTCGGAAGGTCGGCCGAACATGCTGCGCAAGGTGTTTTCCGAGCTGCCGGCAAACAGGACCTTGACCTGGTCCTTGCGAACATCCAGGGCGGCGCGCAAAGCGTGGGTGAAGTTGCCATTCTTCTCGCTGGCCAGCACCTGTGCCTCGTCCACGATCAACACCAAGCGTTTCTTCTTCTTGTCGAGTTCGACCAAGGCCTGCTGCAGCAGCGTCCCGGCCCACAGGGCTTTGTCGTCGGCAAGATCGGCTTCCACGGCACCCTTGGCGATGCCAGGCAGCTCCCCCGATGCTTTCACCTTCTTGACCGGCTGTTTGATCTTGGCCAACAGTTTGGCCCAACCCTGGACTTCCATGGCTTGGTACAAGGCGCCAACCAGGGCCGAGCCTGGATCGTCCTTGTTGTCCCAAAGATTCACGTAGGCCGTCAAATAGCCCTTTTCACGGGCGGCGGGAATGAAGTCCTTTTTCAAGAATTCGGTTTTGCCCATGCGTCGACGGGCGAACAAGCCGCGTGCCGAGGTCAGCCCAAGCTCGAAAAGCTGCAGGTACGCCGCCGCCAGGTCCGGGCGTGGATAGTGCCAATTGTCTTTGTTCATGGTATTTCTAGGTCTTTGTGTATGTAATAGATATTATTATTAAAAATACCTTGCAATAAGTCAAACCTCACTTGGTTGCCAGGGGCCAGAGGAAGCCTGTACATTTGACCAGTTATGTTGGTTGACGTTGTTGAGCTACGCCAAAGGGGTGTGAAACGGCCGCGCGCGCAAGTGCTGGCGGAAAAGCCCGTGCGCGCCGAGCTGTCCTTGCAAGCTGGACGTCCCGGATGGCACGCTGGCCAGCGCAACGCCCCCCTTCTGGCCGGCCTGCTGGTGCCAGGCGAGACCAATTGGGCAATGGAACCTCTCGACCCGGCACGCGTCACCGCCATCAAAGGTGCCAGTCTACTGATCGTCGGGATGCAGGAGATACCCATCTATGGCGGCCGGCAAGTTGAGGTGCATCGCCAAGCCTGGTGGTGCCGGATCGTGCGGACGCCCACTTAGCCAGCCTACCTACTTCAACACAACAAAGCGGGCACCCTCGGAACTCAACACGAGGCACGGACACCGGTACGGCCGACGCGAGCAATACCGAAGGAGCTCTCTCATCTGCTCCACCCCCACCTGGTGTTCCCGCACCGCCACCTTCACGGCGGAAACCTTTGTGAACGTGCACCTGTCGTCGGTGAGATCTGTTTGTGTCATGGTGGTACCTCTGCTGCCCTGCGTTCAACGCTAGGTCGTGAAGTCATCGGGATCAAACACTCTGAGCCCATCGACCATCGTGAACTCAATCCTGTAAGCCCACCGACTCGGACCATTGAAATTGACCACACCCCGTGCATCAACCCGTTTGCGCATCGCCACTCCGATAAACCGATCAGGCACCGGCGTGCAATTCCCGGTCGCCTCACCAATGACTCTAACTACCTCCGCCTCGATCTCGCACACCACCACCGCGCGGCACCGTACCGCAGTGACCTGGTAGTACGCGACGTTCGCCCGTTCCAGACCCCATGAGGACTTGAGGATGTCGCCAAGCTGGAGAGGGGTCGGCGCATTTCGCAGGCTCTCGCGTCGTTCGTGCCGCCGCCGCGCCCAGTCCTGCAGCCGCGCATACCAGGTCTGCACGTAGCGGTCTGCGCGTTCCTTGTTCCTGAACCACTCATGAAAATCCGGCGCTGGGCGCCTGCCGGCAAAGGCCTGGACCACATCGCCAGTTTCGTTGGCGAGCACCAGCACCCCCAGTGAGTCGTCGCGCAGGATTTCTCGGTAGTCCCGGCGAATGTTGGCTTCACGGGTCGACTTGAATCGCGTCATTTTGGGTGCCTCCTGTGCATCACGCGGCCACGTCAGACTGAGCCGGCACCAACGGCTCGGTCTGGCTGATGTGAAAAACCGTGGTCTGCTTAGGGCTGCGAAACGAACTGATCTCGCCCGAATCCGGATCGGTGCGCGTCATTGGAACGTAGGTGCAAACCTTCACGCCATGCTCACCACGTTTGACGCAGCGCCCCACGCCACACCACGCGTGAAATGTAAAAACATTCTCCCGAGGCTTGATGTCCTCGATCGCCACACCCTTGGCGCGAAACCCGTCAATGATGGCCCGATAGTTCATGGTGCTTTGACCGGACAGCGCATTGACAAGAGCCTTGCGCTCCAATGCAATCAGGTCGTGCATCGGACGCTTGCTTCTGCCCTCCCCCCGGCCAATCGCGTTGCAAGATTCCTCGCTGCTTGTGGAAGTTGGTTGGTTTGCTGTGTTCATGGTCAATCACTCCTTGGTTGATAGGGAAGCCATCGCCTCGCTGAGTTCGTCGCCGCAACTGGGTGAAATGACAGGGCAGTAAGGGCTAGGGATAGCCGGGCCCACCGCGCGCAGCGCAGACCAGTGGTCCGGCTATCCCGGTGATGTGCGGGCGCGAGCATTAAAAAGTGACTGACCCTCGCACACGAAGTGGCTAGGGCTCGACACGGCTTTATGGCGCAGGGCCCGTGCAGCAAGCCCGTCTGCCCTAGAGCGCAACCCAGGCGACGAACTCCGCGAGGTGATGGCCCTCAACCAGTGACCACGAACGCAGCAAACCCGCAGGCGCAGGGCGCCTCAAGCTACGCGAAGCGGTCCGAAGCGCAGCGCCGGCAGGCGCAGGGCGACGGATGTCGGGTCTTGGTGTTGGCCACTCGGTGCAGGGCAAGCGCCGTGCACGGCCCGTGGGGGATAAGCCCAGCGGCAAAGGGGGTTTGCAGTTGGCGTGGCCGCGGTTGTGCCCCTTGCGGGCACGTTCCGGACACGACGGCTGCAATCCCCCTTTTTGAGCGCCGCCTTCGAATTCATGCAGGGTTTGGCGCCGCCAAACGGGGCGCAACGCGGCCGAACGCGTCAGCGTCCTGCAGGGCACCCCACCCACACCGAAGCTGCAAGAGTTTTCCACGGAATCACTGGCGTAGCCTGTGGAAAACCACGGGGATAAACAGCCAAGCCTTTACCCCCGTTGGCTCCGCCGTCGATGCTCAAGAAAGAGGCAGCTATTGGGCTCCGGCGACGACCATGAATTCCCAGCCACAGCAGACACCCAAGTGAACCTCGCCCAACGCGCGGAGTTCGCGCACCGCCGGTGCGAGGCGTGGGTGGTCCAGGATGCCCGCATCCACTTGGCCGCTGGCGTCGCATTCGAGTGAGTCGACATCAGGCAGCAGGTCGCACAAATACTTCAATGCAAGCAGGCGACCTTCGTTTGACGCCGCCAACGCCATTCCTGCGCCCCGGTAAGCCCCTTCGAGCGTCTCCGGTACCGAAAAAATTGTCATCCCCGTGCCCCTTCACTCCGCATGGTCACCACAAGGCGCCGCGGCATTGTCAGTTCGCCTCAATGGCGCAGGAACCCAACGGCTACTTGTTACATGCTGTGCGGCAAAATTCACTGCCTCGGCCTTCTTCATTTTGTTCATGCCGCTTGCGACTTGTGCGCCGACGATTTCGGTTACTGCCTCGATCAGCTTGCACTTTGGCACAAGGTCGAGGTAGGCCTCTGGGGTTGCTTGCCACCAGTCGGCCATGTCCAGGGACAACGCCGCCGCAAGCGGCGCGGCCTCGGACCCATTACCGGTGCGGGCCACCACTGCGTCAACGCAATTCGCGGCCGCAAACACGATCAGCGAAAGCACTGTTTCCTGCGGCTGCTCCAGCAACCAGGCAAACCAGGTGCCGGAGTCTTGCGGCAACCGCTCCTGCCAAG
The DNA here is from genome assembly GCA_030685025.1 of Rhodoferax sp. Classification (GTDB taxonomy): domain Bacteria; phylum Pseudomonadota; class Gammaproteobacteria; order Burkholderiales; family Burkholderiaceae_C; genus Rhodoferax_D. The sequence goes on from JAUXWC010000026.1 coordinate 17,526, forward strand.
CCTGGCACGCGGCGTCGAGCGTCAGGGCGGCACGCGAAACGGCCAGCGTCGGCGCGTTCTGCTGCAGCTTGGAGCGACTTTCTGTCAAGCTGATCTTGATGGGCGATGCGTGGTAACCATTTTCGAGAACCGCGCGCGCCATTCTGTCGGCCAGGACCGCCAAGCTCACGCGCTGATTGGTGAGCATCGATGCTTGCATGGCGGCAGTGCGGTGGCTACTTAGATTGCGCATCAGGCTCTCGGGCACCTCGGGGCGTTTAGCCTGTGGAGTGTCAAACGCGCCGGATGTCTGATTGGTGTTCCCCTTCTTCAACTCGGAGCGGCGAACAAGCCAGCGATGAATTTCCAGACCGCCATGCCCCAGCGCCACCACCGCGCCAGCGCTTGACTTGTCGACCTCCGCCACACTCACGCGCGACTGTTTGAGTGCTTCAATGCTGGCCTCGATGACGTCAATCTGATCGGCCAATTCTTCTGATTTGTCCCAATCTGCGGCATCCTCCGCCGCTTCATACTTTTCGCGAAGTGCTTGGATTTGCGCCTCCAGCGCGAGCCGCTCGACCTCAATGGCCGGTGTTTCCGGTTCGTAGCTCTTGGGCTTGCTCACGTACTTCTGGCGTTCGTCGTAGTCATACACGGGACAAATGTCCACCCAAGCCCACCCCTCGGCCCGCACAGTGTCAGCGCGAGCCTCCAGGCATTCCCCCAGCATCATTTCGACCAAGCCAGGGTCAGAGAGGTACTTCGTTTGTTGCTCGCTGAACAGATCGGCGCGAATGATCCCGCCCGCCTCCAAGTAGTTCTTCAGGCCAACAACTTTGACGCGACAGTCAGTCTCCGGGATTTCTTCTTCAGAGAGCTTACGTTTGATAGCGTTGGCGTGCCGGTTATGGGACGGCAAGCCGTCCCATACCTGCAGCTGGCGTTCATGATCGTCCACCGAGGCCAGGGCCATGATCTGCTCAAGCGAAACATCGCCCGCTCGGAACAACTCCAGCAGCTTCGGAGCAACGTTCGCGAGTCGGAGGCGGCGCAGCACGTGCAGCTCAGGGACACCGAACTTGCGGGCGATAGCCGCCGTCGTTTGGCCTTCGTCAGCCATGACCCGGTAGGCGTCGAATTCATCGGCGGGGTGCATGGATTCCTGAGAGATGTTCTCTGTAAGGCTGACCTCTTTGGCCCGTTGCTTCGCGATCAACTTGCATTCAACCAACGGATCGGCCTCGATTCTGCCTTTGCTGGCCAGAAATTGCAGGGCGCGCAACCTGCGCCCACCGGCCTCCACGGCGTGACGTCCTGTGGCTTGTCCTTCGGTGACCTCCTGGGTCACCTGCAGGGCACTCAGTTGCCCCTGAGCCTCGATCATCGACGCGAGTTCCTCAATGCCGCGCTGCGTCGGCTGCTCCTTGCGCGCATTGTCATCCGACAGGAAGAGCTTGGACAGTCGGATGTAGACCGACTCGGACTTACCGAGAATGGTTGCCGAATCACCCACCTCGTGGGCTTCGCGCGTTGGTGCATGGGAGGGGTGTTCGTGTTTTGCCATGATGATGGGCTCCAGGTTAGAAACAGTTGTTGAAAGAAATGGGATGGTTGGCGCTCTGGATGCGAGCGGCCTCTAACTTCGCGGCTTCGATTTCTTCGCGGGTCCACAGGTCGTTGCGGATGCGGCTTTCGAGTGCCAGTGACGCGTAGTACGCCTGCGCTCGTAGCTCAGTCGCCCGAGCCTGCATTCGACTGGCCTGCACGCCCAGATCGGCGGCGTTGCGCATCAACTCGGCCACGTACTCGCGTTCCTTGAGGATCGATACGCTGACCCCCTGCAGCAGTCCGACCCACAGAATCGCCACGCTGGAGAAGTCCGCCGCCTGATCCGAATTCCCTCTCCCACCCATCGCATTGCAAGTTGCCTCGCCGTTTGTTGCAGTGGTGTTGGTGTTTGCTGTGGTCATGGTGTCGATCTCCTGTGGTGGGTTGAAAACTGTCATCGCCTCGCTGAGCTACCTACGCCGTGCTGGGGGAATGGA
>JAUXWC010000029.1 GCA_030685025.1 Rhodoferax sp.
CCACCGCTCCCCGAGGATTCGCCTACGGCCTGACGCGCTGCGCTTGCCAAACAGCCTTCTTGAAAGCATTAGAGCCAAGAAATTGAGGGTGCAAAACGTGAGGTTTTCCGGCCACCCCCTGGGGGAATTTGGGTGGCCAAAGGTGGGGGAATTTGAGGTGGCCATCAGGGTCATGGATCGGGGTTACTTGGATTTCGCGCGGCTGTATGCGATGCATCAGGCTGGCGCCTTCTTCGTCACCCGAGCGAAGTCCAACTTCAATGCCCGGCGTGTGTACTCGGCCAAGGTCGACAAGGCCACTGGCGTGGCATGCGATCAGGCTGTGGCGCTCAACGGGCACAAGAGCGCCCGCGACTACCCCGAGCATTTGCGCCGGGTGCGTTTCAAAGACCCCGACACCGGCAAGACGCTGGTGTTCTTGACCAACAACACAACGCTGCCCGCGCCGGTGATCGCCCAGCTTTACAAGAACCGCTGGCAGGTGGAGTTGTTCTTCAAGTGGATCAAGCAGCATTTGCGGATCAAGAAGTTCCTGGGCACCAGCGAGAACGCGGTGAAGACGCAGGTGTGGTGCGCCATCGCCACGTATGTGCTGATCGCCATCGTCAAGAAGGAGCTTCACCTCGATGCCTCGCTTTACACTTGTCTACAGATTTTGTCGGTGTCGGTTTTCGAGAAAACCCTTATTTCATGCGCCTTGCAGGCCGATGGCTACAAAACTGCGGAGACCCCCGCTTCTAAGCAATTGATTTTGTTCGAGTTTTGACCGGACAGTAGTGACGTCCTTCAGGACGACACTACCTGCGATCGCGCGCCTTCTGGGAACCAGCGCTTTCCGGGGGAAGCCAGTCGCGCTCACGAGGCTGTGCAAAAACCCCATCCACGCCCCCTGGGCGCCGCTGTCCGACTGCAGTGACCTTGTAAGGTAAGCGGCTAGCCATGTCATTTTGATTGCTGCCAGCAAGCGGGTAAACATCGACCAATCGTTGCGCTGGGTCAACTCAGCAGAAGTTTGGTGTGGTGCGGATGACTCTTGGGTGATTTGTCACAAGATGTTTCGTCTACACCCGTCATACTGGTCTGCGTTCGCCAACCGAAGTCGTCAGTTCGTGCAATCCGCTCGACGCCGCCCTTGAAGCCGAGCCAGAAAGCAACTTGGACAGCCACATGACCACGAACATCGTCTTCATCGGTGTAGTCCGCAAGGAACTTGCTATCGAGGATACAGCCAAGCAAGGCCCACAAGTATTGCGAAGGTTGGGCCGGTTGCTCGCTGTGCTCGTCGAAACTCCAGCTGAGATTCGAAGGTTGTTTTGTGGTCCGTCTCTCAAAAGGTCTAGACGAGTGGCGGCACGGGTCTTGATTTTCGCTTTCGGTACAGTGATGCACCTATGGCCTTTACCTCAAAACTCTCCAAGCCTTCGGATGAAGACCAAGGGATCATCGGCATCCCGTACACCGATGACTGGCAGTTCCGCCGCTTAGAGGCAATCACCGAAGGGATTCCCCCAGTCGACCCTTGGGAAAGAAGGAACAGGGCCGATTTCCATCTTTCCGCGCACGAGATCATCTATAGGGCAAAACGGGCCGTCCCCAAAGCGCCGGTTCCGACAGTCTCGGCCTTCGCGGCTTGGATCTACTCCCTTTATCACGAGGATGCAGTTCCAGAGTCGCTGCAAGAAGGATCGGATGCTGAGGAAGCGATCCTGGAAGCAAGGCGGGACTGGACGAGCTATTCCGAGTTCAGGAATTTTCGGTTTTCGAGCTGGCACCAAATCCACTGCGGTATGGGTGCTCTAAGCGCAGGTGACCGCCAGCAGACATTTTTGGTTCCAGATCTAAGGGTCAACGGCGAACCATTGCGAGCCATCCCTGACCTGGCGTTCCGACATGAGGACAGCGGTGACGTCATTCTGATCGAGGTGAAGTTCTCGATGGCCTTTATTCCTCGGAACCTTTGGCCTAACGTGTGGGCCCAACTGTGGGCCTACTCAAAGATCCCTGTGTTCGCATCCGCGCCGAGCTTGAACGTCATTGGCGAGGTATGGGGACAGAACGTTGGCAATTGGAGCAAGCGCAATTTGAGTTCCCCCGTTTATCTGCGCAGCAGCGTGAAGCGCGATCCGCGGGATGCCAAATTCGATCGATTTTTCTGGAAACTCTTCAGCCTTTACAGTGGCAGTGCCGATTTGCAATGCTTCTAACGCCATTGCGCGTGACCCGGCCAGGGGTCGCTGAAATTGCTGCTGGGTGCGGGATGTCGCCCCGTGATGGTGGGGTGTGGTCCGCGTCAACTATCCTGGCCGCCCGCCGCCAAGGTAATTGTCGCCGACCAGGGGTGGGTAGAACTCGCATCGGCGCCCGCACTCCAGGCTCCACAACCAGTGCAACAAATGCCTGCGGAATCACACTTTGATTTTCGTCGGGCATGTGGTCCCTTGGCCTACGGCTGACTCGATATGCTGGGCGCTAGAACGGGATGTCGTCTGGCTCATCTGCATCATAGGCCGCCGATGGTTGCTGCTTATTTGCCGCCGGCGCTGCCGCTTTTGACTCAGCACCGGTGTCGCTCAGTGCCTTCTCCAAAGCCTTTTCAACCGCATCAATCCGCTCTTGGCAGACCTTGTACGCTCCAACCGATTCCGTGACGATGGTCAGCAGGTCGTCAATGTTGGGTTCCTGCTGGTCGCGCAAGGTTTGGGCATGTTGCTGCAGAACGCCATACGCTTCTTTGAATGTCTTGCTTGTCATTTGAACCCTAAAAATGTTTTCCAGTGGTGGCAGTGACGCGGCCATCGTGGAACTGAATTTCTATTTCGGCACCGTCCTTCGCGTGCGTGGCACGGGTAACCGGTACTCCAATTTGATTTCTCACGATGGCGAAGCCACGATTCAGAGTTTTTTCCGGTCCCTGACCCGCGATTTCCCGCATCAACGCTTCCGAACGGGTGGCCCCATCCCGAACCAATAGCCTGGCTGAAGTACTGACCAGGCCCAGTGCATCCTCTGCGGCCTGCTTTACATGCACCGCGTCCCTCCCGGATCGCTCAAGAACACCGCCAATCAAGGCGTCGCCCCCTGTCGAAGCTGTCCGAACCGCATGTTTTGCACCCAAAGTAATCTGGCTCCAGAACGAAGGCACCTCGCGTTTGGCGTCTGCCAACTGCATCACCGCCTCGGTTTTGACCATCTGCAGTTTTTCGCGCGATTGCTCAGCTGCTGACCTGACCGCTTGCATGGCGTCCAGACGAATGCCTGACAGAAGTCCGCCTGTCGACTGCTTTCCTTGTGCCAAGTGGCGCAGAGCCTCTGTCCTCACGGTCATCTCCAGTGTCCCGGTGCGGGCCCTCACTGACTGGACGACTCTGGCGGCGAGGTTGGAGACCTGCTGGAAATTCGCCTTGGCCTCTGCCGTGCGTCTCACGATTGCCTGCTCGATACCGGCGATGACTTTTGACGGCGTATCAAACTTGATGTTCGCCACTTCATCTAACACCGTGGTGTCACGCTCATGGCCGATGCCGGTCATGACCGGAATTGGCAAGTCACAGATGAAGCGGGCCAAGTCATAGTCGTTGAGCCAGGCCATATCGTTAACGGCGCCACCGCCACGAATGATTACCACCGCGTCCGGTTGGTCAGATGTTGCCGTCGCCCAAGCAGCCAAGGCGCTTTGCAGAGCATCACAAACTTCCTTGGCAGCACCCTCCCCCTGAAAACGGCTGAATATGTAGGTGAAGCGGCAAATGCCAAACTGCTCCAGCCGATTGGCTTCAGCCTGGAAGTCGCCCAAACCTGCGCCCCCCTCAGGCGCCACCACCAACACGACATTGAAATCCCACGGTGCGGCCAGCTGCTTGTTGGCAGCAAACACCCCCTCAGCCTGCAGCCGTTCCCGGATCTCCCGTTTGCGGGCTTCCAGGTCGCCGAGGGTGTATTCGGAATCGATGGCATCAACTTCCAGGGTGAACCCGTGCTGTGGCTTGAAAACAGGACGAGCCCTGACCAGCAATTTGATGCCCGGCGCCAGCTGCGCGCCAGTTGCGCGCTCAAACTCTGGCAGGATGGTGTTGGCAGTCGACTGCCAGATGACGGCGTTGGTCTTGGCCAATACCGAGCCATGGACGTCGCGCTCCGATACGCCCAGGAAAATATGGCCCCCGTTGGCTCGAAGCTCAACGACCTCGACCATCGTCCAGACCCCTGCCTTGTAGGCCTGCGCCACGGCCTGCGAAACACCTGCCAATAGCTGCGAGAGGGAGACGCCCCTTTGTTTAGCAACAGAAAGTCCTGTGCTGCCAGCCTGAATTGAGCTCAGTTCAGTTGATGTTGAGACTTGGCCAGGACCTGCCGGCAACCATGCCGAGAAAGGCGCCAGTTCACGGCCTTCAGGGACATACCATGCCCGTTGCGCTGCATCCCATTTGGCGCCAAGAGCTTTGGCCACATCTTTGTCCTTGAAGGAGACTGTGAGATAGGTGTTCGCCATGGTTCAATTGTGCAGGAATTGGTAAGGTGAAGGCGCCACGCATGGGCACGTGTTCGAAGCAAAACGCGGAACTTCGACACGCCCGCGCCGGCACGGCATGAGGAGCGACCGCAACCCTCTATGACTCGAGTCACTACGAGTGAATTGTTTGTGATCAAGCGGAAAAGCGTGCACCCATGTCGACCATGTCGCATGAGCTCAATCCCGCCAATCATCTACTTGATCACTGCCGATTTCAGGTCTGCCCACATTCCGCGCAGCGTGCCACGGTAATACCAGACCAAGCCGCACATCCAGTAGAGCGACAGTGATGCCGGCGCATTGACGTCCCGCATCAACTCAAGCGCCACCGGGTTTTTGAAGTGCCAGTACAGCCAGTAGCACCCGTCGACAGTTAACCAGGTCCAGAAAAGCATCGCTGGCCACTGGCGCCACCATCGCTCGACCATCACGTGCATCGACCACGAGGCTGTGAGGTAGGCCATCAGCGCCATGATCAAGCTCACTGGTATGTCCCAGTCGGGAGCTTCGTAATGAAACGACCCCACGACCAGCAAACCAATGCCTATAGCAAGGGTGGCCAACTTCCATGGGCGCAGTAGTTCGACTGGTGCGTCCATCTGAATCCAGTTCTTGACCATGGGTACGGGAAAACGGCGCGTCGTCAGGAATTGTGCTTCCAGACTTTGGTCGCAAAGTCGTATTCGTAATTTGCAAATGCATCTCCCCTTGCGGAGGGAATTGCCAAGTATGGCTTCCCGTCTGTCACGCGGTAGTCAATTCGTGGTTGAGCGAGAGAAAATCTGAGATCCGGAATATTGGTCAGATACTTTGGCGTCAGCGCTTCCAATGTGCCCGGATAGTGCCCGGTTTCCAGCCGAAAGGACTCGATGGCCGCCGTGATTGGTCTGGCGTTTTTCGGAATTTGCTCGTCAATTCTGTCAACGTAGATCAGCATCAGCAATGGCACCAGCACCATGATCGCCAATCTCCTGTAGTTCCTTGATGCCGAGGCGCTGGCGCGCAGTTGGCTGACTGCCGCAGACGGAACACCTACCAAGATGCCGAGAACCAAGGCAACGAGTGAAAAGATGGCTGCGCCGAATATGAGACTGGGGGCGATGGATATGAAACAGACCCAGACCCAGGTTAACCATAAATCCCGTACCCAAAGTGCCCGGAAGCCGTGATGTGCCTTCTTCACCGTCGGCTCGGGAGATACCTTGACATCAACAACTTGAGCAGGCCGGCCCCCCGCGTCACAATACTTGTCGCCTCCATAGAAACAGGAACCCGGGGGCGGCGAAGAAGGACAACAGTGGCACGATACGGACAAACATTCAAGGACCGAGCAGTAGCGCGCTTGTTGCCGCCCGAGAGCGCGGCGGT
>JAUXWC010000030.1 GCA_030685025.1 Rhodoferax sp.
CCAGACCAATGCCGCAGGGTCGATTACCAGCATGGCCTACAACCAGCGTGGCCAAAAGACAGCCATGCTCGACCCGGTGATGGGCGCCTGGGACTACCGTTACAACGTTTACGGCGAACTGGTCGGCCAAACCGACAGCGCCGGCCACAGCGTCAGCATCGCTTACGACCAGCTCGGTCGCATGACCAAACGCACCGAAGCTGATTTAGTCAGCGACTGGAGCTACGACAAGAAGTTCGACGGCAGCGCCTGCGGCAAGGGAGTGGGCAAACTCTGCGAAGCCAAAGCCGCCAACGGCTACCTGCGCAAACACACTTACGACAACCTGGGCCGCCCCAGTGTCATGAGCACCGTGCTGGACAACCCGGCTGCGCCAGCGGTGGTCACCGAGACCTATGACGCCAACACCGGCCGTGTCGCCAGCAAGACCTGGCCCAGTGGTTACCAGGCCAGCTATTTGTTCAGCCCGCTGGGCTACCTGAAGAAGGTCACTGGCGGTGGCGCCAATGGCTTTGCCCAGACGGTGAGTTATGAAGTGCTGGCCATGAACCCCCAAGGCCAGGTCAGCCAATACCGCCAGGGCAACCAGGTCACCACGCTGCGCAACTTCAACGCCACCAGCAACAGAATGACCAGCCAGACGGCAACCAAGGACGGCCAGGCAGCGGGCAACGTGCTGAATCACAGCTACACCTACGACAGCCTGGACAACCTGACCAGCCGGGTCGATGCCAACCTGGGCACCCAGGAGAGCTTCAGCTACGACAGCTTGAACCGCCTGAGCTTGAGCACGATTCTTGGTGGAGCAGTGAGCCCACCCAGCACGACGGAAGTGATGTACGACGCCAGGGGCAACATCAGCTACAAGAGCGATGTCGGCCGCTACTGGTATGACGCCCAGCGCCCGAACCGCATGACCAACGTCACGCTGGAGACCGCACCGGGTGCGCAAATCAGCTTGAGCGGCAGCCGATCCTTAAGCTACGCCTTTGACGACTTGAAGCAGAGTGCCAGAAACGTCAACGGCGTGATGGTCGGCAATGGCAACCTGGAGTACACGGTCAGCCACGACACGGTCAACAACCTGCACACGGTGCGGGGCGAGAGCTACACCAGTTTCAACATGCCGGCGCAGATTCAATACGGCAACTTCATCACCACGACCACCAGCACGGCCGACCGCACCCTGGCGTTTGTCTACGGGCCGGAGCACCAGCGCATCAAGCAGCAAGTCACCCTATCGGACAGCGGCACCAGCAGCTACTTTGCGGGTTCCACCTGGTACTTGAACGGTTCAGACTCCCTGGGCCTGAGTTACGAGAAAGAGATCCGGGCCAACGGCACGATCGAGCAGAAGCATTACGTCACAGCCGGCGGCCAGGTGTTTGCATTGTTTGTCAGCCGCAGTGGCGCCTTGAACGGGCTGCCGGCCACCAGCACCAGTTATATGCACCAGGACCACCTGAGTTCGGTGGCGGTGATCACTGATGAAACGGGTGCGGTGGTGGAGCGACTGGCTTATGACCCGTGGGGCAAACGCCGCAAGATCGATGGCACACGCGACAAGCTTGACGTGTTGGTGGGGGTGCGACTGGACCGCGGCTACACCCTGCATGAGCACCTGGACGAGGTGGGCATCATTCACATGAATGGGCGGATTTATGACCCGTTGATCGGGCGTTTCATGAGTGCGGATCCTTATGTGCAGGCGCCGACCAATTTGAAGACCTTTAATCGGTATAGCTATGTTTGGAACAATCCGTTGCGGTTTTATGATCCGGAGGGGTTTAATGCGAGCGATGTCTATACCGCGCCACTTGTATTGCCGCGTGAGCCGATTGCGCCAGGCTTTAGCATGGCGGGGTTTTTCAAGATTGCTTATCAGGCGCCGGATTCCAGTGAAAAAAATCTCAATAGGTACCTAGATTCAGTCCGTGACGACATGGGGTCGGGTTGGTGGAGCGGTTTGGTTAGCGCGGCGGTTGACTATTTCACGCCTACGGCTACGGCGCCTACAGCTTCGACACCCAGCGCGGCACCAGGTGCCACCACTACTGCGCCTGGATGGGGGACTTTACCGCGGGTCGAAATCAGTGCGCCGCGGACGCCATTCGTGCCCGTTGCGGCCAATCCTGTTGCGGTCTTTGTTGTTGGAGCGCTCTTTCCGTCGCCACTGGCCGATGGTACGCGTTACGATTCCAATGGTCAGGTGCGCCCGGGTTTGACCGTGCTCAATGTCGATGCTTCGAAGGAGCAGAAGCCGGCGGAGGAGGTTAAGCCGACTGAGGAGGCGAAGCCAGACGATAAGCAGACGAAAGGACGACCAAGCAACAACTCGGACCAGAATAAACAAGTGAACGATGCGGCGCGGGAGACAAAACTGACCCCCGAACAGCGGCAGAAGTTCGGGCGTGCAGTTGAAAGTGAATCGCGTGGCCTGGGACGAAACCTCGGCTACCAAGATCTTCTCGATCTCGCCCAGGAAATCAGGAACGGAACCTACTGATGCTACTCACCAGTCGCGCTTTATGGCCGCGCCGCCGACTTGCAAGAGACGAAGTGCGCGCAGAAATATTGAATCAAATGCGTACCCTGCCGTGCTGGCAATGCGGGAAGTACTTGGGCTCCATGCTTGTTTTTGATTTTGGTGAAAAGGTCATCGTCCCCGGCATGAGGGGACGGCAGATTGCTCAAGGCGAGGCAACTCTTGGAGTGCGAGATTGCTATTGGAAACTGGCACAAGGTCGGCAAACTATCGCCGATAGCAATTCGATTGACGATGAGAGTGCTGCTGATCTGCTGCTTTGCGTTCAAGGCGCCGAAATCTGTGATCTTGTTGTTTCCAAACCTGACTTCATAGATTTGAAGTTCTCCAACAATGTGACCCTGTCTTTGGATACGACAAACCGAAACGAAACACAAGATTGCATCGCGGAGTTTGTTGTTCCGGATGGCAGAATTTACGAGGTAACGCGTAGGGGACACTACTACCTCTCTGGACAGGTTTCAACTGTTCGCATGAGTGGAACAGAAAAAAAGAGGCCAGAAAAAAAAGAGCCACGTTCGAATTAGGAAAGCCTGCTCCACTTGCCCAATCCAGCACACCAGGGTTATCGCTGTCGGCGCCGACCCGATTCTGACCCACGTGCCGACTTTGGACTGACCCACCATCACGATCCGCCATCCCGCACCCAACAACGATTCCAGAGACATCGGGTTGGGTCACTGGAAATCGGTAGCCGGGGTCAGTTTGGCGTCGGCGTCAACAACCCGTACCTCGCCGTTCACTCAGCCTGAAACTGCAGCGCGTTCTTGCCGCTGAAGGCGGCGTAAAAGGCCTTGATCTTCAGCATGTCGGCCTCGATGTCGCCGGTGGGGTGAAACAGCGGGCCCAGGCCGCTGATCTTGCGTTTGTAGTCCATGTAGGCCAGCACGATCGGCACCTTGGCGCTCAGGGCGATGTAGTAAAAGCCGGTCTTCCAGTAGCGGGTTTTCTGGCGCGTGCCTTCGGGTGGCACCACCAGTTGCAGCGGTGCGTCGGCGTCCAAGATGGCCTGGGCCGAGGCGGCCACCAGATTGTTGGCGCGTTCGCGCTTGACCGGAATGCCGCCCATCCACATCATCAGGTGTCGAAACGGCGGCCTGAAGATCGACTCCTTGCCCATCCAGTAGATGTGCAGGCGCAGCGCGAAGGCCACCATCAGCGTGTTGGGCAAGTCCCAGTTGCTGGTGTGGGGTGCTGCGATCATCACGCATTTGGGCGTGTTGGGGGGCAGGGCGCCCTCGACCTTCCAACCGGTGACTTTGAGAATGACCAATGACAGGCCGCGAAGAAGGGTGTTGACGACCGGGGTGTCAAAAATCGTTCGGTGCATGGTTTGACTGTAACAGCGCGTTACGGCCGTTCTGATCAGACGCGTCGGCGTTGCGGTCTGGCCGACGCCGCTTATGGCTTGGCTTGTCGGCGCCTCAGGCAAGGCAAATGCGGTTGCGCCCCTGTTTCTTGGCCTCGTAAAGCGCCTGGTCGGCCGTGGCGACCAGACGATCAGCCGAGGAGATGCGTGGCGGCTGGATCGAGGCCACGCCAACGCTGACCGTGACGTGCGGCGATGTGGATGAGCCCGCGTGCGGAATACGAAGCTTCTCGACGGCCCGGCAGATGTCCGATGCGACCTGTTGCGCGCCCTCCAGGTTGGTGTTGGGCAACACCACCACCAGCTCTTCGCCGCCGTAGCGTGCCAGCAGATCGGTCGAGCGCGCCAGGCCACCCGCGGCGGCCTTGGTCACGGCGCGCAGGCAGGCGTCGCCCGCCTGGTGGCCATAGGTGTCGTTGTAGCGTTTGAAGTGGTCCACATCGATCATCAGCAGGCCCACCGGCTGCTGCGAGCGGATCGCGCGCAACCATTCTTCTTCCAGGCGCTGGTCAAAGTACTTGCGGTTGGCGATGTTGAGCAGGCCATCGGTGTGGGAATAGGCCTCCAGCTTGTGGTTGGCTTGTACCAGGGCGTGGTTGGCCTGCTCCAGCTCGAAGGTGCGTTGCAGCACCCGTTGCTCAAGCTGGCGGTTGGCGGCGCTGAGGTCGAGGTTGAGGTTGGACAACACTTTGTAGATGTTGCCCATCGCCTTGATCATGGCGTCGGCACTGTGGTCCAGTGGGCGGGTCTCGGCTTCATAGGCGTGGGCGGAGGTCTCACCCGCCTCGATGCGGCGAATCTGACGTGCCATCACTTGGTCAATGCCCAGGATGTGCAGGCCCAGCCATGACGTCAGGAACGACAGGAACACCTCGGCCGGGTGGCTCAGCGTCTCCTTGGCGCCCCACATGGTGCCAAGTTGGTCAATGAAGCTGTGGTGCAAGTCCTGCTGTTGCGCAATGTGGCGGGGGTCGACGCCACGCTGGCGCATCAGGGCTTCTTCCTCCTGGAAGTGATGCTCGGCATAGGCCACCAGTTTCTGGAACACCAGAAAGGCCTGGGCTTCGTCGATCTCTTGCCCAACCACCAGTGTTTGGCTAAGCTCGTTGAACAGGTCGACCAGGCCGTGGTGCTGGTGGTCCACGGTGGCGATACCGGTAATGAAGTCGTCGCCCCAAATGAAGGTTTCCATGCTGCCCCAGTCAGTTCCGGGCGTAGGCCAGGTGAAAGCTCTTGACGCCGTTGAATTTGGCCATCTCGGCGGCAAGCTCCGAAATCAGCACCATCTTCTGCCGGCTGCGCGCCACGGCAATGAAGCGCCACTCTTGCTCGCCTTGATCGAGGGCAACGGTGATCGTGCCACCCGCAATGTCGTAGCCGCGCGCGCTGGCCATGTCCCGCAGCGCCGCCTCCACGGGTTGGTAGCCGGCATTGAAACGCAGCGTCATGGCTACGGCCTGGCGCGACGGCAACCAGGCTTCGAGCTTGGACATCCAGACCATGCACACCGTGCACAAGACGGCCAGCAGCATGGCGGCGGCGTAGAAACCCACGCCCACCAGAATGCCGATCGCCGAGGACGCCCACAGCGAGGCAGCGGTGGTCAGCCCGCTGATGCTGAAGCCTTCTTTCATGATCACACCGGCACACAGGAAGCCGATGCCAGTGACGATGCCCTGGATTACCCGCGTGAGGTCGCCGATGGTGGCCATGTGCGTGCTGCCGCCAAACCAGTACTGAGAGTAGCCGCTGATGACGGTCAGCGCGGCTGACGACATGCACACCAGCCCATAGGTGCGCATGCCCGCGGCACGGCCGTGGTAGGAGCGCTCGTAGCCGACCATCAAACCCAGCGCCAGAGCGCCGATGAGGTTGAAGAAAACGAGGATGTTGACGCTGACCACCGGGCCAGTCCAAAAGGCGGAGAGCGTGTCCAACGTGATCATGGACAGACGATAGCCCACCGGCGCGTGGCACGGGCTTGGGACTATCCCGCAGGGCCTGGTGGCTCCCGATGGCCCGGCTGATCGGCCAGTGCCCTTGCTGGACGCGCAGATAAGGTCAAAACCTTACACTAACAGGTTGCCCAATCGCCCCTCATCGTCGTGACCACCTCCGCCCCAGCCCGTTCCCCCACTGCACCGCCTGCCGCGGTGGGTAAACCGCTGGCCAGCTATCGCCCTTACTGGGCCAAGCGCTTTGGCACCGCCAAATTCTTGCCGATGAGCCGCGCCGAAATGGAGGCGCTGGGCTGGGACAGTTGCGACATCATCATCGTGACCGGCGACGCCTATGTGGACCACCCCAGCTTTGGCATGGCGGTGATCGGGCGCCTGCTCGAAGCGCAGGGTTTCCGGGTCGGCATGATCGCCCAGCCCGATTGGCAGAGCGCCGACCCCTTCAAGGTGCTGGGCAAACCCAATCTGTTCTTCGGCGTGACGGCGGGCAACATGGATTCCATGATCAATCGCTACACTGCGGATCGCAAGATTCGCAGCGATGACGCGTACACGCCCGGCGGTGAAGCCGGCAAGCGGCCCGACCGCAGTGCGCTGGTCTATTCGCAGCGCTGCCGCGAGGCCTACAAGGATGTGCCGATCGTGCTGGGCGGCATTGAAGGGTCCCTCAGGCGCATCGCCCACTACGACTATTGGTCTGACAAGGTGCGCCGCTCGGTGCTGGTGGACGCCAAGTGCGACCTGCTGCTGTACGGCAATGCCGACCGGGCGATTGTCGAGATTGCCCACCGGCTTAGCCGCCGCGAGCCGGTCGAGCGTATCACCGACGTGCGGGGCACCGCCTTCATGCGCCGCTCGGGCGATCCGAATGCCGAGGGCTGGTTCGAGATCGACTCCACCAGCGTCGATACGCCAGGCCGCGTCGAGGCCATCGTCAATCCCTACCAGACCACCTCGGAGCAGGCCGCAGCCCAAGGGTCGAGCTGTGCCAAACCGCTCACCTTCGTGCCCAATCCAGCTTTGACCCAGCGCGTCAGGGTGCCACCGCGCGAGCGCTCGGTGATCCGCATCCCGTCGTATGAGCAGGTCAAGAGCGACCCGGTGCTGTATGCCCACGCCAACCGCGTGATGCACCTGGAGACCAACCCCGGCAACGCGCGGGCGATGGTGCAGGCGCATGGCGACCGCGATGCCTGGCTGAACCCGCCGCCAATTCCCTTGACCACGGCCGAGATGGACTACGTGTTTGATCTGCCCTATGCCCGCTCGCCGCACCCCGCGTATGCGGATGAGCACGGCAGCCATGACAAGGCGACCAAGATTCCGGCCTGGGAGATGATCCGTTTCTCTATCAACATCATGCGTGGCTGCTACGGTGGCTGCACCTTTTGCTCGATCACCGAGCACGAGGGGCGCATCATCCAGAGCCGCTCGGAGGAATCGGTGATTCGCGAGATCGAGGACATCCGCGACAAGGTCAAGGGCTTCACCGGCACCATCTCCGATCTGGGCGGCCCCACGGCCAACATGTACCGCACCGGCTGCCGCACGCCCGAGATCGAGGCGGCCTGTCGCAAACCCAGTTGCGTCTACCCCGGAATCTGCCAGAACCTGATCACCGACCACGGCCCGCTGATCAAGGTCTACCGCCGCGCGCGCGCGCTCAAGGGCGTCAAGAAAATCCTGATCAGCTCCGGCGTGCGTTACGACCTGGCGATCCAGTCACCCGAGTACGTCAAGGAACTGGTCACGCACCATGTTGGCGGCTACCTCAAGATCGCCCCCGAGCACACTGAAGCTGGCCCACTGACCAAGATGATGAAGCCAGGCATCGGCTCGTATGACACCTTCAAGCAGATGTTCGAGAAGTTCACCACAGAGGCCGGCAAGAAGCAGTTTTTGATTCCCTACTTCATCGCAGCGCACCCCGGGACCAGCGACGAAGACATGATGAACCTGGCCGTGTGGCTCAAGAAGAACGGCTTTCGCGCCGACCAGGTGCAAACCTTCTACCCATCGCCCATGGCCTCGGCCACGGCGATGTACCACACCAACAAGAACCCGCTGCGCAAGGTCACGCGTGACAGCGAAACGGTGGACATCGTGCGCGGCGAAAAGCGCCGGCGCCTGCACAAGGCCTTCTTGCGTTACCACGATCCCAACAACTGGCCGCTGTTACGCGAGGCCTTGAAGGCGATGGGGCGCGCCGACCTGATCGGCAACGGCAAACACCATTTGATCCCGACCTACCAACCTTTGACCGATGGCAGCTACACCAGCGCGCGCAAGAAGAACTCGACCGTGCTGACGATCCCGAGCATGGCGGCTGAGCAGCCGAGCAAGCCGCCGACTCAGGGCCGCATGCTGACCCAGCACACAGGGCTACCACCGCGCCAAGCTGCGGCGACCAAGCCTGCGCGAAAACCGATCCGCAAGAGTTCTTGAAATGATGCCCACTGGCGAGGAACTTGCCCGAGCCATTTCTGTCCCGACTCCTTGTATTCCGCATACGGCTTGAGTCCCTCGATCACGGTAGGTCTCCCGGTTGGTCACTTTCCCAGTATTCGCGGTAGGCGTTGACGTGGTAAGCGGTGGCGGCGGGGTCGACGCCCCTTCAGTGTCGCTCATGGCTGTTCCCCTGGGACGGGGAGTCGCCTGAGTTCCTGTTCCCTGGCGTGTTCTATCGCCTGGTGCAGCCGGGCACGGAGCAGCGGCAGCGGCGGCAGTTCGGTGAGGTACTCGCTGACGCGGATGGACTTGGCATCGAGCTGGAGCAGCTCCACCTGTTCGGCATCGGCAGCGGCGCACAGGATGAGTCCGATCGGAGCTTCTTCGCCAGGCGCGCGTTCGTGCTTGTCGAGCCAGCGCAGATAGAACTCCATCTGCCCCACATGCGCTGGCTGGAAGGACTCCAGCTTCAATTCGACGGCGATCAGGCGGCGCAGGTGGCGGTGAAAGAAGAGCAGGTCGAGATGAAAGTCGTCCTTGCCCACGCTCATGCGCTTCTGGCGGGCGACGAAGGTAAAGCCAGAGCCCAACTCCAGCAACACACCTTCGATCTCACGCAGGATGGCGCTCTCGAGGTCGCGTTCGCTGTAGGCGCCCGTGAGCCCCAGCAGATCGAGCAGGTAAGGATCGCGGAAGACGGTGTCGGTGCTCATCTGCCCGTCCCGGAGCTTGGTGATCTCCGCCGAGATGACGGATTTCGGTTTTTTCGACAGCGCGGTGCGCTGGAACAACATCCCGCCAATCTTCAGGCGCAGTGTGCGCACATCCCAACGCTCGATGCGGCACATTTCCGCGTAAAAATCGCGGGCGAGCGGGTCCTTGATCGGGAGCAGTTCAATGAAGTGACTCCAACTCAATTGTGTCGACAGCGTCGACACAATCTCGTGGTGCGCGAAGCACTGGCCGAACTGAATGGCACGATAGAGTGAGCGCAGCGTGAAAGCCTGCCCGAACTCGACGGTCAATTCTTGCGACACGGTCGCGAGAACTCGTTTGCCATAGGGCGCGCGCTCGTCTTGCAGGTTTTCGGCGAGCAGCCGACGCCCCAAATGCCAGTACAGCAGCGTCGTGGCCGAGTTCGCCACCGTGGCAATGCGCTGGCGGGCGGACTGGATCAGGCCTCTCAAGTCCGTGAGCAGCGCCGCTTCATCGACGATTTTCAGCGATCCACCCATCGCTGGCGACACTATTTCATTTGCCTTCTTTTTCATCTCGCCGCGCCTCCGGTGATTTCACTGAGCAGCCCTTCGCTCTCTTGCTCCAGCGCGAGGATGTCGGCGCTGATCTGGGCCAGGGTGCGCAGCTCTGGCCGTTTGTAGAAGTGGCGGGTGAAGCTGACTTCATAGCCAATCTTGGTGCCGGCTTCAACGATCCCGACATCGGGGGTGTAGGGCAGCACTTCGCGGCGGATGAAGGCTGCCATGCCACCGGTCGCCAACAGGGGGACTTGCTCATGGTCGCGCAGTTGGATGACATCGCGGTACTTGCCGCGCACGTAAATGTCGCGCAACACGTCTTCGGCAATGTTCCAGTTGAAGTTGGTGAGCGAAGCGAGTTGCGTTTGATCCATCTGAAGTGTCTTGTGCGGTCGGTTGGCGCTAACCGTGTTCGAGCGTAACCGAGTGCGAAACCGGATGGGCTGCTTCTCGGTTGATCGGCAAGTATCGCACTGCGCAATGGGCTGAAAAGCCAGAACTTCGTAGCGGCGACCCGGCCGCGCTGCGCTGCGCTGCGGCAGGCTCAGGCCGGCAGGGTGTGCATGGGGATGTCGTGTTCGGCGGCCAGACTGTCGAGTTGTTGGCGGCTCAGGCCCTGTGCCCACGCGGCAATCGCTTGGTGCGTGGCTGGGGCGAACATGGTCATGACGTTGGGCTTGGCTACGCCGGCCTGCGCGCCCAGGGCCGCAGCAAAGTGGGGCTCTAGTGCGGCGATGGCCACGCGGCCGTCTTTGCAGGGGTAGACCTTGTAACCAGCATGGCCACCGCCGACGGCGGCGCCGGCTTGGGTCAAGCCCCAGTGGCGCGGCAGGGCCAGGTAGGCGGCGGCGTCGGACAGGGCGATCTCTATCAAACTGCCCTTGCCACTGTGCTGGCGTGCCAGCAGGGCTTGCAGAACGGCCTCGGACGCCATCAGCGAGCCGCCCATGTCGGCGTACAGGGTGGGGGGCAGGTCCAGAGCGGTGACCAGGCCGTTCTCGGCCAGGTAGGTCAGGTCGTGGCCGGGCTCCTCGGCGCGCGCGCCGCTGGCGCCGACGATGGCCACTTGGGACAGCATGGGGTATTGCTTGTGCAGCGCCTTCCACGGCAGGCCGAGCTTGACCAGGGCCGAGGGGCGAAACGAGGTCAGCAGCACGTCGGTCTTGGCCAGTTCCTTGTGCAGCGCTTTCTGGCCGGCTTCGGTTTTGAGGTCGGCGCGCACCAGGCGTACGCCTTGGTTCAGCTCGTTGTAGGCGTCGCGGTTGTACAGGCCCATCGGGTCGCCCGAGGTGCCGGGCGCGGCACCGGCCGGTGCCGGTGGTTCGAGCTTGACGCAGGTGGCGCCCAGTTGGCGGCAGCGCATTAGCGCGGCCGGGCCGGGCAGGTTGAGGCACAGGCTGAGGATGCGCACGCCTTTGAGGGGGTGTAGGGGTTTGCTTGAGGCAGTGTTCATGCTTTGCTACGCGATAAGGTTTGGTTTGTTGTCGTTGCGGGCTTGACCCGCAATCCATGGGTGGCGGGTCAAGCCCGCAACGACAGGGCTAGGTCAATATTGCCTTAAATTGGGCGCACGACGCCTATACCCCCAAATGCTGCGCCAGCAGTTCCGGCTTGCTGCGCAACTCGTCGGACGAGCCGACAAACACCACCTGGCCTTTGACCAGGATGACGTTGCGGTGCGTGATTTGTGTCACGTGCTTCCAGTTCTTGTCGACGATGATGCTGCTGATGCCCGAGGCGCGCACCAGCTCGCAGATGCGCCAGATGTCCTTGGCAATCTGCGGTGCCAGGCCTTCGGTGGCCTCATCCAGGATCAGCACATCGGGGTTGGTCATCAGCGCGCGGCCGATGGTCAACATTTGTTGTTCGCCGCCGCTGAGCTGCTGGCCGCCGTGGCCCAGGCGCTCCTTGAGGCGCGGGAAGGTGTCCAGCACGCGCTCATAGGTCCAGTCGCGTTGGCCTTGGGTGCCAGGGCGTGCCGCCAT
>JAUXWC010000037.1 GCA_030685025.1 Rhodoferax sp.
CGTGCCCGTGCTAGCGACTTGGCTGCGGATCATGCGCAGGCCCTGCAGCGGGGCATTGACCTATCCTTTGTGCGCGACATCACGATTGATGCAGAGGACCGCGCGATTGTCAGCGCCATCATCAGCATGGCCGACAGTCTGGGCATGTTGACGATCGCCGAGGGTGTGGAGACGGGCGGGCAGTTGGACTTTTTACGCGAGCGCGGTTGTGCCGAGGTTCAGGGCTACTTCTTCAGTCGCCCGCTTGCGCCCGAACTGTTCGCGGACTTCGTCCACAAGCAAAACATCCAGGTTGTTGACAGCGAGATGCCGATAGTTTGAATCAGACCCCGCGCGAAGCAGCAATCAGAGAAGGCGAACCGCCGACGCGCGACGCTCCTGAATGCCTTCGTCCCGGTAGCCTTGCACGCAGGCTGTCAACACCTGCTTGATGGCGTCCACGTTCTCATCGGTCGCTGCACGTTTCATTGAGTCCAGCGTGACCACCAGGTCAGGCCAAGTCATGTACTCCTCATGCGCTTTCATGATGCGGGGATGGGAGGTCGCAGAGGGGTTGTTGCCAATCAGCAATTCCTCATAGAGTTTCTCTCCAGCTCGCAGCCCGGTGATCACGATCTCGATGTCGCCCTCGGGGTGGCCCCGGTCTCTGACCTTCAAACCGGATAGCTCCACCATCCGACGCGCCAAGTCAATGATCTTCACCGGTTCACCCATATCCAGCACAAAGACCTCGCCGCCCGATGCCATGGCGGCGGCTTGCAGCACCAACTGCGCCGCCTCCGGAATGGTCATGAAGTACCGCGTGACGTCCGGGTGGGTCACCGTGAGCGGACCCCCACGGGCCATCTGTGCGCGAAACAGTGGCACCACGCTGCCGCTGGAACCCAAAACGTTTCCAAACCGGACCATGCTGAAGCAGGTCCCAGTCCCGCACGCCCGCTCGGCCAGGGCCTGCAGCACCAGTTCGGCCATGCGTTTGCTGGCGCCCATGACGTTGGTCGGCCGAACCGCCTTGTCAGTCGATACCAGAACAAAGCGTTTGACGCCAGCGTCCTGCGCCGCTTGCGCCAGGTTCAAGGTTCCGAACACGTTGTTCAGGACGCCTTCGGCCGGATTGCATTCGACCATCGGCACGTGTTTGTAGGCGGCGGCATGGAACACCACGTCCGGCCGGTGCAAGGCGCAAACCGCGTCCAGTCGACGCCGATTGGACACACTGGCCAGCAGGGGGATCAGCTCGACCTCGCACCCCTTGACGCGACACAGGGTCCCCAGTTCGCTGTGAATGCTGTAAAGCCC
>JAUXWC010000042.1 GCA_030685025.1 Rhodoferax sp.
CGGGTCGTACCCCCCCCCTTATTTAGGGCGCGAAATCAGTCTCGATAAGATATATTTACCGAGACTTATTGGTCCACCTAGCCCGGAGAGGTGGTCGCTTTGTTGTGGCTACAGAGCACCGCACATGCGCCTGTATGTTCCAGAAAAGTCCCCCGCCCCGGTCGCAGAAACTGATCGATGTGACGTCGCACGCAGTTTCTCTGCGGGACTTTTGCGGGACTGGGCTCTGAAATACATGTCAAAACAGGGTGGTTTTGGTACAATGACTGCTTGCATTTCCTATATAAATCAACCACTTACGGATGGTCTGGTAGCTACGAACCAAGGGGTCGTGGGTTCAATTCCTGCCAGCCGCACCAGTAAAGACAAGGGTTAGCACGTAAGCGCGTGCTAACCCTTTCGTCTTTCTGGCTCGAAGAATTGGTGCTGGTTGCCGTTTCTCGGTCTCTGTCATTTCTTCAACCAGGGTGGTGACTCCGCCGGTGTCAAGATCGGTCAAAGTCCTTTCGGTTTCGCGAATGACTGCGGAAATCGCGCGTCTTTTGATGCAGTTGTGCTCTCGATGTCCCCCACACTGGACTCATCTAAACGCGGGGTGTGCAATGGACGAGTTGAATCAAGTTGTCAACGTAGAGATACTGCTGCGGCTCAGAGAGGTTGAACGTCAGACTGGGATAAAACGTAGTTTGATTTACAAGAAGATCGGAGACGCCACCTTTCCGCGCCCCACGAAGCTAGGCCAAAGAGTCAGCGTTTGGCCTCAGAGTTTGATCACGCGGTGGGTCAATTCTGTAGTTGAAGGTGAGACTCTGGTCAAGAAATCAGCGCGACGCACGCGTCGCATCCACACGCCAGCGTTCAAGGTGTTGGCGCCGACGTCAAACTGACCCAGGCTGCAGATACTGCGTGACCCAGCGAGATGTCCCTGCAATGGATGCTGGGTGCGGGATGGCGCACCGTGATGGTGGGTCAGTCAAGAATCGGCACGCGGGTCAAGATCGCGTCGCAGTCTACATTCATCTACTTCATTTTGTGGCTCTAAAGGGAGCTGTCATGAGCTTTAAAGTCTTTTTACGAAGCCGTTATAGAGAATTTGCTTGAATTCATTCTGGCCAGGCAGCATACTCACTTCCATGGAACCTGCTAATGGTGTTAAAAGCCCCTCAATAAGCCGTGAAACGCTGGCCCTGCCCTTGCCCTTGCCTGTCATACGCGCTGTGACCAAGCTCGGGGAAGACATCAACCGTGCCCGACGTCGGCGGCGCATGACCCAGCAGTCCTTGGCTGAGCGAATTGGTGCGTCGCTCACCACGATCAAGCGCATGGAGTCCGGAGATCCACGCATTCCTTTGCACTTTGTGGCACGTACCCTGCACGTGTTTGGTGAGATTGATCGGCTGAGCCAGCTCCTGGACAGCGGTCAAGATGAGATTGGCCTGAACCTGATGGACGATCAACTGCCCAAGCGCATCCGGACCTCGCGCAAGTCCACGGTCAACGCGCTATGATGCCCGCCAAGAAAAACACCAACCAGCAAGTGGATGTCTGTATCGGCAGCGCAGGCGCATCTGTAGGGCGACTGACTTTCGTGAAGCGGGGGCAGCGAGAAAACTCCGTTTTTGCTTACGCGCCTGAGTGGCTGCAGAATCCTGAACGGTTTGAAGTCTCCCCAGACCTGCCGCTGGTTGCTGGGCACATATCGCGACGCGCCAAGAGCGCTTCCGATTCGGTTTTTCATTTCGCACTGGCTGACACTACCCCCGATGCCTGGGGGCGACGCGTCATTGCGCGTGCACATGCCAAGCTGCGCAAGGAAACGCCCGAACTGGCAGCTTTGACGGAACTGGACTACCTCTGTGCGGTCGATGACTTCAGTCGTGTCGGTGCACTGCGCTTGCGCCACGGTGTAGGCATGTACCTGAGAACCGTGGAAGAGGGAAAACGAACAACCCCACCACTGATCGAACTCGAGAAGATGGTCGCGGCTAGTCGCGCGGTGGAAGACAGCACAGACACAGCCGAAGACCTGAGATACCTGCAAGGCAAAGGTACGTCGCTTGGCGGCATGCGACCCAAATGCACGGTACTCGATGAGAACGAGCGCTTGGCCATTGGTAAGTTTCCCAGCATGAACGACTCCCGCAGCGTCACGCGTGGCGAGGTTTTAGCCTTGCAGTTGGCGCGCAAGGCTGGCATCCGCGCTGCATCCGCACGCATCGTCGTCATCCGTGACACACCGGTGGCCATCGTTGAACGCTTTGACCGTGCTGCAGACCACGCCCGCATCCCATACCTGTCGGCAGCCTCCATGTTGCAGGCATCACGGGACGACACGCACTCGTACGCAGAAATAGCTGACATCATCCGCGCCCGTTGCGTGAACCCCAGCCAGGATGCACGCGAGCTGTGGCGGCGAATGCTGTTCAACCTGCTGATCACCAACACGGACGACCATTTGCAGAACCACGGTTTCCTCTATGCCGGCAACGGCAATTGGCAGCTCGCGCCGGCGTTTGATCTGAACCCCATGCCCGATAAAGACCGGGAGTCCAAGACTTGGCTGACGCCAGAGTCCGGCCCTATTGACACGTTAGCAATGTTGCTTGGTGGTTCTGCCTACTTCTCTCTGACCCCCACACAAGCGTTGGAGGTGCTCGCGCAGGTACTGGATGCGGTGGAAGATTGGAGGGCAACATCGGTATCGGCCGCTATCGGTTTGCAGCCCAAGGACCTTGCAGACTTTGAGAATGCATTTGAGCATGAAGCGATCGAACATGCGCGTGGGGCGCTGGGGCGGCCACTGAAGCGCTGACATCCGATCAGGAAGATCACCGTTCGGTTTGGACTAACTCTGAGCGGAACTTTGACACCCCCCAAGTCGTAAGTACGTGTCCCGGAGTTGTGACATGACCGCCCTGACTGTGCGTTTGCCTGACGAAAAACACCGGCGCCTGAAGGCGCTGGCGAAAAGCCGTGGCACGCCGCTGAACCGCCTGATCGATGACATGACGACGGTGATGTTGGCCAAGTTTGATGCCGAAACACGGTTTCGGTTGCGCGCTGCGCGAGGCACCGGGCAAGAGGCAGTGGGCTTGCAAGTGCTGGACAAGGCCATGGGATCTTGAGGCATTTGGTGTGACCTCGTATGAAATGCCGGATCACCTGCTTGATGGATGCGTGGTCTGACAACGGGCGTCATGGTCAGCGCTTTCGCATCGCCCATCGAACCGACCACATGATGGCTTTCCATGTCCCGTAGCCTTGGCTAACTTGATCGCCGCTGGCACTTGTGCCCGCAATATCGCTATGCTGGGCGATCAGATGCAGCTTGCACAGCCTGTGCAATGTGTGCACCCCGGCCGTTCGGGCGAGTCGTCGCTGGACTTTCTGCTCGACGGGGCGTCGACTATTGCACCGTGCCGTGGCATCTTCCTGGCCACCAGTTACCGCATGCGCCCGAAGGTGTGCCAGTTCATCTCGGACGCGGTGTACCTTTAATATACAAAAACGCGACAACATTAGCTTTAACAACGCAATAGAGCGACAATTCAAAGCACCATGGCCCTCCCAGACCGCAAAAAAGCGACAGATGATACGGCGTTAATCCTTTACGCCGAACACAGCGCTGCTGACATTCGGGCCATCCAGCGTCTGGTCAAGGCGGGCCAACTCCAGCGCATCGTGCCGGGCGTGGTCAGCAGCAGACCGCCGCAAGACTGGCCCGCACTGGTGGCCCGTGAGCGCCTGCGCGTGTTGGCGGCCCTGTTTCCGGGGGCGGTACTGGGTTACCGCAGCGCCTTCAATGGTGGATTGCCAGAAGACGACACCATCCACCTCATTGGCAGCTACCGGCGTAGTGTCAGCCTGCCGGGTTTAACGGTTCAGGTCTGGAAAGGCCCGGCCCCCGCCCTGGGCGATGCGCCCATGCTCGGGCGCGATCTCTTTTACCCCTCCTTGCACCGCCTGCTGTTGGAAAATCTCACACCCAGCCGGGGTGCTGCGCCCAAGACGGTGGGCCGCGATGCCGTAGAGCAGCGCTTGCTGGGCATTTGCGATGCGCGTGGCGAAGAGGCCCTCTCAATCCTGCGCGAACAAGCCCGCAGTGTGGCGCCCCTATTGGGTCTTGCGAGCGAGTTCGAGGTGCTTGACGATCTGGTGGGCAGCATTCTTGGCACCCGTGCTTCCAAGCTGGCCACACCTGCGGGCATTGCGCGCACCGCCCCCGTGCCCTACGACCCTGATCGACTGGCTTTGTTCGAGCAGCTCGCTGCCCGGTTGCGCAGCACCCCCCTGCAACAACCGGCCGCTGTAGCAATGTCTGCTCGTGCGCGCAGCCACTTTGCCTTTTTGGAGTCGTATTTCAGCAACTTCATTGAGGGCACCGAATTCGATGTGCAAGAAGCGCGTGGTTTTGTGCTGGATGGCAAGCCGGTCGACCAGCGCCCCAAAGACTCACACGACATCCTGGGTGTCTTTCGCCAAGCGCTAGACCCCGGTTGGGCCAACCAAACTCTGGCCAGCGGCGAGGCAGTCTTGACTCAGCTGCGCGAGCGCCATGCCGACCAAATGCGTCAGCGCCCTGAAGTGGGCCCCGGAGAATTCAAGGTCAAAGCCAACCGGGCAGGCAACACCGAATTTGTGGACCCCCGCCTGGTGCGTGGCACGCTCATGCAAGGCTCCCATCTCTTGCCCAGCGTGCCAGCGGGCACAGCCAGAGCCTTGTTGGCCATGTTTTTGGTGGCAGAAGTTCACCCGTTTACCGATGGCAACGGCCGCCTCGCCCGGCTGGTGATGAACGCCGAACTATCGGTGGTGGGCAGTTGCCGCATCATCGTGCCCACCCTGTTCCGCGAGGAATACCTGGATTGCCTGCGCCTGCTCACCCGCAACGGACAAGCAGCCCCCATGCTGGCTGCCATGCAAAAAATCCACCAATGGACAGCAGCCTTTGACTACGAAGACCTCGACCAGGTCATTGCGCAAATGACCCGCTGCAACGCCTTTGAGCGCTCGCTCATTCAATTCAAGCTGCTGACACCAAGCTCAGCCGCTGCCTCTGGAGCCTGACCCATGGCCGTACTCGACGCAGTTGACACGTTCGTGTCGACGCCGACGTCAAATTGACCCAGGTTGCCGGTATTCATTGACCCAGCGCGATGTCCGCGGGCTCGTTCCTGGGTGCCCGATCGCGCACTCGCTTCGTCTTCTGTCAGCTCACGCGCAGAGAAAAGCAGGAGGTCGATTGCCATAGGCCCTCCTCAGGCGAACTCAGACCGACGCGCATACAAGCCGTCGAACACTGACTCCAGCCCGGGGTGTACGCCGCGCAGCCCGGCAACAACCCGAGCCGCCCACTCAAAGTAGGCCTGCTTGCGTTCGGCCGACCAGTCTGCCGGCGGCGATGCAAGGATGTCCCGGAGATTGCTGATCCTATCGGCCAACTTGACGAGCTTGGCCTCGGTCGAAATGTGCGGCGCGTGCTCAACCTGCCGCTGCTTGCGCAACGACTTCTCAAGCGACTTGTCGTCGGTGACTTTCATCACCACCGACGCCACTTTCGGCCCAAAGAGTGCCCGCAGCTCGTCGGCCGTCGTCTCGGTGTCCTCGATGGTGTCGTGCAGCACGGCTGCGCATAGCACCGTTACATCACCAACGCCACCTTCATTGGCGAGCACGTTGGCCAGCGCGATCGGATGGTTGATGTACGGCGAGGCCTCTGCGTCCTTGCGTCGTTGATTGCGGTGTTTGTCGGCGGCGAAGGCCACCGCCTTCGCGAACGCGCCTAGGGGTTTGCCAGTGTCTTCCATTCGCTGATCCTTTCTTGCTACCTAGGCTGTTTTTCTTTGTGCGTCCGGTCTGCGCCGTTTTTCAACTCATGGTCTCGTCTGTCGTTGGCATTAGGGATTGCCCGAATAAGGTCGCCAACTTTGAGTGCTATATTTGCGTGATTAATTGGGAACGTTTCCATTTTTGAATCACCAGTGTGGCGCCGGAGCTAACGATAGGAGACAAGATGCGCAAATTAGGACGACTGGCCACCGTGGTGGCCTTGGTTGGGATGGGTGTCGCGGCGCGGGCCGGCGAGGTCGAAGTGCTGCACTGGTGGACTTCCGGCGGCGAAGCCAAGTCGGTGGGCGAACTCAAGAAGATCATGCAGGGCAAGGGCCACACCTGGAAGGACTTTGCCGTGGCGGGTGGGGGTGGCGACAACGCCATGACCGTGCTCAAAAGTCGCGTGGTCTCGGGTAGCCCTCCCGCAGCCGCCCAGGTCAAAGGGCCGGCAATTCAGGAGTGGGCCGCCGAAGGTGTGCTGGCCAACCTCGACAGCGTCGCTAGCGCCGAGAAGTGGGACAGCCTGCTGCCCAAGGTGGTGGCCGACGTGTTGAAGCACAAGGGGCACTACGTCGCCGCTCCAGTCAATGTGCACCGCGTCAACTGGATGTGGGCCAATGCCGCCGTGCTCAGACGAGCCGGTGTGGCGAGCATGCCCAAGACCTGGGAAGAGTTTTTTGTCGCCGCCGACAAGGTCAAGAAGGCCGGGCTGATTGCCGTCGCCCATGGTGGGCAGCCCTGGCAAGACTTCACCATCTTCGAATCGGTGGTGTTGGGTGTGGGTGGTGCCAAGTTCTACAGCGACGCGATGGTCAAGCTTGACCCCAAAGCCCTGAACAGCGACACCATGAAGAAGTCGCTGGAGACCTTCCGCAGGGTCAAGGGCTACACCGACGCCGCTGCCCCGGGACGCGACTGGAATCTGGCCACTGCCATGGTGATGCAAGAGAAGGCGGCCTTTCAATTCATGGGTGACTGGGCCAAGGGCGAGTTCCTGGCGGCAGGCAAAGTTCCAGGCAAGGACTTTCTGTGCGCGGCCGCGCCTGGCACCAGCACTTCTTACACCTTCAACGTGGACTCCTTTGCAATGTTCAAGCTCAAAGACGCCAATGCGCAGAAGGCGCAGGCCGATCTCGCTGCCGCCATCATGGGCGCTGAGTTCCAGGAAGTGTTCAACCTCAACAAGGGCTCCATCCCGGTACGCCTGAACATGAGCATGGCCAAGTTTGACGACTGCGCCAAGCTCTCCAGCAAGGATTTTGTCGACACCGCCAAGAGCGGCAGTCTGTTGCCATCGGTAGCGCATGGCTTGGCCGTGCGCCCGGAGCTTGAAGGTGCCATCAAGGACGTGGTCAGCCAGTTCTGGAACGAAGACAAGATCACCGTCGCCGCCGCCCAGAGCCGACTGGTCGCGGCCGCCGTTGCCAAATAGCGTCGCGGTTGCACGTTTGATCGGGCCCGGACGGATCCGGCCCGTTCTATCGCGACCACATGGAAGACCATTGCTGCACTGGCTAGCGGGCGGTGAGCGCCATGGTTGCCACGTGGCAGCCCTCTCGCCTTGGGACGGATGGGGGCTTCAAACACGTCGCATGCACGCTTCATGACAGGCCTGTTGTGGCGGTGAACACTCGCAAGGTCTCCCGGTACGCGCTATGAAATTGAACTTCGAAACTGCCCTGCCCAAGTTGGTGTTCGCACCCGGCTTTGTGCTGGGCATCGCCTTTATCTATGGCTTCATGGCTTGGAACGGTGTGCTCTCGGTCACCGGCTCACGCATGCTGCCCAACTACAGCGAATTTGTTGGCCTGGCGCAGTACGCCCGGCTGTGGGAATCCGAGCGCTGGTGGGTCGCCCTGAAAAACCTGGGCCTGTTCAGCCTGTTTTATGTGGGTGGCGCGATGCTGATCGGCATGGCGCTGGCGATCTTCCTGGACCAGAAGGTGCGCATGGAAGGCGCGCTGCGCACCATCTATCTGTACCCGATGGCGCTGTCCTTCATCGTCACCGGCACCGCCTGGAAGTGGCTTCTCAACCCCAGCCTGGGGCTGGAGAAACTGATGCACGACTGGGGCTGGAGCAGCTTTCAGTTTGACTGGCTGGTGCAGAGCGACACTGCCATCTACTGCGTCATCATCGCCGGCATCTGGCAATCGGCCGGTTTTGCCATGGCCTTGTTTTTGGCGGGGTTGCGCGGCATTGACGACAGCATCATCAAGGCTGCGCAGATGGACGGCGCCTCGCTGCCGCGCATCTACTGGCGTATCATCCTGCCGATTTTGCGGCCGGTGGTGTTCTCCACCATCATGGTGCTGTCGCACCTGTCGATTAAGGGCTTTGACCTGGTGATGGCCCTGACCGGCGGCGGCCCGGGTTATGCCACCGACGTGCCGGCCACCTTCATGTACGTGATGAGTTTCACGCGCGGCCAGATCGGCCTGGGCGCGGCCAGCGCCACCATGATGCTGGCCAGCGTAGCCGCCATCGTGGTGCCCTACCTGTACAGCGAATTGCGCGCCAAACCGCATGACCGATAAGCCCCACGCCACGGGCAATGACACCCCATTCGTCTGTCATTGCGGCCCCCGAGCCGCAATCCATCGCGCCCCACCAAGCACCTCGCCACGCGAAGCATGGATTGCGGGTCAAGCCCGCAATGACAACGCCATGGGGACTGGCCGTGAACTACTTCGACCGTGTGCCCCATAGGTCTCATCTCCTTATGACTACCCCATTCTTGTCCCGTTGCCTGGTCTATGGCGTGTTGCTGCTGGCCGCCTTCTTCTTCCTGGCGCCGCTCTATGTGATGCTGGTGACCAGCCTGAAGGACGCCGAGCAGATTCGCTCGGGCAACCTGCTCAGCCTGCCGCATTCGCTCAACTTTGACGCCTGGTCGTTGGCATGGTCGAGTGCCTGCACCGGCACCGATTGCCGTGGCCTCAAGCCCTTCTTCTGGAACTCGGTGATCATGGTGGTTCCTGCGGTGCTGGTGTCGACCCTGTGGGGCGCCATGAATGGCTATGTGCTGAGCCTGTGGAAGTTTCGTGGCAGCGAAGTGATGTTTGGCTTCATGCTGTTTGGCGTGTTCATGCCGTTTCAGGTGGTGCTGCTGCCGATGAGCCAGGTACTGGGCTGGTTGGGTATCGCCAGCTCGATCAGTGGCCTGATCGTGGTGCATTGCCTGGCCGGGTTGGCCGGCACCACGCTGTTCTTTCGCAACTACTACGCATCTATCCCCAAAGAGCTGGTCAACGCGGCGCGCATCGACGGTGCGGGCTTCTGGCGCATCTTCTTTCGCATCGTGGTGCCGATGTCCACCCCAATCGTGATGGTGACCTTGATCTGGCAGTTCACCAACATCTGGAACGACTTTCTCTTCGGCGTGGCCTTTAGCGGGCCCGACAGCAAGCCCATCACCGTGGGCCTGAACAACATGGTCAATACGTCGAGCAGCGTCAAGAGCTACAACGTGGACATGGCCGCCGCCGTGATCGCCGGCCTGCCAACGATGCTGGTCTACGTGCTGGCCGGCAAATACTTCGTGCGCGGCCTCACCGCTGGTGCGGTCAAGGGCTGAACCGTCCGGCACCCCGCGCTGTCGCCCGCCCTCGTCCTATTCAAACCTCCTCATCATGGCCGCCTCACTTTACATCGCCGGTATCCGCAAAGTCTTTGGCAAGGCCGACAAGGCTGTCGAGGTGCTCAAACGCATCGACATCGATGTGGCGCCAGGCGAGTTCCTCATCCTGGTCGGCCCCTCGGGCTGCGGCAAGTCCACCCTGCTCAACATCATTGCCGGGCTGGAAGAACCCAGCGAGGGCGCCATCACCATCGCAGGGCGCAACGTGGTGGGCGTGCCGCCCGCGCAGCGCGACATCGCCATGGTGTTCCAGAGCTACGCGCTGTACCCCACCATGAGCGTGGCCGAGAACATCGGTTTTGCGCTGGAGATGCGCAAAGTGCCCAAGCCGGCGCGCCAGCAACGCATTGCCGAGGTGGCAGCGATGCTGCAAATCGAACACTTGCTGGAGCGCCGCCCGGCCCAACTCTCCGGCGGCCAGCGCCAGCGCGTGGCGATGGGCCGCGCCCTGGCGCGCCAGCCGCAACTGTTTCTGTTTGACGAGCCGCTGAGCAACCTGGACGCCAAGCTGCGCGTCGAGATGCGCGCCGAGATCAAGCGCCTGCACCAGCTCAGTGGCATCACCAGTGTCTACGTCACGCACGATCAGATCGAGGCCATGACGCTGGGCAGCCGCATCGCGGTGATGAAAGACGGCGTGCTGCAGCAACTCGGCACGCCCGATGAAATCTACCGCCGCCCGGCCAACACCTACGTGGCCACCTTCATTGGCTCGCCTACTATGAACTTGATAGCTGGAAGTGGCCGCTACACGGGCGAAAAGGCCACATTTGTCATTGAAGGTGGGGTGTTGCCGCTGCACTGCCCGGCACGCGGCGCCGCCACCCTGCTGGGGATACGCCCGGAGCATATTGGCCTGGTCGACCAATCCGACTGGCGTGGCGAAGTGCTGGTGGTGGAGCCCACCGGGGCTGATACCTACGTGGTGGTGAAGACTGCCGCCGGCAACGTGACGGTGCGCACCTCGCCGCAAACCAGCGTCTGCCCGGGGGATGCGGTTGGCTTGCAGGTGGCGGCGCAGCATGTGAGTTGGTTTGAGAGGGAGAGTGGGCGGCGGGTGGAGGCGGTGCAATCCGTCGGCGCCCGTGTTCCGGGATCACGATAAAGGACGTTCATGATGCTTCACTTTAGATCAATTCTTTGGGTGCTCGCGATGGTCTTCGTTGCCGGATGTGCCCGGCCGCCAGTGTCGGCGCAATCGACTGGCGCCGAGGTTCGCGCGGACGCCCCGGACGCGCACAAACGAGTCACGGCGATGAGCTACAACATCCGCTGCGGTTTCTGCGAAAAGCCGGACGATGTCAACCATTGGAGCCGACGCAAGTTCCTGGTGGCCGACGTGATCAGGAAATCCCAGGCCGACCTGATCGGTTTGCAGGAAGCCGAGGCGTTTCAGGTCACAGACCTGGCGTCCCTGCTGGGTGAATTTGACTGGGTGGGCGTCGGCCGCGACGACGGCAAACAGGGCGGCGAGATGAACGCCGTGCTGGTGCGTCGAAGCGCCTTTGCCATCTCTGCGCAGCAGACCCGGTGGCTGTCGGAAACGCCCGAGCGCGTGTCCCGTGGGTGGGACGCGATGTTCAATCGCACGCTGACGCTGCTCACGCTCACTAGCCGTCGCACGGGCGCGGAACTGTACTTCCTGAACACGCACTTTGACCACATCGGGCGCCAGGCCCGCGATGAAAGCGCCAAGCTCATCGTGCAAACACTGCAAACCCTGCGCAGCGGTGTACCGGTGATCGTGACGGGCGACTTCAATGCCCGACCCGACTTTGCCGGCTACAAGACCCTGACGGCGCGTCTGCACGATGCCGCGCTGGTGTCGCGCACGCCGGCCGCGGGCGGCAACATCACCTTCAACGGTTTTGGCCAGGACATCGAGCCGGACAACAAGATTGACTACGTCTTTGTCAGCCCTGGCCAGGAGGTGCTGTCGCACCGGATCATCACCGACCGATATCAGCAGCTTTATCCATCGGACCACTATCCCATCGTCGTGGACCTGCGCTGGCAATGAGCTGGCGGAGGCGGCAAGACATTTTTCTTCAGCCGTTCGTCGGCATTAGGGATTGCCCGAATAAGGTGTCCAGCAATGCAGTGCTATATTTGCCAGGTCGATTGGGAACGTTTCCATTTCTGACCGCCAGTGCATTACAGAGTTGCTTCGTCATGGCCGTGACACGATTGATGCAACGTTTATTACCGAGCCCCTAGGAGTACTTGAATGAACAATTCCGCCCCTCAGCGCAGCCACCACACCGCTCGGCGACGCGCTGCGCTGCGCATCAGCCCCATCGCGGCCGCCTGCGCGACCCTGTTGCTGGCGACCAGCCCCGCGTACGCCCAACAGCAGGCCCCGGTCAAACTGGAAACCGTTACGGTGACCGGCATTCGCGCCGGCATTGAGAGCTCGATTGCCGTCAAGCGAGATTCCGATTCCATCGTGGAAGTGGTTTCAGCCGAAGACATCGGAAAGTTGCCCGACACCAGCATCGCCGAATCGCTGGCGCGCCTGCCCGGCTTGACCGCGCAGCGCGTGGACGGTCGTGCCCAAGTGATCTCCATTCGTGGTCTGTCCCCGAACTATGCCGGCGCGCTGCTCAATGGGCGCGAGGTGGTCAGTTCCAGCGACAGCCGTGCCGCCGAGTACGACCAGTTTCCTTCGGAGTTGATCAACTCGGCCGTGGTCTACAAGACGCCTGATGCCTCGTTGATTGGCCAGGGCCTCTCCGGCACCATTGATGCGCGCACGCTGCTGCCGCTGTCGGTGCGTGGTCGGCAGATCTCCATCAATGTGCGTGGTGAGCGCAATTCCTACGGCCAGTTGACGGACGGCGCGAGTGGCACCGGAAATCGCATCAGTGCCTCCTACGTCAATCAGTTCGCCGACAACACCGTCGGTGTGGCGCTGGGGTATGCACACCTGAATTCCCCCGGCCAGCAAAAGCAATACAAGGCCTGGGAGAGTGGTGACTACAGCAAGTGGGGCGTTGCGCCTTACCTGGGTGTCCCCAAGACCGCCAGCGGCTATGCCCTGGCCGCGCAAGGTTTCGATGCCGGCGTCACGTCGAGTTCGCAAGTGCGCGATGGCCTGATGGCGGTGTTGGAGTACAAGCCCAGCAAGGAATTCCATAGCGTAGTGGATCTGTACTACTCCAAGTTTGATCAGGACCGCTCTGGCCGCACCCTGCTGGGGATGTCGGGGCCGTGGAACGGCACGCCGGGCAATCCCGAGTACTCCAATGTGGGCACTTCGGTGGTGAATGGCAATACGGTGGTGACCAGCGGCACCTGGACCGATGTGCAGAATCTGGTGCGCGGCGACAAGTTGAACCGCTCCGACGAGATGAGCGCCCTGGGTTGGAAGAACACCTTCAAGCTGCCCAACAAGTGGACTGGCGTGGCGGACGTCAGCTACTCGCGCACCACGCGCGATGAGACCTATGCCGAAATCTATGCTTCGCCCTTGCTACCGAGCACCTATACCTTTTCCGGACTGGGTGTCTCGGGCGCACAGCAATTTTCGACCAGCCAGAATTTGACCGATCCGGCCAACGTTCCATTGCGAGATCCATCGGGTTGGGGCGTGATCCGGATGCCGCACATCACGGACGAGATCAAGTCCTTCCGTCTGGTTGGCAAGCGTGACCTGGATGGCATGTTCAGCGGCGTCGAGGCCGGCTTGAACTATGCCCAGCGCGACAAGGTGGTCAACCGCCTGCAAAACAAACTCGCACTGCTGGGTGGTGCCAAGTCGCTGGCGATACCCACGTCCGCCTTGCGTGGCACGACTAGCCTGGCTGGCACTGGCTTCAACGGCAGCATGCTGACGTTCGATGTGCCGAGCGTGCTCGGCCTGTACGGTCAGACTCCCACCAATCCGTGGGAGGAGAAGGACAACCACTACGAGATGCACGAGAAGGTCACGACCGCGTACTCCAAGCTCAACATTGATACGCAGCTCGGCGCCACTCCGGTGCGCGGCAATGTCGGTGTGCAAATGGTTCATACCAAGCAGTTCTCGAATGGTTTTGCCTGGGTCAACGACAAGATCTACCCGGTCAGCGATGGCACCAGCTACACCGACTACCTGCCGAGCTTGAATCTGGCATTCAGTTTCCAGCCGGACCTGATTGGTCGCTTCGGCCTGGCCAAGACCATGGCCCGTCCGCGCATGGATGACCTGCGCGCCGGCGCCGATCAGCCCAAGGTCGGCAACAAGCCGGGTACGCCTGGTTATGGCTTGTGGGGTGCCTCCGGTGGTGGCAATCCGCGGCTTGAACCCTGGCGTGCCAAGTCAGTGGACTTTTCGCTGGAAAAGTACTTTGGCAAGCGCAGCTACCTGGCCGGTGCGGCGTTCTACAAGAGTTTGGACACCTTCATCTATAACCAGAGTGTGATCCGTGACTTCTCTAGCTTCAACAACACCATTTTGCCGGGTGGCGTGCAACCCACATCCCCGTTGGGAACTCTCAGCGCGCCGGCCAATGGCAAAGGCGGGACGGTTTCCGGCATCGAGCTCAGCGCATCGCTTGAAGGCAGTTTGCTGACACCCGCGCTGGATGGTTTTGGTGTGGTCGCCAGCGTCTCCAGTACCAAGAGCTCGCTGCATGAAGCCAACAATCCCAAGCGTTCCCTGGATGGGCTGTCGGGCACCGTCAACAACCTGACGCTCTACTACGAAAAGAACGGCTTCTCGACCCGGATCAGCCAGCGATATCGCTCCGCTTTCGAAGCCACCACGCGGGGCGTGTTGCTGAACAACGTGACCAGCAAGATCGATGCCGAGAAAAACGTCGACTTCCAGTTGGGCTATGCGTTCGAGACCGGCCAATACAAGGGCTTGTCGGTGCTGCTGCAAGTCAACAACCTGACCAACACACCTTACGTGACCCGTCAGAGCCCGCAAGTGGGTGGCGACAATCCCGATGGCGTGCTTCCCCTTGCTTACACCACCTACGGCCGCACGGTCCTGTTGGGTGTGAACTACAAGTTCTAAGACGCTCTAAAGGAAGACCCCTGTCGACTCCATTCGGCAGGGGTTTTTACATTTCCAGGGGAGCTAGGGCGACCCCTCGCGACCACAAAGCAGGATCGATCATGACAGCTATGCGCATTCAACAAATTGTCATCGTTGGTGGCGGCACGGCGGGCTGGATGACGGCGGCTGCCTTGGCAAAGGT
Source organism: Rhodoferax sp. (assembly GCA_030685025.1). Lineage (GTDB taxonomy): Bacteria > Pseudomonadota > Gammaproteobacteria > Burkholderiales > Burkholderiaceae_C > Rhodoferax_D. The sequence continues at coordinate 14,659 of JAUXWC010000042.1, forward strand.
ACTGCGCAGCCAGTGCAGCATCCGCCTGATCGAGTCCGATGAGATCGCAACCATTGGGGTTGGCGAGGCGACCATCCCGCCGATCAAGGTTTTCAATGACGCACTCGAAATCGACGAGAACGAATTGCTCGCGAAGACCCAAGGCACGTTCAAGCTGGGTATCGAGTTCGTCAACTGGGGCAAACGGGGTGATGCCTACGTCCACTCGTTTGGCAGATTGCCTGGCGGTATGCCGATGGGCGATTTTCACCAGTACTGGCAAAAGGCCTATCAACTCGGCAAGGCACCTGATCTTGCCCGCTTCTCGATCAACACGGTGGCGGCGCAACAGGGCAAGATGCTGCGCACGGTCAACGACATGCCGGGCTCCCCGTTGGCGGACATCATCAACGCGTTTCACTTTGACGCGAGTCTGTACGCCAAGTTCTTGCGCGGCTACAGCGAAAAACTGGGCGTCGTCCGAACCGAAGGAAAGATTGTCAACACGCTGCTGCGTGATCCGGATGGGTTCATCGAAGCGGTGGTACTGGAACACGGTGAAACGGTGTCGGGCGACTTCTTCATCGACTGCTCCGGCATGCGGGGTGTGCTGATCGAGCAGGCCTTGAAGACCGGGTTTGATGATTGGAGCCACTGGCTGCCCTGCAACCGGGCGATTGCGGTGCCGTGTGAGTCCGGCGGATCGTTCCTGCCGCTGACGCGCTCCACGGCGCACTCAGCCGGTTGGCAATGGCGCATTCCATTGCAGCACCGAATAGGCAATGGCCACGTCTACTCAAGCCAGTTCATGAGTGACGACGAAGCCACCGCCCTCCTGCTCAACAACCTCGACGGGCAGCAGTTGGCCGAGCCACGTTATATCAAGTACACCCCTGGCAAACGCAAGAAGGTATGGCACCGCAATTGCGTTGCGATCGGACTCTCAAGCGGCTTTCTGGAGCCGCTTGAATCAACCAGTATTCACCTCATACAGACGGCGGTTTCGCGGCTGATCAAGTTCCTCCCCGACTGCAGTTTCGATCAAGCCGACATTGACGAGTTCAATGAGCAAGCCGATTTCGAGTACCACCGGATTCGTGACTTCCTGATACTGCACTACAAGGCGACCGAGCGCGACGATTCGGCGTTTTGGAACTACTGCCGAAACATGGCCATACCGGACAGCCTGGAAAGAAGAATCGCCCTCTATCGCAGCCACGGCCGCATCATCCCGAAGGACAAGGAGCTGTTCGAAGTGAAGAGCTGGCTGGAGGTGATGCATGGCCAGGGTATCCGGCCGCGGGGCTACGACCCTCTGGTGGACTTGACCGCCTTCGAAGAGGTTTTGAAGATCCTGAGCAACGTCGACGGGGTGATCCAGAAGTGCGCCGACATCATGCCAACCCATGCCGAGTTCATTGCAAAAAACTGTTCCAACAAGTGACAAACAGCCAGACATTAGTATGACCAAGTTCAATTTTTCGTGGCTGGTGACCAGCACGCTCGTTGGGATGGCGGTGCTCGCCCTGAACGGGTGCGCGACGGCGCCGACGAGCGTGCCAACGCCGTTGACAGACTGGCCCCGCATCACCAGCGCAATCCCCAAAGACGCCGTGATCGAGGCCGAAGTGGCGCGCATTCTGGCGGGCATGACACTGCCACAAAAAGTCGGCCAGATGACCCAGCCGGAGATCAAATCGGTGACCCCGGCCCAGGTGACCGAGTACTACATCGGATCGGTGCTCAACGGTGGCGGCTCCTGGCCGCAGGGCAACAAGTTGGCAGGTGTCGCCGATTGGGTGAGCCTGGCTGACCAGTACTACCACGCTTCGATGGCCACCGACATGTTGGTGAAGGTGCCCGTGGTGTGGGGCACGGACGCGATCCACGGTCACGGCAATGTGTATGGCGCCACGCTGTTTCCGCACAACATCGGACTCGGCGCGGCGCATGACGCCGACTTGGTCCGGCGTATTGGCGTCGCGGTGGGGCGCCAGGTTCGCGCCACCGGGATCAACTGGGTGTTTGGGCCGACGCTGGCGGTGGCGCGTGATGACCGCTGGGGGCGCACGTACGAGAGCTTTTCGGAGGACGCGGGTCTGGTCAATGCCTACGCCAGCGCTTACGTCGTGGGCATGCAGGGCAGCTTCTCGAACGATGCCAATGTGATCGCCACCGCCAAACACTTCATCGGTGATGGCGCGACCGACCTGGGCAAGGACCAGGGGGTGGCCAAGGTGAGCAGCGCCGACATGATCAACCAGCACGCGCAGGGTTACTACAGCGCGCTGTCCGCCGGCGCCCAGACCGTCATGGCGTCCTTCAACAGTTGGAACGATGTGGCCGGCGGCGTGGACTACGGCAAAGTGCATGGCAGCAAGGCATTGATGACCGATGTGCTCAAGCAGAAGATGGGTTTTGACGGTTTCGTGGTCTCCGACTGGAACGGCATCGCCCAGGTGCCGGGCTGCACTCAGGACAGTTGCGTGCAGGCCATCAATGCCGGCATCGACATGGTGATGGTGCCCGAACGCTGGCGCGAGTTCATTGCCAACACGATCGAGCAGGTCAAGCGCGGCGAAATTCCGATGGCACGCATTGACGACGCGGTGTCCCGCATTCTGCGCGTCAAGCTGAGGTCAGGGATGTTTGGCAAGAAGCCGTCGCAAGGCATTTATGCCGGCCATGCAGAGGCCTTGCAAGCACGTGAGCTGTCGCGCGAGGCCGTGCGCAAGTCCCTGGTGCTGCTGAAGAACAACAACGCGGTCTTGCCGCTTGCCCGCGGCATGAAAGTACTGGTGGTGGGCAAGGCCGCCCACAGCCTGCAGAATCAGACCGGCGGCTGGTCGCTGGGCTGGCAGGGCACCGGCAACGTGAATGCGGACTTTCCCGTCGCCGACACGATTCTGGACGGCATCAAGGACGCGGTTGGCGCTGCCAACGTCGAGTTCAACGAAACTGGGCAGGGGGTGGATGGTGCGCGCTTTGATGCGGTGATCGCGGTGATTGGGGAGACGCCCTATGCCGAAGGCAATGGTGATATCGCGGTGTCGAGCACGCTGCGGCACAGCAGCCGGTACCCGGAAGATCTGCGCGTGCTTCAGGCCGTGGCCGGCAAGGGAGCGCCGGTGGTTACCGTGCTGCTGTCCGGTCGCCCGGTTTATGCCAATGATCTGCTGAACCTGTCCAGCGCCTTTGTGGCAGCCTGGTTGCCGGGCACCGAGGGCAAGGGCCTCGCCGATGTGTTGTTCCGTAAAGCGGACGGTGGCATCCACCACGATTTCACAGGCCGATTGTCGTTTTCGTGGCCCAAAGCGGTGTGCCAGACACCTCTGAATTTTGGAGACGTCGACTACTCCCCTTTGTTTGCGCTGGACTACGGCTTGAGTTACGGCAATGCCGCGAACTTGGGTCCCCTGGAGGCCACGACGAGCCAGAATGGATGCGGGCATGACGCCGCGGTGTCGATCTTCAACCAGTCTGATCGGGAACCGTATTCCTTGCACGTCTCCAGTGCGGCCAATCAGTGGGCCAAGCAAAAAGTGGGGGCGGACCTGAACGCGGTGTTGAACTTGCCGTCGGACAAGCCGTCCATCCGGGTCGAGACCACGCAGATCAATACCCAACAGGATGCCAAGCTGGTCACGTGGTACGGGCCGGCGCGCTTCTTTGCTTTTTCTCCGCAGAAAGAGGGCCTGCGCGGCTATGCGGTCAACCAGGGTGTGTTGCGATTCGATATGGTGCTGATGCAGGCACCGCAGGGCAGTGTCACGCTGGCGATCGAGTGCGGCGCGCCGTGCCGGGGGGAGGTGGACTTCAGCGCCGTGCTGCGCAAGCTGACGCCCCTGACAAAGCAGACGATCAGCGTGCCGCTGGCGTGCTTTGAGGCCAAGGGAGCTGACTTCGTCAACGTCGATGTACCGTTCAGTGTGTTAACGTCGCACCCGTTTTCCGCGGCATTTGGCAATATTCAAATTGTCTCGGGTGGGGCAGGGCAGGCTGATGCGCTGACGTGCCAGCAGGTTGGCGTGGATCTCAAGTAGGGAAGCAAACAAGGATGGCCACTATCAAGGACGTTGCTCGGCTCGCAGGCGTGGGCGTTGGAACCGCGTCACGTGTTGTCAGCGGCAAGGGCTCGGTGGCGCCGTTGACGGCGGAGCGGGTCCGCAAGGCCGTTGCGGAACTGGAGTTCCGCCCGTCCCATGCGGCACGTTCGCTGCTCTCCGGCGCGTCGCAAATGATCGGCGTCTACATCCCGGTGTTGAAGGGGACGTTTTACACGCCTATTCTCGGGGCGATTGACACCGAGTTGCGCGCCGGCGGTCAACACATGGTGGTGGCCTTCGGTTGCGGCGATGGCGACGCGCGACAGCAGGCGATCGAAGGCATCGATTTTCTGATCGAGCGCGGTTGCGATGGCTTGGTGGTGATGAGCAATGCCCTGCGCGAACAGGACATTGACGCGCTTGGTCCCAAGCGCAGTCGATTGGTCGTCTTGAACCACCGGTTCGAGAGCATCGCTGACCAGTGCTTCACGGCGGACCACACCAGAGGAGGTGTGGTGGCGGCGCAGACCTTGCTTCGATTGAAGCATCGGGGATTCGCGGTCATCGCGGGCCCGAGCACCGCGCCCGACAACGTGGCCCGGATTTCGGGCTTCATGGACGAGTTGGCGCGCCACGGCATTGAGGCCAATCAGGTTCTGATTCTGGAGAGCAATTTTTCTCCAGAGGGCGGCTGGGCGTCGGCTGGCACTTTGGTGAGTTCCGGGCACAAGTTCACGGCCGTGTTTTGTGCCAATGATGAGATGGCGGTTGGCGCGCTCTCGTATTTTCAGCAGGCGGGCATCCTGGTACCCACGGCTGTTTCGGTACTGGGTTACGACGACACCCATAGCGCGGAGTATTCCGCGCCCCGGCTGACATCGGTACATATCCCTTGGCACGACATTACCGTCAACGGCTTGCGCCAACTGCTCAACGAGTGTTACGACGAGAAGCACCCGGTGGTGCGGGAGTTTCCAGTCAGCGTCACCTGGCGAGCGTCGGTGGCGATCGCTCCTGGCGCAGCCTGAGTACGGCTGACATCAACACCGTCCCATGTCCCATTTGCAGTTAGAATTGGAATGCTTTCCAATGCGTCACAAAGCGTTTTCGACAAACATGAACACCACCAAGACCCTTGCGTTGACTGACTTGAAGCGCAGTGATTTTGCGCCCGACTTTCGCTGGGGATGCTCCACGTCGTCCTATCAGATCGAGGGTGGCATCGATCAGGATGGACGCGGTGAATCGATCTGGGACCGTTTCTGCCAAGCTCCGGGCAAGATCCGGGACGGCTCCAGCGGCGCCGTGGCGTGTGATCACTACCACCGTTGGCCGCAAGATCTTGACCTGGCCCGCAGCATGGGCATCAATGCCTACCGGTTTTCGGTGGCGTGGCCCAGAATTTTTCCGAACGGCCGTGGCGCCACGGCCAATCAAAAGGGCCTGGACTTCTATTCGCGGCTGGTGGACGGCATGCTGGAACGCGGCATCGAACCCTGGGTCACCCTGTACCACTGGGACCTGCCCCAGGCGCTGCAAGACCAAGGCGGCTGGGCCGAGCGCGCGACCGTGGATGCCTTCGTGGCGTACAGCGATACCGTCAGTCGTCATCTAGGCGATCGGGTCAAGCATTGGATCACGCACAACGAACCTTGGTGCACGGCTTTTCATGGCTACTGCGAAGGTGTTCACGCACCGGGCCTGAAGAATTTCAGGACGGCGCTGCAGGTATGCCATAACGTGTTGCTGTCGCACGGCTTGGCCGTGCCCGTCATCAAGGCCAATGTCTCCGATGCGCGGGTGGGCATCGCCCTGAGCCTGCATCCACTCAAGTCGGCCTCCGACAGTGCGCAGGACATCGCCGCCACGACGCGTCACGACGGTTTGCGCAACCGCTGGTTCCTGGACCCCTTGCACGGCCGAGGCTACCCGGCCGACATCTGGCAATTGCTGGGCGCCGACGCGCCGCAGGTCCAAGCGGGTGACCTCGCGGCGATGGCCACGCCCACTGACTTTCTGGGCATCAACTATTACTTTCCCGAGACGGTCGCGCATGCGCCGGGCCAGGGGCTGTTGTCCACGCGTGTCATCGAGTCGGAGAACGTCGAGCGCACCGCCTTTGGCTGGGAGGTGTCGCCCGATGGCATGGTGTCGCTACTGGGTCGGGTGGCCCATGACTACCGGCCAGCCGAGATCTACCTGACCGAGAACGGTTCAACCTACGATGATGTGGTCACCCCCGATGGCGATATCAATGACGTGGCGCGGCGTCGCTATCTGGTTCGGCACCTTGACGCCATGCGGGAGATCGTGGCAAAAGGTATTCCGGTCAAGGGCTATTTCGCGTGGAGCTTGCTGGACAACTTCGAGTGGGCGGAGGGCTACGTTCGGCGTTTTGGGTTGACGCATGTTGATTTCAAGACGCAGCAGCGCCGACTCAAGGCCAGCGGAAAGTGGTATCGCGCCTTTCTCAAGGGTGAGCTTGAGCCGGCGGTCTTGGTGGCTGCATCCATCGCAACGTACGACGAGGAGGTGTGACATGTCCAGACGAAGCATGGCGCGGCTTGCGCTGAGTTTGGCGCTGCTTGCGTGTGCTGGCGCCCAGGCCGCCGGTCCCAAGGCCGAAGTGATTCACTGGTGGACCTCGGGTGGCGAATCCGCCGCGGCCAAGACCTTCTCGGACGCCTACCGGGCCGCCGGTGGCGTGTGGGTGGATACCGCCATCGCGGTGGGCGAGCAGGCGCGCTCGGTGGCGATCAACCGCATCGTTGGCGGCAACCCGCCCACCGCGGCACAGTTCAATACCACCAAGCAGTTCCTCGACATCGTGGAGCAGGGCATGCTCAACAATGTGGACGAAGTCGCCATCCGCGACGGCTGGGACAAGTTCCTGCCGGAAACCGTGCTCAACGTCGTCAAGGTCAAGGGACATTACTATGCCGCGCCGGTCAACATCCACATGCCCACCTGGTTCTGGTACTCCAAGGCCGCCTTCAAGCAGGCCGGCATCGCCGCCGAGCCCAAGACCTTTGACGAGCTGTTTGCGGCCCTGGACAAGCTCAAGGCCGCCGGTCTGATTGCCTTGGCGCATGGCGGCCAGCCGTGGCAGGAGAACATCGTATTCACCGCCGTGCTGGCGAACGTGGGCGGCACCGAGCTGTATTTGAAGGTGCTGCGCGATCGCGATGCCAAGGCGATTCAGGGCGAGGCTTTCAAGAAGGTGCTGACCAGCTTCAAACGTTTGCAGTCCTACGTCGACAAGGGCGCGCCCGGGCGCAACTGGAACGACGCCACCGCCTTGCTGATCACGGGCAAGGCTGGCGTGCAAATCATGGGCGATTGGGCCAAGGGCGAGTTCGCCCTGGCGCGCCAGGAACCGGGCAAGGACTATGGCTGCATTGCCGGCTTTGGCCCGAAGTCGCCCTACATCATTCAAGGTGACGTGTTCGTCTTCCCCAAGACCTCGAACCCCGAGAGTATCAAGGCGCAGAAGTTGCTCGCCAGCGTCATGCTGGCACCCGCAACCCAGGTCGCGTTCAGCAACAAAAAGGGCTCGATTCCGGTGCGCACCGATGTGGACTCCTCCAAAATGGACATCTGTGCCCAGCAGGGGCTGGCCATCATGAAGGACAAGTCGCGCCAGTTGGGCAACGGCGAGGTCTATTTGAACCCGGATCAGAACGGCTCCCTGGCTGACATCCTGACTGCCTACTGGAATCGCAACATCCCGGTGGAAAAAGTCCAGAAGGACATTGCCGCGGCCTTCAAGAACTGACCGCGGCGCGCCCTTTACGCAAGCCTCAGAGCGCCGCCCGCTACGCCATCATGAAGACCCGGCCCAAACAGTTGCTGCGCGCGCTGGTCACCTGGAGCGCACTGCTGCCCATGGCGGCGACGGTGCTGGTTGCCTACTTGGGCACGGTCTTGTGGTCGCTCAAGGTGTCGATGAGCAACTCACGGACTTTCCCGTCCGACGAGTTTGTCGGGCTGGCGCAGTACGAGCGGCTGTTTGGCAACGAGCGCTGGCTGTTGTCGCTGCAAAACCTGGCGCTGTATGGGGTGCTGTTCATCGTGGCCTGCATGGTGATCGGTTTCCTGCTGGCGGTCTTTATCGACCAGAAGGTCATGGCGGAAGGCGCCCTGCGCACGATTTTTCTGTACCCCTACGCCATGTCCTTCGTGGCAACCGGTTTGGTCTGGCAGTGGCTGTTGAACCCGGGCAACGGCATCCAGCAGGCGCTGCGTCAGATGGGTTTCGAGGACTTTACCTTTGACTGGATCATCGATCAGGACAAGGTCATGTACACGGTCGTCATCGCCACTGTCTGGCAGGCCTCCGGTCTGGTGATGGCGCTGCTGCTGGCGGGCTTGCGCGGCATCGACGACGAAATCTGGATGGCCGCGCGCATCGATGGCATCCCGACCTGGCGGGTCTACGTCTCGATCGTGTTGCCGATGCTGGGGCCGTCCGTCGCCACCGTGTTCGTGCTGCTGTCGACGGCTGTCATCAAGCTGTTTGACGCGGTGGTATCGATGACGCAGGGCGGACCCGGCACCGCCAGCGAAGTACCGGCCAAGTTCATCATGGACCACCTGTTTGGGCGGGCCAACATTGCCCTGGCCTCGGCCGCCTCGATCGTGCTGTTGCTGACGGTGCTGGTGCTGTTGGCGCCGCTACTGTATGCACGCGCACGTTCCAAGCGTGCGCGGGAGAACCCATGACGACCCGCGTCGGCGCATCCGCGCACCCGAAGCGACCTTACCGGCTGCGACCGGCGCGCATCGGGGTGTATGCCTTCTTGTTCACCGCCGCGCTGTTCTTCTTGATGCCGCTGTACATCATGCTGGTGACCTCGTTCAAGACCATGGACGAGATTCGTTTGGGCAACATCTTCGCGCTGCCGGTGCGTGTCACGGTCGAGCCCTGGGTTACGGCCTGGACATCAGCCTGCACCGGGGTCTCTTGCGAGGGCATTCGCGGCGGCTTCTGGAACTCGCTGATGATCACGGTGCCGAGCACCGCCTTGCCAATTCTGCTGGGCGCGCTCAACGGCTACGCCTTGTCGTTCTGGCGCCCCCGTGGCGCCAACCTGCTGTTTGGCGTGCTGATGCTGGGCGCCTTCATTCCGGTGCAGGTGATGATGTTCCCGCTGGTGCGGATTTTGGCCACGCTGGGGCTGTTCAGTTCGTTGCCGGGCATCGTGATGATCCACATCATTTTCAGCATGCCGGTGATGACGCTGCTGTTTCGCAACTACTACCTGTCGATCCCGCAGGAATTGTTCAAGGCGGCGCGGATCGACGGGGGCGGTTTCTTTCGCATCTTTGTGCAACTGATGTTGCCGATGTCCACGCCCATCATCATCGTGGCCGCCATCATGCAGGTGACGGGCGTCTGGAACGACTACATCCTGGGCCTGGTGTTCGCCGGGCGGGACAACCTGCCCATGACCGTGCAACTCAACAACGTGATCAACACCACCACCGGCACGCGCCTGTACAACGTCAACATGGCGGCCACGATTCTCACGTCGCTGGTGCCGCTCACGGTCTATTTTGTGTCTGGGCGCTGGTTTGTGCGGGGTATCGCCGCCGGTGCGGTAAAGGGATAAGGCCATGGCTAGCGTCGGTATTCGCAACCTCTGCATTCGTTTTGGTGACACCGAAGTCATCAAGGACCTCAACCTCGACGTGGTGGAGAGTGAGTTCCTGGTGCTGCTGGGGCCCTCTGGCTGTGGCAAGTCCACTCTGTTGCACAGCATTGCGGGGCTGATCGATGTGACCGACGGCAGCATCCACATCGGTGGCCAGGACATGACCTGGGCCGATCCGACCGACCGCAACATCGGCATGGTGTTTCAGTCGTACGCGCTGTACCCCACCATGACGGTGGAGCGCAATATGTCGTTCGGCTTGCGCATCAACCGCACGCCCAAGGCCGAAATCGAGCGCCGCGTCAGCCGCGCCGCCGACATGCTGCAGCTCACGGCGCTGCTGCACCGCAAGCCGTCTCAACTGTCGGGCGGGCAGCGCCAACGCGTGGCCATTGGCCGGGCGCTGGTGCGCGATGCCGGTGTGTTTCTGTTCGACGAGCCGCTGTCCAACCTGGACGCGAAGCTGCGCGCCGAACTGCGCCGCGAGCTCAAACTGCTGCACAAGACCTTGCACGCCACCATGATCTACGTGACGCACGATCAGGTGGAAGCGATGACCTTGGCGACCCGCATTGTGGTGATGCGCGGCGGCAAGATCCAGCAGATCGGGGCACCTGCCGAAGTCTATGACGAGCCAGAGAACCTGTTCGTGGCGGGATTTCTCGGCTCGCCCGGCATGAACTTTCTTGCCGGAGAACTGAGTCCCGAAGCCGGGCGGATCACGTTTCATGCCGGCGCCTTGCGCCTTGATGTGACGCCGTATGTGTTCAGACGCCAGCCGGCCGAAGTCCAGCAAGTAGTGCTTGGAATCCGCCCGGAGAACCTGCGAATTCACGCCGCTGGCGACCTGCAGGGAACGGTCTCTCTGATTGAGCCCATGGGCAATCACCATGTGGTATGGGTCGATTTTGGAGGAAACCTCTGGTCGTCCGTGGTCACCGGGGCATTGACGTACCAGGTCGACGAACCGGTCCGTTTCACGATCGACGTGAACGCCATTTCTCTGTTCGAGCAAGTCTCCGAGCAGCGGCTGTAAAGCGCAACAAACAATTCAGGAGCATTCCATGGCAGTGGCACGGGTAAGGGACGGCGTGAGCAAGGCAGCCAGCGGCATCCGGCAAATCAGGTGCCGATCCGGCATGGGCGTGCGATCCATGCGACGCTATCCAGGCCTAGGCGCGGTGGTGGTCATGTTGTTGGTTTGGGCCAGTCATCACGCGGCACAGGCGCAGCCTGCCAGCGGTGCCGGTGGCGCGCGCCGGGATGCGGTCCAGGCCTGGGTGACCTTGACTGATCGGAGCAAGCTGCTGGCGCCACAAGACGGCCTAGCCCTTGGTGCAGCCATGCCGTTGGCGCTCAACATTGAGGTCGATCCTGGCAAGCGCTATCAGGAGATGGTGGGTTTTGGCGCCAACATCTCGGATGCGTCGGCCTGGTTGATTCAAAATCGGATGAGTTCAACACAGCGCCAAGCCTTGATGGAAGACCTGTTCGGCAAGCCGCCCGGCCTGGGGCTGAGCTTCACGCGGCTGACCATCGGCGCATCCGATTTCTCGCGCAGCCACTACACACTGGACGATGTGCCAAAGGGTCAGACCGATTATCCGTTGGCGAAATTCTCCATCGACCCGATGCGCGCCGACGTGCTGCCGGTGGTCAAGAGTGCGCTGGCCATCAATCCCAAGCTGCAGGTCATGGCATCCCCCTGGAGTGCGCCGGCGTGGATGAAGAGCAATGACAGCCTGATCCAGGGCGCATTGCGACCAGAGGCCTACGAGGTGTTTGCCCAATACCTGAATAAGTTCGCCGACGCCATGGAGGCCGAGGCCGTGCCCCTGTTTGCCCTGACGGTGCAGAACGAGCCCCACTTCGAGCCCAAGGACTACCCCGGCATGCGGGTGAACTCAGCGGCGCGCGCGGCGCTCATTGGTGAACACCTTGGGCCCTTGCTGGCCAAGCGTCGCAAGCCCCTGCGTATTCTGGACTGGGACCACAACTGGGATGAACCACAGGCGCCGCTGGAGGTGTTGGCCGATGCAAAAGCGCGTCCCTATGTGGCGGGCGTTGCCTGGCACTGCTATGCGGGCGATGTGGCCGTGCAGTCGCAAGTGCATGACGCCTATCCCGACAAGGAAACCTACTTTACCGAGTGTTCCGGTGGCGAGTGGAAGCCGCACTGGCGTGAAACCCTGCCGTGGTTCATGCGCCACCTGATCATCGGCACCACGCGCGGCTGGGCCAAGGGCGTGCTGCTGTGGAACCTGGCGCTCGACGAGAAGCACGGGCCTCACTTGGGTGGGTGCACCGATTGCCGTGGTGTCGTGACCATCGACTCAAGGACCGGTGAGGTCACCCGCAACCTCGACTACTACGCGCTGGCGCATGCCAGTCGCTTCGTACGGCCGGGCGCACGTCGAATCGAGTCGACGACGGGCGTGGAACGTTTGGAAACGGTGGCGTTTCAAAACAATGACGATGACTCCATCGTTCTGATTGTCTTGAATTCGGCTGCCAATTCACGCCACTTCTCCGTGACTGTTGGCGCTCGGAGCTTCCAGCACCGGATGCCGGGGGCCAGCGTGGCGACATTTGTCTGGAGCGGGTCGCCTTGAGACTTGGCTGCAGCACGTCATGCTTCAGTCCTTGACGCCTTGCGGCAAGCGCATCCTCTTTTCCTGAAGGACCTCGCGCAGGCGGTCTGGATAGTCCGTGATGATGCCGTCCACCCCCCAGTCGATCAGGTGCGCCATCCGCGGTTTCTCATTGACGGTCCAGGGGATGACCTGTAGGCCCAGACGCTGGGCCTCCTTCACCAGTGAGGCGTTCAGGTTGTTGTGGTTCGGCCCCCAAATCACGCCGGCTGACTGGCCAGCTGACGCCCGAACCATCCGCGGCACGGAGCCGTCATGGTCTTTGAGCAAGTGCCCCGCGTTCCAGGAGCCGTCCTTCAGGGTGTGGAAGTCAGCCGCTTCAATCGTGAGGTACAAGGTGCGCAAGCCCGGCTCCAACTTGTGCAGGAGCTCCAGCGTGCGCCAGTCAAAACTCTGCACCATCACGCGCCGCGTCATGCCCGCATCGCGAATCGCGGCCAACACGGTATTGACGAATACCTCAGGTGTCGGTGTGCTTTCTGGGTAGTGCGGGTTGATCTTGGTCTCCATGTCGAAATGGACATCATTGGCACCGAGGTCGTTGACCAGTTTGAACAATGCCGCCAGCGTGGGAATACGTTGACCGTCGCGCGGCTGCTGGTGCGGGAACTCTCTGGCGTAAGCGCTGGAAGGGTTGATCCGGCCCACGTCGTAGGACTGCACCTGCGCCAGCGTCAGAGACCTGATGAGCGGACCGCGCGCGCTGAGCCACCGGCCGTTGGCATCGCGCGTGATGGCCGGGTTCAAGGCCGAGTCATGTGAGATCACGGGAACGCCGTCGGCCGTGATGGCGATGTCGAGCTCGATGGTGGTCGTGCCCATTCGAAGCGCATTTTCAAACGATGCAAGCGTGTTCTCGGGCAACAGTCCGCGGCCACCGCGATGTGCCTGCAGGTCGAACGCGTGCGCGTGCGGCGTCGACAGAACAAGGGATAGCACCCAGGCTCTTGACAGCATGGAAGAGGCTGCGTAACAAGAAAGCAGACTGCGCAAGTTCATGATTGCCCTCTACGATGGGTTGTTGGTTGGGTGTCTGCCACATCCGGGATGGTTCCAGCGGGCGGGTAGGCATCAATCACCGGCGCCGAGCGCGGCGCAGTCGGGAACATCGACAGCGTGGCGGCGGTGTGCAGGAACTGACGACGGTCCGAACTGCTCATTGCGAACTTCTCTCGGGGAAAGATAGGGTTGGTCAATACTGGTACCGAACGCCGTCGGTCAACCCTGGCCATTGATCGGTCCTGAACGGTGACGCCGGCAGGCCCTCGCGGTTGAACAGATTGTTTTCTTCGGGGTTGTCCACCCAGCCAAAACGCACCGCCATGGGCCGCAAGATGTCGGGGTGAGAAACCGTCACCCGGTTTGCGCGGATGCGTGCCTTCGCGGGCAAGAACTGCCGACGCTCATCCGCGATGACAAAGCCCCGAAGCGTGGCGTGATCACCGCCAATCACCAGCCCGCCGCCGACTTCTGAAAAGCTGATTTCGACCTGCCGGCCATGCACCCGCATGGAATGGTAGAGCGGGCCGCTGGCCACGAGCTTCTTGCCATACTCATTTTTCAGCGCATGCAGCGCCAGCCGCGTACCAACCGCCTGTTTGTTGCGCGGATGAATGTCGTTGGCATTGCCAACGTCGGTGGTGACGACCATGCCAGTGCCCCGCAGCTTCAGGGCCTGGCGTTGCGCGTCTCGCAGTTCGGCCCAGGTGCTTTCTGCGCGACGGTTACGCTCCAACGGCAAAAACGACGCCAACTGCACGAAGTAGAACGGCATAGCGGGCCGTTTCCACTGCTGGCGCCAGTCCTCAATCAGCCATCGGAATATCTGCGCATACTGCTCGGCGCGTGGCACATTGCTTTCGCCTTGGTACCAGAGCACTCCCCGAATAGGGAAATCGGTGAGAGGGTGAACCATGGCATTGAAGGCCAACGTGGGCAGATCGTTTGGGGCGAGCTGTTCCTTGTCCGAGACGCGCTCCACGCGCGCCCGCCAGTCGCCGGACAGGGCCATGGTGCCGGCCGCGGTCTGCAGGGCCATATGACCGGCCGCACCATGGAAACCACCGCCACCGCCATGATCGGTCACCCGCACGGCAACGACGTTGTGGCCGGGTCGGAGCAGGCCTGCGGGCACGCCGTAGCGACGGTGAGTATCCCAGCCGCAGGTATTGCCGACCGGCTGGCCGTTGACATAGGTCTCGTCACAATCATCGATCATGCCCAGGTGCAGCGTAGCAGCCGATGCCGCCTGCCCTGAGCTCAATTCGACCATCCGGCGATACCAGACCACGCCGTCAAGATCCTCCAAACCCTGAACTTCCCAATACCTTGCGGTATTCAGGTGGGGCCAAGCGCGATCGTCGAAATCTGGCTCAGGCCAGGCGGCGGTCGAGTCGCTGCCGTAAGGGACGCCGGCTTGCCAGCGCTGGACCAGGGCGCGCATTCGATCCTGGTAGCGCGCCTTGAACACCTTTGCATCGGCCGGCATCGAGGACATGCTGAAGTCAGGCCGAGCCGCCAGCACGGCCGGGCTAAGCCAGGTTTCGATGTTGGTACCACCCCAGGCAACGTTGATGATCCCCACCGGGACGCCGATTTCCTGATGCAACTTCCTCGCAAAGAAATACCCCACTGCGGAGAAGCTGCCGGTATTCTCCGGTCTGCTGACGTTCCAGCCTGAGCCGCCGATGTCGGCCTGCGTCTGGAAAGCGATGGTGTTGGTGACTTTGATGTGTCGAACAAGTGGCCAATCAGATTGCGCGACTTCCACGGCCGCGTCATTGGATTGCGCCACCGGCCACTCCATGTTCGACTGACCGGCCGCCAGCCACACGTCTCCAATCAGGACATCGTTCAGGGTAATGGTGTTGTCTGCCTTGACCACCAACCTGTGGGGGCCGCCAGCGGCCTCGGCCTTGAGCACGGCGCGCCAGCGACCCTTCTCGTCCGCGATGGTGCGGTTGGACTGGCCGTTCAATTCGACTTGAACAAGCTCGCCCCGGTTCGCCCAACCCCAAACGTGAATCGGCTGATGCCGTTGCAGCACCAGGTGATCCGAGAAGATGTGGGCCAGCCGAACTTCGGCGTGTCCGCAGGACCACGCGGATCCCAGCACAAGAGCGCCAATGAGTGCTTTCAACCATCTCTCCATCAGTAGACGCCAAGTGGCTGCTCGATCCGCATCGTTGCGCGACGTCTTGAACGGCATCGCAGGTGTGACCATATCGCGTGTCAGCTCAGTTCACCGCATTCGATCAGCGGTATGGAATCGTTTCCACATAGGCGAAATTTACCATCGAACAGGCTGATCACTCATCCGGGCAATCCCTAGGAGCAACTTGACGCATCCAGCCTGCAGGGAGGGAGAGGTGGTCCAACATGGCATCCGGCTGACGAGAGTGCCCGTGGGCGCGGCGAATAATCGAACTTTAGACGTCTTCTGGCTTGCCGATCGGCTGACGCGGCTGGCGGCTGCGCGCCGCTGGTTTGCGGGCCACGGGGCTTGCGTCGGTTGCGGGAGCGGTTTCACTGAAGAGTTTGGCCGCAGATGGAGTGGCTTGCGCCAACTCGACCGTCTGCGCAGTCGTTTTGGCGGCGGTGCTGGGTGCCGCTTTGCGGCCGCCACGCCCCTTGCGGCGGGTTTCCGGCGGGTGGGGCAGGGCCTCTGCCGTCGCTGCTTCAACCGCCGTCTTGTGCGGCACCGGCGCAGACCCGACGGGCTTGATCGGCGCGGCCGGGGCGCTGCTGCGAAAGACGTAGGCGCCCGATTTGTCGTCGCGGCCGAACTCCAGCAGGCCGCGTGCCTGCGCCTCTTCAAGCAGGTTCCCGAAGGCACGAAAGCCGTAGTAGGACTCGCTGAAATCGGGCTTGCGGCGTTTGATGGCCTCCTTCAACACGGAGGCCCAGATTTTGCCGCTATCGCCTCGCTCGGAGACCAAGGCATCAAAGGTTTGCACGGCGATGTCGATGGCCTGGCCCCGGCGTATTTCGAGTTCGTCGCGTCGGCCTTTGTCCTCGTCGGCGATGCGCCTGGGCGCTGGCGACGTTTCACGCGAATCGCGCCGGCTCGTGGCGCGCTGGCTCTCGCGCACCAGGTCGTCGTAGAAGATGAACTCGTCGCAGTTGGCAATCAGCAAGTCGGAGGTCGACTGCTTGACGCCGACGCCGATGACTTGCTTGGCGTTCTCGCGCAGCTTGGAGACCAAGGGCGAGAAGTCCGAATCGCCGCTGATGATGACGAAGGTGTTGACGTGCGACTTGGTGTAGCACAGGTCCAGCGCATCCACCACCAGGCGGATGTCGGCCGAGTTCTTGCCGGATTGGCGCACATGCGGGATTTCGATCAACTCGAAGTTGGCCTCGTGCATGGTGGCCTTGAAACCTTTGTAGCGTTCCCAGTCGCAGTAGGCCTTCTTCACGACAATGCTGCCCTTGAGCAGCAATCGCTCCAGTATTGGCTTGATGTCGAACTTGTCGTACTGCGCATCACGCACGCCAAGAGCGACATTCTCGAAGTCACAGAACAGCGCCATGCTGACGTTGTCGGGGAAAGAAGCCATGTTGCATCTCCTGATAATTTGCGGGACAGACCTTCAGCTCTGTCCTCAACTGATTGTCGCGGGAGCAAGCATAGCCGAGTGCCCCGGTGTTCATTGCGCATTGTCATGGCGCGATAATGCTGCAGCCTGGCAGAGGCGTTTCGGCAACATTGAGGAATGATGAACAAAGCTTTCACCAGGGAGACCGACGACGCGGATGACGAGGACCTGGCGTTGCCTCCCGTGCCGGCCGGCAGCAAGAATTACATCACCCCCAGTGGCTACGCCCACCTTCGGGCCGAACTGCTCGACCTGATTGATAACGAGCGGCCCAAAGTGGTGGAGATCGTGCATTGGGCCGCCAGCAATGGAGACCGCTCGGAAAACGGCGACTACATCTATGGCAAGAAGCGGCTGCGCGAGATTGACCGGCGCATCCGCTTTCTGACCAAGCGGCTGGAAATCGCCGAAGTGACCGACCCCAGCGTGCATCATGGCGGCGACCAGGTGTTCTTTGGCGCAACCGTCACCTACGAGCAGGACAACGGCGTGCAACGTACTGTCACCATCATGGGCATCGACGAGGCCAACAGCGCCTTGGGGCAGGTCACCTGGGTCTCACCCATCGCGCGCACCTTGCTCAAGGCGCGCCTGGGCGATGTGCTGCAATTGCAGACCCCGGCCGGCGTGGTGGAAATTGAGGTGCTGAAGGTCGATTACCCGCCCGGCGCAGTGGCCTTGCGCTGACTCACGATGCGACTTTGGCGCGCACCGCCTGCAGGACTGATGGTGTGCGCTTGAGGTTACGCAGCGCGTTGTCCAGGTGCGCGCGATCACGCACGGCGATGACAAAGCGCAGATCGGCGGCATCCTGATTGGCTTCTTCACCCATGTCGATGTGAACAATGTCGGCCTCGGCGCTGGCCAGGGCCGCCGCGACCCGCGCCAACACCCCTTTGCCATTGGTGACCGTCACCAGGACACCGGTCTCGAAGGGGCGAATCGGCTCGTCCGACCATTCCACCGTGATGAAACGCTCGTGATCCTTGTGTTGCAATTTGCGAGCGACCGGGCAATCGGCCGCATGCACCACCAGCCCCTCGCCGCGGCCCAGGTAGCCCAAGATGGCGTCGCCCGGGATCGGGCGACAACAGGCAGCGAACTTGACGGATGCGTTCTCGCTGCCATCGAGTACCAGGGCACCTTGGGAGACGGCTTCCTGGTTGCCAAAACGCTCCCGCGTGAGTAGCAAGGCGTCGGGTTTCTCGCCAATTTCCGTCAACAGGACCACCAATCGCTTGGCCACAATGCCGGCGATGCGCTTGCCCAGGCCGATGTCGGTCAGCAACTCGGCGCGGGCCCGGTTGCCGGTGAAACGCAGCAGTTTGTCCCAGATGGCGCGGTGTGCCTCGCTGTCGCCGGGAAGCTGATCAATGCCCTCGGCCCGCAGTGCCTGCGCCAGCATCTTGCCGCCCAGGCTCTCGGATTCAGTCTGCGCCATGCTCTTGAGATGGTGGCGTATTTTGGAGCGGGCGCGCGCGGTGCGCACGAAGCTGAGCCAGGCCGGGTTGGGTGTTGAGACGGGGGCGGTGACCACTTCAATCACGTCACCATTTCGCAGCTCCGTTCGCAGTGGCACCTGCTGCCCGTTGATTCTGGCGGTGACGGTGCGGTCGCCAACGTTGCTGTGGATGGCATAGGCAAAGTCCACCACCGTGGCGCCACGGGGCAGCGACATGATCTGGCTCTTGGGGGTGAACACGTAGACCGCATCGGGGAACAAGTCCACTTTGACATGGTCCCAGAATTCGGCCGCATCGCGTGTCTCATCCTGAATGTCCAGCAGCGACTGCAGCCACTTGGAACCCAGGCGCTCGCCAGAGCCGCCTTCCTGCGGGTGGTTCGCCTTGTAGAGCCAGTGCGCCGCCACGCCCGACTCGGCGACCACGTGCATCGCCTCAGTGCGCATCTGGAATTCGACATTCACGCCCGACGGGCCCACCAGCGTGGTGTGCAGCGACTGGTAACCATTGAGCTTGCCAATGGCGATGTGATCCTTGAATTTGCCGGGCACAGGCTTGTAGAGCTGGTGCAGCATGCCCAGCGCCGTGTAGCAATCCAGCACGCTGGGCACCAGCACGCGAAAACCATAGATATCCGTGACCTGGGCAAAGCTCAAATGCTTCTCGTCCATCTTTTTGTAGATTGAGTGAAGCGTCTTTTCACGACCGGCAATGCGCACTTTCATGCCAGCGTTGGCAAACATGGCTTCGACTTCGCGCTGGACCTTCTGGATCAGGTCGCGGCGCTTGCTGCGGGCCTTGTCCACCGCTTTGGACAGGATGGCAAAGCGCCAGGGGCGAAGGTGGCAAAACGACAGGTTCTGCAGTTCCCGATAGGTCTGGTTCAGACCAAGGCGGTGGGCAATGGGGGCGTAGATTTCCAGCGTCTCGGAGGAAATTCTTTGCCACTTCTCGCGCGGCGATGCCGACAGGGTCCGCATGTTGTGGCTGCGGTCGGCCAGTTTGATCAGGATCACCCGCACATCGCGCGCCATCGCCAGCAGCATTTTGCGGAACGACTCGGCCTGGTTTTCCTCGCGCGTGTTGAAATGCAGCTTGTCGAGCTTGGTCAGGCCGTCCACCAGTTCGGCGACTGGCGAGCCGAAACGCTCGATCAGCTCGACTTTGGTGACGCCGCAGTCTTCCAGCGAGTCGTGCAGCAGGGCGGCCATCAGCGCCGGGGCGTCAAGTTTCCAGTCGGCACACTGTGCGGCGACGGCTATCGGGTGGGTGATGTAGAGCTCACCACTGTTGCGAAGCTGCCCCAGGTGGACTTCGTCGGCAAAGCGGTAGGCCAGACGCACCTGCTCCAGGTCAGCCGGGCTCAGGTAATCGAGCTTGCTGGTGAGGCTGGCAAAACTCGCCGCAGCGGCATTGGCGGCTGCCGCGGCGACCACGCCGCGTTTGGTGTCCGGTTTTTCAGCCGCTTGCATGGGGGGTTTACCGAGGGTAGTCACCCCTCGAATATAGCGCGCAGCTTGACTTTTTGCGTCGTAACAAAGCCGGGCCTCCACGTCGTACGACACGCCCACAAACGATGCCACCAACAAAAAAGCACCGCGAGCGGTGCTTTTTTGGGGGCCGAGGACGACTTAGAGTGGCACTTTCTTGAGCATCTCGATGCCGATTTTGCCGGCCGCGATCTCGCGCAGGGCGGTGACGCCGGGCTTGTTCTTGCTCTCGACCTTGGGAGTGTGTCCCTGGCTGAGCGCTCGCGCACGGTACGTGGCGGCCAAGACGAGCTGAAAGCGGTTGGGAATCATCACCAGACAGTCTTCGACAGTGATACGGGCCATGAATTTCTCCGAGAGAGGGTGGGAGGCACTAGGGGATGTTCAGTGCCGCGAAGGTGTCGGCCCTGGCGCGACGCTGCGCCGAGAATTTGAGCCGTTGGGCGTGAACGATGGCTTTGAGATCAAAAAGCGCTCGGTCAAACAACTCGTTGATTATAACGAAGTCGAACTTGTCGACCTGGGCTACTTCAACCTGAGCGTTCTTGAGCCGTAGTTCAATCACCTCGGAGGAGTCCTCGCCGCGCCGCTCCAGGCGCGAGCGCAACTCATCCCAACTGGGGGGCAGGATGAAGATACTGATGGCATTGCTGAACAGCTTTTTGATCTGGATCGCCCCCTGGAAGTCGATCTCCAGAATCACGTCGGAGCCCTGGTTCATGCGTTCCTCGATCGCGTGGCGCGAGGTGCCATAGCGCTGTTGATGCACATGCGCCCATTCGACAAATGCGTCGGCTGCCACCATGGCGTCGAACTCCCGCGGCGAGACGAAGAAGTATTCGCGTCCGTGTTTTTCCTGTCCCCGGGGTGGCCGGGTGGTGTGCGAAACGGAGGGCTGAACGCGGGAGTCCAGCTCCAGCAGGGCGCGCACCAGGCTTGATTTGCCGGCCCCGCTGGGGGCCGCCACGACGTAGAGGTTTCCGGGGTAGACCATGGGCGAGGGAGGCTTGCGGGGTTGGAAAAGAGGGTGGCGCTATTCTAGGTTCTGCACCTGTTCGCGCATCTGCTCGATCAGGACCTTCATGTCAACCGAAATGTGGGTCAACTCCAGCGCGGCCGATTTCGAGCCCATGGTGTTGGCTTCGCGGTGCAACTCCTGGATCAGGAAATCGAGTCGTTTGCCGATCTCGCCGCCGCGCTTGAGCAGCCGCTCCAGTTCGTCCAGGTGCGAGTCCAGGCGAGTGATTTCCTCGGCCACGTCGATGCGAATCGCAAACGCGGTGGCTTCGGTCAACGCACGGTCGCTGGCCATCTCGGGCAGCGTGCTGCCGTCGGCCAGTGCCATGGCTTCGGCCCAGCGCTCCATGAAGCGCTGACGCTGTTGTTCGACCAGCTTGGGTACCAGCGGCGTTGCCTGGGCGGCAAGTGCGCGCAGTTGCGAGATCCGGTCCAGCAGCATGGTGGCGAGCCGATTGCCTTCGCGCTCGCGCGCGCTGAGAAGGCCGCCGAGCACTTTTTCGGCCAGCGCCATGATGTCCTGGCTCCAATCGCGGGTGGTGGACTGCTCGGTGGCCGAAAGTCGAATCACATCGGCCACGCTCAGGCCGACCGCCTGAGGCAGCCAAGCCTTGACGCTGTCCTGCACCGCATTGAGGCGTTGCAGCAACCGAGGCGTGGGTTCGGCGACCAGGCTCTGGGCGGCAGTCTCAATCGACGCTCGCACTTCGACTTTGCCTCGCTTGAGGCGCGAGATGAGCAGGTCCCGCAGGGTCGGCTCGAACTGGCGCAATTCTTCGGGAAGCCGAAACGACAGGTCCAGAAAGCGGCTGTTGACGGCCCGGATCTCCAGTCCGAGCTGACTTGCCGGGCCGGCTTTGTGATCGTGTTCGGACTGGGCGCTGGCGGTGCTGTGCTGGGCACTGGCATAGCCGGTCATGCTGTAAACTGGCATCGCGATTCTTTGATCAATGGAACGGGCCTGAGAATAACCGGTTCCAGCGGAGCAGACGAACGATAACCTGAAAATTATGTCAAAGGTCAAACCGGCTCCCCTACCGCCAGACACCATGATTGGTGGCTACCGAATCATTCGCAAACTTGCGGCTGGTGGTTTTGGCGTGGTGTATCTGGCGATCGATGGCGAAGGTCAGCAAGTCGCCGTCAAGGAGTACCTGCCCTCGTCACTGGCCACCCGCGCGCCGGGTGCGTTGCTGCCGCAGGTGCAGGCCGAGAAGCTGTCCTTGTACCGTCTGGGCCTTAAGAGTTTCTTCGAAGAGGGGCGCTCGTTGGCGCAAATATCGCATCCCTCCGTGGTGAGTGTGATGAACTTCTTCCGCGAGAACGAAACGGTCTACATGGTGATGAACTACCTCGAAGGCGCGGCCTTGCAGGATTTCATCATCACCGCGCGCGATCAAAAGCTGCCCAAGGTGTTTCGGGAGTCCACCATCCGCTCCCTGTTTGACGAAATCCTGCGTGGGCTTCGCATCGTGCACCAGCACAAGATGCTGCACCTGGACATCAAACCGGCCAACATCTTCATCACCGATGACAACAAGTCAGTGCTGATCGACTTCGGCGCGGCGCGCGAGGTGCTGAGCAAAGAGGGCAATTTCATCCGCCCGATGTACACCCCCGGCTTTGCCGCACCCGAGATGTACCGGCGCGACGCTTCGATGGGGCCCTGGACTGATATCTACGCGATTGGTGCGTGCATCTATGCCTGTATGCAGGGTTACCCACCCAATGAGGCACCGCAACGTCTTGAGAAGGACCGCATCACCACCGCCTTGGCGCGCCTGCGTGGGGTCTACTCGGACAATCTGATCGAGGTGGTGGAGTGGTGCATGTCGCTGGATCCGCTGTCGCGCCCGCAGTCGGTCTTTGCCTTGCAGAAAGAGCTTAGTCGCGAGGGTGAGCGCCGCTACACCAAGCTGAGTGTCACCGAGAAAGTACGCATGCAGTTCGATACCATGATCGCTGATACCAAGAAGAACGTCCAGAACGCGACCCGCTTCGGAAAGGCCAAATGAAATTCTCCGTATTTCAGGTGAGCCGCAAAGGCGGGCGGGAGAAGAATGAAGACCGCATGGGCTACTGCTATACGCGTGGCTCGGGTCTGTTTCTTCTGGCCGACGGGATGGGCGGCCACCCCCAGGGGGAAGTGGCGGCTCAGATGGCCCTGCAAACCATGTCGGCCCTGTACCAGAAGCAGGCGCGACCGGAAGTGGAAGACGTGCCAGCCTTTCTGTCCAATGCGGTGATGTCGGCCCACCGGCAGATCCTGACCTACACCATCGAGAAGGGCATGTTTGACTCGCCCCGCACCACCATCGTGGCGGCGCTGGTGCAGCATGGCTGCATCACCTGGGTGCACTGCGGCGATTCAAGGTTGTATCTGGTGCGCGATGGTGAACTGCTGGCCCGTACCCGTGATCACTCCTATGTTGAGCAGCGCCAAGGCAGCGGTGTCGATGTGAAGTTGCCGGACCGTTTCAATCGAAATGTTCTGTACACCTGCCTGGGGTCGCCAACCAAGCCGGTGTTCGACGTGACCGGACCGGTCCCGCTGCAACAGGGTGACCGCTTCTTGCTCTGCTCGGACGGGCTGTGGGGCAGCTTGAGCGACATTGATATCGTCTACCAGCTCAGTCACCGGCCGGTGGCCGACGCCGTCCCCGAACTGGTCGAAAAGGCCTTGCGCAAGGCCGGCGCCACCAGCGACAACGTGACGGTGATCGCCATCGAGTGGGAAACTCCCGACGGCTTCGAGTCGACACGCGGCAGTATTTCAACCGAGTCGATCAACGAGGGCGTGTTTGCGTCCACGGTTCAGGCCGGTTGGCTGGACCATTCGGTCGAAGACCTGGACGACGCGGCCATCGAACGCTCGATCGCCGAGATCAACGAGGCCATTCGCCGCTCCGCCGCCCGACGCGGCTGATCGCCGCCGGGCCAAGGGCTCACGCGGCAAACACAGCGACTCCCATGACTGAAATTTCCCGCAGCGGCGCACGTGGCGCCAACCAGCTTCGACCGGTTCGCATCACGCGTGGCTATACGGTTCACGCCGAAGGCTCGGTGCTGATCGAGTTTGGTGCTACCAGGGTGTTGTGCACCGCTTCGGTCGAGGAGAAAGTGCCCAGCCACAAGAAGGGCAGCGGCGAGGGCTGGGTTACCGCCGAGTACGGCATGTTGCCCAGGGCCACCCACACGCGCGGCGACCGGGAAGCCGCGCGCGGCAAACAGAGTGGGCGCACGCAAGAGATTCAACGCCTGATTGGCCGTTCCATGCGCTCGGTGTTTGATCTGGGCCTGCTCGGCGAGCGCACGATCTATCTGGACTGCGACGTGTTGCAGGCCGATGGCGGTACCCGTACTGCGGCGATCACGGGCGCCTTTGTGGCCGCGCAGGATGCGGTCAACCGGTTGCTGGGCACCGGCAAACTCGCTCGGTCCCCGATTCGGGACCATGTGGCGGCGATCTCGGTGGGCATGCTGCACGGCGTCCCTTTGCTGGACCTGGAGTACACCGAGGACGCAGCCTGCGACACCGATATGAACGTCGTGATGACCGGTGCTGGCCGATTTGTCGAAGTGCAAGGCACGGCCGAAGGCGCGGCATTCTCGCGCCAGGAGATGGACGCCTTGCTCGGCTTGGCGGAGCAGGGCATTCGGGACCTCGTCGGCCTGCAACGCGCGGCATTGGCCAGTGCGTAACGTGCGGCACTTGGTCCGACCGATGGGAGTCGCGAAGTCATGAAGATCGTGCTTGCCTCCAACAACCCCGGCAAGCTGCTGGAGCTGCAGTCCATGCTGGCGCCCCTGGGGCTCGACCTGGTGCGCCAGAGCGAGCTCGGCATTGCCGAAGCCGAGGAGCCGTTTCGGACCTTTCTGGAAAACGCGCTGGCCAAGGCGCGCCATGCCGCGCGACACAGTGGTTTGCCGGCCATCGCCGATGATGCGGGCCTGTGCGTCGACGCCTTCGGTGGTCGGCCGGGGGTGGACACCGCCTACTACGCGACCCAGTTCGGTGTTGAGAAGGGCGACGACAACAACGTGACCGTCTTGCTGCAACAAATGAGTGGGGTGCCCAACCGACGCGCGGCCATGGTCAGCACGCTGGTGGCGGTGCGCCATGCCGATGACCCGGAGCCTTTGGTGGCGGTGGGGCGGGTGGTTGGGGAGATTGCTTGCGAGCGACGCGGCTCCAACGGCTTTGGTTTTGATCCGGTGATGTTGATCCCGGAATTTGGCAAGACCTTTGCTGAACTGCCCATCGAGGTCAAGAACGCCAACAGTCACCGTGGGCGCGCTGCCAAGGCCATGCGGGAGCTGATTCGCGAGCGCTGGGTTTAGGCTGACCGCAAGGCGAAGCAATGAAGGCGGCGGATATCCAGCACTATCTGCGCCCGGGCGTCCTGCAACTGACGGCCTTGCCCCCGTTGTCGGTCTACGTCCACCTGCCGTGGTGCCTGAAGAAGTGTCCCTATTGCGATTTCAACTCGCACGAAATGGCACCTGCGCAAATGCCCCAGCAGCGCTACCTGGACGCCTTGCAGGCTGATCTGGAGGCGGCCCTGCCACTGGTGTGGGGTCGCCCGATACAAAGCGTGTTCATTGGCGGCGGTACGCCCAGTCTGTTTTCACCCGAGGCGATTGACAGCCTGATCGGCAGCCTGCGGGCCCGGCTGATGCTTAGCGCCGATTGCGAGATCACGCTGGAGGCCAACCCGGGGACGTTTGAGAGGGATCGTTTCAGGGCCTTTCGGGCAGCCGGTGTGACCCGCCTTTCGGTTGGAGTACAGAGCTTCAACGACACCGCGCTGCAACGCCTTGGGCGCGTGCACGACCGGGCGCAGGCCATCGCCGCAGTAGAGGAAGCGGCTCAGGCATTTGACACCTTCAACCTGGACATCATGTACGCCCTGCCGGGCCAGACACTTGAAGCCTTGCGTCAGGACATGGCCATGGCCTTGAGTCTGGGCCCGCCGCACATCTCGATCTACCACCTGACGATCGAGCCCAACACCTATTTCGCCAAGCATCCGCCCGTGTTGGTGGCCGACGATGAGGCCTACGCGATGTTGGACCTGCTCACCGAGCTGACCGGCGCTGCCGGCTTGAACCGCTACGAGGTATCTGCCTATGCACGGGACGGACACCGCTGCCGGCACAACCTGAACTACTGGCAGTTTGGCGACTACCTGGGTTTGGGGGCGGGCGCCCACAGCAAGTTGAGCTTCGCCCATCGCGTGGTGCGTCAGACGCGCTACCGCGACCCCAAGCTCTATATGGAGCAGGCCTTGGCCGGCCAATGCCTGGCGCAGGACGAGGAGATCGGTCGAGCCGACCTGGCATTTGAGTTCATGCTCAATGCCTTGCGGTTGAAGGATGGTTTTGCACTGGCGCAGTTTGGCCAGCGCACCGGCCTGCCGGTCACGACGATCACGCAGGCGCTGGAGCGGGCCGAGCGCCGGGGCTTGCTGTGGCGCGATCTGGCGAGGGTGGCGCCGACCGAAAAGGGCTTCGACTTTCTAAACGACTTGCAGGCCCTATTCTTGCCCGGCGGTGTCGCCACTTCCTGAGTCGGCCTGCCGGCGGTATAGTGCCTCTGTGTCAATGGAGGGTCGGGCATGTTCTCAGTCTATGGGGTAAGCGGGCGCCTGTTTCGTGGCTCGATGGAGCACCTGCGGCAGATCGGGCCCTTGGGCGCGGTGGCCCGAGCCCATCACGTTGAGCCGATCAAGCACGACGGTCGGGAGGAAGGCTTTGTGCCGACCTGGGCGGACACCGGCGCGGCCGCCCTGCCGGTGGATGAACCGCACCGAAGTGCCGTGGCGGCATATACGAAGACGCAGCGTGGTGAGATGCATCGTCATCCGTTGAGGCGGGTGGACGACGTGATGAGCCAACCGGTCATCACCTTGTCGAACCAGCTCACGGTGTTGCAGGCTTGGCAACAGTTGGCAAGCCTGCACATTGGCCAGGCGCCGGTGGTTGACGAGGCCGCTGTCCTGGTGGGGCTGCTGTCGCGCGCGGATCTGCTCAGGCCTGAACGATTGCCGGCGGCGGAGTCCAGCTCGGTGGCGTGGCGCGCCTTGTTGGCGATGAGTGTGGTCGATGTCATGACCACGCCGGTTCCCAGCGTCGCGCCCGAGACCGATATTCGCCGCGTGGCCCGGGTCCTGCTGGACACTGGCCTGCCCGGCATAGCCGTGGCCGATGAGCAGGGTCAAGTCATCGGGTTTGTTTCGCGTTCGGACATTTTGCGTGCCGTCGTGACCGACCCGCCGCTGGATTTGTGGGGCTGACGGCAACTGCGGGCAGCTCACATGATTGGCCCTGGCGAGCCCAGAAGTTCTGCTAGATTCACGGTGTCCAGAGATACATCGGGCGACTCCGAGGCGGCCGATGGCGCGCACCCAGTCCACCCCCTGAAAGCTTCGCATGAACGATGACAGCCCCGCCGCCACCACTGTGTCCGCCATGTCCTTGCGAGAGCTGCGCCTGCGTCCCGGCATGGCGCTGCAGACCCGGCGACTGGTGGAAGGGGCCTCCAAGAAGGAGTCGCAGTTTCTGGCCGCCATCGAGGGCAAGGGTCTGATGGTCGGGCCGGTGGGGCCCGAGGGCGTCAGCACCGAATTGGAGGAAGGCGAAGTCTGCGTCGTGCGCGGCTTCACTGGGCAATACGAGTTCTCGTTCGTGAGCAAGGTGCTGCAGACTTTCGAGAAACCCTTTGCCTACGCCCTGCTGCTCTACCCCAAGAAGGTTGATGCCACGCTGGTGCGCCAGTCCATGCGCATCAAGACCTCCATGCCGGCCGAGTTGGCGCTGCTGCGCGATGCGGAGCAGGGCCAGTCATCCAGCAGCGGCGTCACGCTGATCGATATCAGCGTGGCCGGCGCGATGATTCGGTCCGTGGCCAGTCCGGCTACCGTGGGCGCGGCGGTGAGCCTGGCGTTCTCGGTTGACTTCGAGGGCTCGCCGGTCCAGTTGGTGTTGGCTGGAACGGTGTGTCACAGCCACAACCCCATGGGTCAGGAAGGCTGCCTGATTGGCATGGCGTTTCGCAACCTCAAGCAGCACGACAAGCTGGTGCTGCACTACATGACGCGAACCCGCTCCGGCTAGAACCTTCGCGCGGTGGCGCGCCGGCCCGAGCCGTCAGGGTGGCGAGGTGATTTTTTTGCGCAGCCGTGACAGCTCGGTGCTGTTGTGCTTGAGCGTGCTCAGCAGGGCCAGTTGTTGATCGGCCTGTCCGCGCTCGCCGGCGCGCCAATACGCCAGCGCGAGGTAGTGATGGACCTCTTCAAAGCCGGTTGTCAGGCTTTGGGCGCGTTCCAGCGCTCTGATTGCCGAACGGTACTCGCCGGCCTGCAGGTGACTGAGTCCAAGCCTGATCCAATGGTAGGGGTCGATGTCGCGCCTGGACTGGATCTGGCGCTCAATTAGCAATGCTTCGGGTTCGCGACCTTGATCCTTCAGCAGTTGCTGCAAAGCATGAAGCGGGACATAGGACTGTCCGCTCTGGCCAATCGCGTGGCGCAGCATTTGCTCAGCCTCTGCCAGCAATCCTTTGCTCCGGTACAGCAATGCCAGGTTGCTGTAGCTCGCCGCGAAGCGTGGGTCCGTCAGAATCGCTGCCTTGAAATGGGCGTAAGCCAAGGCAGACCGACCCCCGGCCAGATGTTCGGCCGCGATGTTGTTGTAGTAGCGGGCCAGAATGCCCAAGTCTGACAGCGCTTGGCCGATATGGTGCCCGCCCGCCTCGGGTTCGAAGTCCACGATCGTGTCCCGCGATTGCATCGTGCTCGTGCCATGGAGCAGATCGACGCGACTCGTGTTGTGAAACCGCACGTTGACGTGTTGACTGAGAAAGTCGAGTCGGTCGCGCCGGTCAAACACAGTGGCAACCGGTACCTCCTGCATGGCGACGTCCAGGTTCATGGCCCGCCCCATGGCGTACGCCAGAACGGTCAGAGACAGGCAGTCGCCGCGCTTGTGCCGCCAAGTCTCACTGGCAACGGTGGAGTGACCAGCCGAGTAGTTGAAGCGCCTGAGTTCCTGGCCATACAACAGCGCGATCAGTCGCTCCAGGCGCTTGGCAGCGCTTAGTTGCTGGACCGCCGGGCTCTTCAGCGTGTCCAGCAGAACGGGATCAAGCTGGAACAGATCGTCCTTGGCTACCGTGACAAGGCTGTCGTTGTAGGCGAATACCTGGTCGGGCCACACCATTCGCGCCACATCGGGCACCGATGGCGGGGCGCTGGCGCAACCGACCAGCCCAGTCATCCAGACGGCAATGCAGAGTAACTGACGACCCATGAAAAATCTCCGCGGAGGCGAATTTCGGGTAACTCAATAGTAGTGTTTTGTGGCCGAAGCGCAAGTGTGGTGTCGGCGTGTGGTGTGTGCCGGCAATGTCCCTATCCAGCAACCCTTAGTCCATGCCCGCCAGTTGGTGCTCGCGGGCGAAACGAGCCGCACTTGCAGCGTTCGTGCGCGTGAATACATTGCTGGTCACAACGTGGACACCCATCAAGGCAGTAGGCTCAATTCGATGGCGTGGAGATGGTTGTGGGGCCGAGGCACAAAACGAAACCGCGTGAAACGAGGTTTTTGGCGGAAGCGGTGACGGTCGCAAAAACCACCGCGAATGTCCATCATTGACCACGTTCGTTCGCGGTTTTGTCGTTTTCTCGAAGTGGAGTTTCCACCATTGACCTGGCAATTGATTCTCTTGCTGCGAGATCGGAAGAATTCGAATTCCGCCAACATCCACGATTGCTTTGATAGTTCAGTTGATAGTTGGAATGACGGGGCCGATACTCGAACCGGCTATGCTTCGTAAGGTAATGCAAGGAACACAACGTGCGAGGCCCGACCAACAAACTCACTGATACCAAAATCGAAGGCAAGATCAAGCAGGCGCAAAAGGCGGCCAAGGACGGGATAGGAAAGCCCGTACTGTTGGGTGATGGTGGCGGCTTAACCCTCCAAATCACAAAGACCGGTTCTGCATCCTGGTTGCACCGGTATATGCGGCGCGGTAAACCCGTTGCCGTCGGGCTTGGACCCTACCCTGCCGTGAGCCTACGTATGGCTCGGGTCAAGGCCGAGGCCTGCCGGGCACAGCTTGCTGAAGGTAAAGACCCTCTATCCGAAAAGCGCGCTGCCGAAACAATTGTCCACCTCGCCGCAGCGAAGGACAAGACCTTTGACGAGTGCGCAGCCGAATACATAGCCGACCATCGAGACGAGTGGAAGAACGAGAAGCACGCGCAGCAGTGGGAGAACACCATCGCGACTTACGCCTCGCCCAAGATTGGAGCTCGTGCCATTTCCGGCATCACCACGGCGGATGTTAAGGGCGTTCTGACACCGATTTGGAAGACAAAGAACGAAACAGCTACTCGTTTGCGTGGTCGTATTGAGTCCGTCATCGATTGGGCAACAGCGCATGAAATGAGGTCAGGCGATAACCCCGCAAGGTGGAAAGGTCACCTGGAACATCTGCTGGCCAAGTCAACGCCGGAGAACCGAGCGGAAGTTCATCATGCCGCGCTGCCTTACGCGGATATTCCAGAATTTATGGCCGAATTGACAAATCAAGAAGGGATGTCCCGATGGGCACTTGAGCTGCTAATTCTTACGGCGTGCAGAACTTCTGAAGTGATTGGAGCCCAGTGGACCGAGGTTGACTTGGTGAAGAATATCTGGACCGTCCCGAAGGAACGCATGAAGGCCGGGAAGGAGCACCGCGTCCCGCTGGTTGAACGCGCCATCCATGTCCTTGATCAGGTGAGGCCATTTTCGAACGGTTTGTTCCTGTTCCCTGGCGGCAAAAAGGACAAGCCACTTTCCAATATGGCGATGGCTATGTTGCTTCGCAGGATGGGGTACCACGGGATAACGGTCCATGGCTTTCGTAGCTCGTTCAGGGACTACGTCGGCGACGAGACCACTCATGATTTTCACACTGCTGAAGCGGCGTTGGCACACACAAACGTCAAGAGCAAAGTCGCGGCCGCGTACGCACGCTCTGACCTATTCGACAAGCGGTTCGCGATGATGCGCGATTGGGAGAAATATTGTTCAGGAGCAAGCCCCAAAGCGGTAACCGAGTCGGGGCCGATCTGCGCGACGTGACAAGAATCACCGCCACGCCTGACACTATGAATCTATGTCCCCTGGGATGGACGGACTTCAATTCGAATCTTGCCATACGCCAAAGTTATTCAGTTTTGACAAAGCCGTCGATTCGTGTGATGCTTTAAATGTCAAATCGAGCTTTTCGCCAGACGAACAGCCAGGTTTGACACGACGGCGCAGTGCAGCGCCAGCAAGATAGTGAGCTGAGCACTTCCGCTCAAGCCTCGCAGACCGCTTCCCTTCTTCGCTTACTCACCGGGCCAATCAACCCAGGAGGGGCCGCTGCATGCGCCATTTACTTCCATACCCACAAGGAGAGAGCGATGGCTTCAGCCCCCATGAAAAGCGTCAACGGTCAATTGCCAACCGGATTTGTTTCACCCTTTGTTCGTGTTGCGCAGCAGGGAACACATGACGATCTGCTGGCGTGCGCGGCAGTGCTGTGCGGTAAGACCATGGCCGATGTCAAGACGATGGCCGTAACTCTCGGCATGCGTGCCAATGGTCCCTTCTACATGGACGAGGTCTTGTTCCGCAAGATCTTGTTCAACCTCTCGAACCTCGCGGTCAGCGATTACAAGGATTTCACGAGTCTTGATGCGCTGCCAATGGTTGCCGTCCTGTGCGTGGACTACGACGCCAACGAGCTCTGCCGACACCTGATCTTTCACCATGTCCGGGCGACCGCTGAGTTTGCGTCCTTCAGCTATCTGATCGACGTTGCCAACTGGATCGATGACAAGCAACACGTGACCACCGATTTCAGCCACCTTAACATGAAGCCGGCCTGGTACCTTGAAATCACTCAGCGGCCAAGCCCTTCGGGTAAGGCGAAGTAGACCGGCTCCAGTCAAACAATGGAACGCCCACCGACATCACTCACGGTTCAGTGAGACAGCTTGCCTTTGGGGCCCAGGTGTTTGACTTTGCGCACCGGCAGGCCATGCATGAGATCGGCGGCTGTCAGGCCCAAGCCGCTGGCAATGCGCCAGATGTTGAACAGTGAAACGTTGCGTTCACCACGCTCCACCGAACTGATGTAGTTCTCGTGAAGCCCGGCAATATCGCCGACCTGTTCGATGGTCATCAACTTGTCGTGGCGCAACTTACGCAGGCGCGCACCGACCCCGAAGGCCAATCGAACCCGCTCCAACGCTCGTTCTGATACGGGATAGAGGGGCAGGGGGCTTGTTGACGACGACGTGTGACATGCGTCAAGTCCGTGAAAAATGTCACGCCGAGCACACACACTTGGCGTTTGGTATATGACATACTTTGATAAACCAAGACGCGCACTGTGTTGCGCCAAATTCCAGGAGGACGCTCATGGCCATCAAGAAGAACCATCCGAACAACGAAGTCTTGAATAGACTCCTACACCGCGTATCCGTGGGGCTGCTTCTTGCCGCCGTCACCGTGGGCGCCCACGCGCAACTTCAGTTGACCTGTCCAGTACGTTGGGAACAACTGGTCAAACTACAGGGGCCAGACGTTGACAGTCTCTTCTATGGTGTGAAGATTCGCGACTGGAGGCCCGAGTTCTTTGACGCGATGGCGCTCAAGCACGACGAGTGCATGGCCAAAGCCAACTGGCCAGAATCCGTGAGAAAGGCGGAGCGCGCGGACGTTCAAAACACGTTTTCAAGGCGGGATGGCTATTTTCGAGCGCTGAATGAGGCTGTGGCAAAGAGCGATGCCGCAGCGCGCGCAAGTCAGTTAGTTCAAGTCGCCCGCGAACAGGGCTTGGAGATTAGCCAAGGCTCGACCGGAAATCCTCTTGAGATACAACTTCGACTGCGTTTCCCGCGACCTGGATCAGCGTCGTTTTCGTCTTGGGATTGTTATAAGACGGGTGGTGAATTGCCAGGCTGGTTGGACGACGAGAGCATCAAGAAGTTGAGCTACTACACCAGCGTTTGCGTCGAAAGCGGGCGCGCCACGCAGCAAGCAGCAGCCAACCAAAGGGAAGAACTGGAAACCATGAGTCGGCTCTTCGTCGAGGTTCCCAGTTTCGCAGCGCTGGTATCGGCGGCGGCACGCGCGGCCAGCCCCAACCCGAGTACGGTCGCTGAACTCTCCCTGAAATACGGTCAAATTGTCGAGACCGCGCGTCGTGTCGCCACGCGTTATGACGACCACCCGCTGTTGAAGCAGGCTGGTGTTGATCTGAAGACTCTTAGTGATCGGGTGGGTAGGAAGTCGTGCGACTTGGCCTATGCGCGCGGCAAGTTCCCCGACGCCCGCAAGACCGCGTGGTATCTGGCAGACATCAATATGCCGGAGCCCTTTCCCGATTTCATATGCCTTCTGATGAGTAAGGGCGCTCAAGTTCGCTATTTGCCCGGTGGCTGGCTGTCCAAAGAGGGATTCGAAATCCAGAGCAGTACTCGCACGGTGCAAGTCTTCACCGAGGATCAGCGCATACCGGGTGGCGATCCGAAGGCCCCTTTGATTGTTCCGGTTGCAGCAAAGATCGACGGCAAAAAGGTGACGATCACGCGACAGAACTACCGGGCTGTCCAGGCTGAGCTGTTTGCGGCCATGCTGAATCAGTAGGGCTCTGGCCATACTTTCGTTGTTTGAAGCCACGAATTCTTCACTGGAGACCCATGTGAATCAGCCAGGCCGGGAGCCGAGATTGATCCGGTTGCGGATCGCCACCACAGAGAGACCAATATGACAAGATACCTGTCACTCGCGAGCAAGGTTCCTACCATCCGGCGAAACTGCTACGCCCTGATCCTGGGCACGGCAGTGGTGCTAACCGGTTGCGGCGGCGGATCGTCCACCACCGACTTGGATCAACGCAATGTGCCGCCACCCGGTGGCCAAGCGACCTGCCTGGTGACACCCTCAGTTTGTACCGTCTTGCTGATGTCCAAGGTGACGGGGGACCCGACAGTGCCGAACTACTCGCTGATGATGTATCCGCAGAAGTTCACGGTGAAGTTGTTGGACCCACTCGGCAAACCTGTTGCCAACCAAGCGGTGACCTGGTCGGCCAATGGCAACGGCTGGCCTATCCCTGCATCGACAGTGACTGCCGCAGATGGCACGGCACAGGTCAATTGGGTGCCTGGCTACGGCGTGACTCCACAGTTGACAGCCACGGCCAGCAACAACCAGGGCGTCGCCACTGTGACCTACAGTGGGTTGTTGAAACCTGACACGGAACGTAACGGACTACGGACACCTGGCATTGGATTGTCCGAGACCTGGACTAGCACAGGTGTGACTGGCATGTCACGGGAAGTCACACCCCGGACTGAACCAACGGGCACCTACTACGCGGCCATGAACTGGGACACTGGCTACACGGGCATGCAGCGGGGTGGTAGCACTTACGACCGGCAGATTCAGTTCTCCATTTGGAATCAGCAGGGCAAACCCGCCTCAATTGTGAACGCCGGTACTTCTCAGTGCAAAGATTTCAGCCATGAGGGCAGTGGCGTGGAGTGTGCGAACACCTACCCCTGGGCCATCAACAAGACCTACCGCTTTGAAATGACGACGGCAACCGTGGTGGCAGGTTACACTGACCTCACAACATACTTTGTCGATGTTGCCAGCGGTTCCAGGTTGTTTCTCGCCACGTTGCGCCACGCAGGCGAGGTCGGCATGAGCGGCGCAACTTCGTTCGTCGAGGACTTCCGGCAGAATGCAATCGGCTGCCAGAACGTAGAGGAGAAGCGTGCTCACTTCGGCAACTCCAAAGTCTACAAAGGAAACACCTGGGTAGCTGCACCCATTATTGGCCGCGCCTCGCATACTTCCGATCCGGCTATCACGTGTGCCAATGCGGGCTACACGCTGACCAGCACCGGATACGAACTTGGCGTCGGCGGCGCGGTCCGCAACACGCAAGTGGTTGGTGGCTGGGTACCAGTTCCGAAGTAAGCCCCTGACTACCTACTACCTGAAAATGCTGCGGCCTAGCAGCACCGGACCGCCTGAGATACTTTGGCTGTACCGGACCAGGCCTTACCCGATTTCGGTGTCAGAGCCGAAGTTTGTGACGGAAGAAGATGAGCCGCAGGCATAGATCGCAGCGTTACGCAAGAGCCAATGCCGCACAAGGTCATGGACCTTCGCATGATCAACTCGGTCTGCCAGATCGCAGGTCGCCAAAGCACCGTTTGGTTGTCGCGCAGTTCTCACCGGGCTCGCGGGCACAACTCGAACATTGAGTTGCGGGCACCGACGCAGCGGACCATCGCTGAAGAGTAGTTCCACTTGACGGTCGGGCGTAGCGCCCGGCCAACCCTCAGCGGCGGCAACGCCGATTCCTTTAAAGCACGCAGTTCGCGCCGACACCCGGCACGAGAGGCGTGCTTTCGTGTTTCTGACTCCCCATTACTCAAAGGAGAACTTGCCATGAGCGCTGACAGCGTTCCCGTGCCCTCACGGGACATACAGAACTTCAAACCCAACGGACCATTGTTCCGGCTGGGCCGGGTCGTGGCCACACCAGCCGCGTTGGCCATTCTTGAGAAACATGGCGTTGCTTCTGCCACCTTGCTGACCCGCCATCAACACGGCGACTGGGGTGACCTCAACGCGCATGATCGGGCGGCGAATGAAGTTGCACTCAAGGACGGCAGCCGGATTCTTTCGGCGTATGTGATCAAAGGCGACCGGCTGTGGATCGTCACCGAGGCCATTGGTCAGGATGGCGTGAGCCGTGCGTCCACATGCATCCTGCGCCCCGAGGACTACTGAAATGGCGACGCGAGAACAAGCGCAGCGGCCCATCCGTGATTTGCTGCAACGACTGCCCCGCTTGCCAGTGACGGCTTCGGCTGAGATCGACTTTGAGGCCGCTGACGCTGAGCACCTGGTGGCGATTGCGGAAGACGCCGAGACCATCGTCAACATGCTGCAACTCGGAGTGGGTGCCATCGGGCATCTGCTCGCGCACTCTGCGGTCGTCGTCGAGGACGGCACGATCTCAGCCGACTGTATTGAATCGCTCGGATTCCTGATCGCAGAGTGCGGAGATTTTGGGGCAGCGTGTCTGGTGCTGGCGACGCGGTGCCGCCGCGAGACCTCCGACTATCTGCCACGATGACTGCATGCGGTCCGAAAGCACCGACCTGGCCAGCATGGGCCCTCCAATTCACACAACATTATCGAAAGGAGTCCGAAATGACTTCGCCGACCTCAAGCTTTGTCTTCCCGTCCCACGTCTTGCCAGAGTTCAAGCGTGTGGAGCAGTCCAACGATCACGATTGCGCCTTCGCTTGCCTCGCGATGATCGCCCACCAGTCGATAGCTGAGATTCGCAGTGTTGCCGTGGCGCAGGGGCTGATGCCGGAGCATGGCCCTTACTACCTCACCGATGACATGATTGCGCGCCTGGCAGCGCACCACGGATGGGTGTCCACCGTGTGGAAAGAGGTCAGTTCGACGGCAAGCCTGCCCAATCTCGCACTGATACTTTTGGACTACGACACCAAGCTGGAACAAGGGCGATTTGCCCTGTTCGTGAGGCAAGGGAATCCGGTTGGAACTGGCGACGAGTGGGTCGTCGACCCGGCGTTTTGGATTCCACCGGAGCGACACGTCCGTTGCGACCTACAAGACTGGGAGTTGTCTTGGTACATCGGCATCCATGAGATGGGAGTCAACCGCGACTTCTGACAGCCGGTGCGCCGAAGCCACCAGCGCCCAAAACCGGTGCAGCGCTGATGTTCGATGCGACCTAGCTGATTCCCCAAATCGTTTCTGGCGGCAATGCCTGTTTCAGCAAAGCCAATGATTCATCCCGGCTCGACGGAAGGAACTTTCCCTGGACCAGGACCTTGCCAGTGTCGAAGGTGGTCACGACCGCACCGCAAGTCAGTTTGATCTGTTGGGCGAAGGCGATCTGGCGGACAGATTTGATGTGGAAGTTCAGTTCGTGAAGCTTGATTTCGATGTCCATGGCGATTGTCATTTGTGACTCCAGTTGTAAAAGAAGGACGCACCACGGATGTGATCCGGATGCAGGAGGCCTTTACAGCAAGCCGGAACGACAGCCACGAGAACCCAAGGCATGGCAATTTGATAGTCAATGAGTAACCACGAAGGGGTCAACGGCCATGACGACAAAACTATGTGTGTGGGGCAACTCGCTCGGCGTGAGGCTGCCAAAGTACGTTGTAGAGCGCACGGCAGTGAAGGCCGGCGACTACCTGTTTATCACCGTGACCGATGGTGGCGAAATCGTCATTCGACCCGTCAAGCCGCGCGGCGTGCATCCCGGCTATGGGCCAGTCGGTAAGAAAGCGAAGACCAAAAGTGTGGTGCCAACGGATGCAGAGGTGGCGGAGAAGTGGTAGCGCCTGTGGCGCTCAGTCCCGCTGCCCAGAGCGTGCGATTAGCTGCGAGACGCCATCTGCTGGCGCATAGTCTGTCCGACACGCCTGTCCGAGAGCCGTTGACGGTGGTGTTGGGCTTGGTCTAGGGTGGTGGTGGCTTGCATTGCTTGCGCTTTGATGGGCGGCGCATTTGAGTTGATCCCTTAGGCACATCGGCCGACCAGATCAAACCCACCACGGATTAGTCGCGGCTTACTTCCACGGCACCGTCAGGCGGACTTTGAATCGGCGGCAGGCAGCGGACTCAGCATTTCCGGCATGGACACGTCCAACGCAAGCGCAATCTTCGCAATGTTGCAAATGGAAATATTGCGCTCAGCCCGTTCGACGGAGCTGATGTAGTTGGTATGGAGCGAGGCGCGAAAGGCAACCTCTTCCTGCGTCAGCGACTTGGAGAGGCGAATACGACGCATATTCGCCGCGAACAACACCTGCGCACCACACCTTTGAGTTGGGTTGTTTGGCACAGCGCGAAGCATCCGGGTTTTGTTCGCACGATTCCACCCACTTTGCGTTTGGTTTTGTCTGGTTTCATGCAACAATTACCAAACGCAAAGTGTTATTTGGCGACTCCCATTTTTCAATTCGGAGATACAGACGTGACTCAAACGACGGGGATCAACGCTCAACGGCAAGCCAACGACGAGACTTTTGAAGTCGTCCTCAAGGGACTGCGGTCCGACATACCGTCGGCGGAAGCCAAGATCAAGCTGGCCGCCTTGTTCAAGGCGACGGTCGATCAAGTCACTCAACTACTGGCAACAGGCGGCTATGTCGTGAAGAAAGGCGTCACTCAAGAGGTCGGCACCAGCTACAAGCGCGCCATCGATGCGGCGGGCGGACTCTGTGAACTGGTCTCCGAGGCAGTGCCAGTCATTTCCTTGGATGTCGATTTGCCCTTCGACGCGCCGCCGGTAACCGAAGCCGCCGGTCCGCTGGCGAACGCCTCCGGTACTGATTCCGCAGGGCCACACTCCATGGAAGACAGTCTTGGCGTGTTCAAACAGAAGATCAGCAAGCACAACGCGCACTTGGGTGTACTTGTCGGCTTCGGAGTTTTTGCATTTGCGTTGTTCCTGCCTTGGGCAAGCATCCCGGCAGGTCTAATGGCTCGTGACGGTGGTTCGGTTGACGGTTGGAGCGAGAGCGCTTACTTCGCACTCGTTCCGCTGGCCCTTGCGCTGTACCCGGTGTTTCTGCATCGATCCGTGCAGTTGAAGACGCTGCTGATCAACATTGCCATTGCATTTGCACTGCTTGGCTACAACAACGTTGCCAATCGAAATATCTGGCAAAACGCCTACGGGAATATGGGTTCCATCATGGGCGCCGGATTCTGGCTCGGACTACTGGCCCTGGTTGCCATTTCAGTCTGTGGCATAGCCTGGTCACTTCACACGTCCGAGGGCATCGAGAAGTCGAACACGTTGAAGTCCAACTGAGTCGCTTCGCGGTGCCTGTCAAGTGTCAACTTGAGCACGGCATAAGAAGTGATAGGCGCGTCGGTGGCAAGGCGAGCCCGCCAAATGAGTGCGGCGGGTCGGAACATTTCATTACCCATTTAAGGAGACGACATGGAAGCAAAAAGCGGTGGTTACTCTTCGTATGAACAGGTACCTTGGTTCCGAAAAAGTTGGGTCATCTTGCTGGGCTTTTTTGTATTCGCTCCCGCAACACTCTACCCATTGTTCAGTGGCGATATCTACTATCAAAAGAAGGGGCAACTGGTCACCTATACCAAGACTCAAAAGATCGTCACCATCGTTCTTTGCACATGGGTCTCATTGGCAATTGTGGTGAAGGTGGCGAATGCATTGACATGAGTGTGGGTGCTCCGGGCCGCTGGAAGTCCGGCGCAATCCGCGATCAGGCATTGAAGTGCCGCACACCCTTTCATCAATTCTTCGCCCCGCAAGTCACCACCCGCAGGGCCGCGCATGTGCCGTGGCTGTCGCAGGACAAGTTTGTGCGTCAGTGCGAAATCAAATAGCCATCGCCGAAAAGATGGCAAACCGAATCAACACACAGAAAGAGGAAAACGCAAATGACATCAGCATCCAACCATCCCACTAGCGCAATATCTGACTCGTGGAAGAAGAAATTCGCGCTCATGGATCAAATCAAGAAGTCGCCAGAGTCAAGTAGCAAACTGCCGTTGATGACGCGTCTAGGCGTCAACTACAACCTGCTGGCCTTTTTGTTGGGACCCATCTACTACTTTGTCAAGGGCATGTGGAAGCGTGCCATCACCCTGACCGCCATCGCGTTTGTTGTCGTTATGTTTTTTGTGATGATTCTTGCTGAGACGGCCAGAAACGAATTCTTCATGTCCATGATTGGCCCCGTCATTTTTATGGCCAGGGCAAACGGTGACTACTACAAGAAGATGGTTCAGGGCAACAACGGTTGGTGGTGAATTGCCCCGTACCAATCAAGTGTGACCCGACGGCTACCTGTTTATCACCGCGAACGATGAGGGTGAAATCATCATCCGACCGGTGAAACCGCGCGACCTGCATCCCGGCTACGCGCCAGTCGGCAAGAAGGCGAAACCCAAAAGTGTGGTGCCAACGAATGCGGAGCTTGAGGAGTGGTAGCGCCAGTGGTTGTCAGTCCCGCGTCGCGCTGCGCCATCGCTGTGCAGTGTCCGCACCCAGTTTGACAAATCTGGCCTGCCTCAAAACCACTCAACTCTGAAAGACGGCTATGAACCGTAGAAGTACATTGAAGTGGCTTGGGGCTGTCGCCCTCGGCGTAAGTCTTCCCGCAACGGTGTCCCAATCGACAGAACTGGTGTCACTGGCAGTAATAGCGCCTGACGAGCCTGACCACCTCCCGTTACAGACCGAGTCGGTAGTTTGCAGGGTTATCGGAGTTGGCGATGCCGGGCGCAACATTCTCCTGGCGGCGTGGTCTAGCGGCTTGCTTCAGGCCAAACACTGCCGGGCGGAGTTTGCTTGCGTCAACATGGGACGGAAAAGCACCAGGGCGGTCAGCAAAGCCAATCGACTGAATCCTGGCATCACGCCCGTCAAATCGGTGCAGCTTGCACGGTTCGGGGCAGGGAGCAACGTCAAGGTCGCACGGACCGCCGCCCGGAAACACGACAAAGCACTGCGATCCTTGATGGATGGTGCCGACGTTGTCATTCTGGTGGCGGGTCTCGGTGGTGGTACCGGTAGTGGCGTGTCACCCATCCTGGCGGGCATGGCGCGGGAAGCCGGTGCGCTGGCCTTTGCCGTGGTGGTGACACCCTTCAGCTGGGAGCTTGGACGCTATCCCAATGCCTTTCAAGCGGTCAAGGAACTGGAGCGCGAATGCGATTACTTGGCGTCCTTGTCGAATCAGACTGTCGGGGAAGAGTTGGGTGAGGACGCCACACTCGATGACGTGGTCACCCAGCAAAAGCTGATGGGCGCAGCGTGCATTCGCAGACTCATGGTGGATGGCAGCCGGTTCTGCATTGACCGCCGCAGCCGTCCAACGTAGCCACTGGTTATGGCCTGCCAACTGCCGCAAAGTTGACCGAAACAGCGATTGCGGCGCCAAAGCCGCCGATTGTCACCGGCACCGACCGACAAAACCGGCTCAAACAGCCACCAAAACGCGCCAGGCCGCGCTATCGGCGGTTTGGCCGTGTGTCGCTAGCCATCGCAGCCGAAAAGCGCTCAAAACGCGTGGCCAAGCGCAGCCACGCCGAACTTGACAGAAGAAATGTGACCACTCCTACCAACAAACCCAAGAACCCCAAAGCGAAGCCCTCGAAACTGGTCAACAGCTTCACCCAAGCCGCACGGTCGGAATCGACCCGACGCAGCTATGCGCAGGACATGCGGCATTTCAAGGCCAACGCGAAGTTCCCTGCGACACCGGAAGTGGTGGCGGAATACCTGGCGAAGTTTGCTGGGGTCTTGTCGGTTGCCACCCTGCAGCATCGCCTGATCGCCATTCACCA
Organism: Rhodoferax sp.; assembly: GCA_030685025.1. Classification (GTDB taxonomy): domain Bacteria; phylum Pseudomonadota; class Gammaproteobacteria; order Burkholderiales; family Burkholderiaceae_C; genus Rhodoferax_D. Next base: position 56,008 of record JAUXWC010000042.1, read on the forward strand.
GGCCCACACCGACAAAGGATTTGATAGTCCTGTCAAGGACCGGTTGGTCAAGCGCACGATGCAGGGCATTCGTCGCACTTTCGGGGTGGCGCAAAGGCGTGTCCGCGCACTGGTCAAGGATGATCTGCTCGAACTACTGGTGATGGTCGCCAAGCAGAGGCCATTGAAGGCAGCCCGCGACAAGGCGATTCTGCTGCTGGGGTTCGCCGGCGCATTCCGGCGCTCCGAATTGGTGGCACTTCGAATGGACGACATCACGCCGCATGCGCACGGCATCGAGTTGCTGATTCGCCGCTCCAAGACCGACCAGGAGGGGGAGGGTAGAACAGTGTTCGTGCCCTTGGCCAAGTCAGAAGAACGGTGTCCGGTCAAAGCCTTGCAACATTGGCTTGAACTGGCGGGTATCGGGGTGGGGCCGTTGTTTCGTCAGGTCAGCCGCCATGACAAGGTTGTGAACGGCAAAGCGTTAACTCCGCAGTCTGTCGCTTTGATCGTGAAGGCGGCGGTCGCGAGCACAAAGGGCCTTGAGGCGGCGAAAACCGTGTCTGGGCACTCCCTGCGGGCAGGGTTTGTGACCGAGGCGGCAACCATCGGAATGCAGACCGCCACCATCATGGGCCAAACCGGCCATCGCAGCCTGGAAATGGTGTTTCGTTATACAAGGCCGGCGCAGAAGCGACAGATACTAAGCTTGCTTTGACGTGCGATGGTCTTCGCTGTCGAGGTCAGGAACGGTTTGCGCTCCGACACCGGATGTTTTGGTTGGAATACTTGGTGTCCTGATGCGATAGGCATAGTTTGTGCTGTTTGGATACTTCGCCGCGAAAACTGCCATCCGTTGCCCCATCGAGACCTAAATCTCACGAGGTACGACAGCTTTCAATTGCAGCGTCGAATATGACCGTCCAATCAGAAGAAACGCGTGGTGATCTGAATTCGGAAAGAAAAGTGGTAAATAGGGCGAACAATTGGTCATCTCTGTGAGATTTCGGGAAATGGAAAGGTACAGTCGGGAAGTTTTCAAATTGTGGGTCCGGCGTCCAATTGAGAGAGGCCAACCTAGCGCGTGGGGGATTGAGAATGGACGACGTCTTCAGCTTTCGCAATCGTCTCATTGACGAATACAGTGCTTATTCACGCAGTTTCTCCAAGGTTGCCGGACAAGACATCCTTGCAAAGGTCGAAGAAGAATATGCCCGTGGTCGTTACTGGCCCGAGCCGCTGATCCAGATCAATCCCAATTACAAGCGCAGCGGTACCGTTCAGGAGTTGGCGGAGCAAGGCGTACTTCACGCCAATTGCGCGCACATCTTTCAGACCGGAAAAACAGAAGGCAAGTCTTCGGATTTGCATTTGTACGTTCACCAGTTGCAGGCTCTGGCCAAAGCCCAGAACCAGAAAAGCTACGTTGTGACCACCGGTACAGGTTCCGGTAAGTCCCTCGCATTTTTCATTCCGATCATCGACCGCATCGTCAAAGCCAAGGCGGCTGACCCGCAGAAGCGCACGCGGGCCATCGTTATTTATCCGATGAACGCCTTGGCCAACAGCCAACTGGAGGAGCTGGACAAGTTCCTGCATGGCTACCCCAAAGGTGAGGCGCCCTTTACGGTGGCCCGCTACACCGGGCAAGAAAGTAAGGCAGAACGGCAAGAAATTGCCGACAACCCGCCCGACATCCTGCTCACCAACTTCATGATGCTGGAGTTGATTCTGACGCGATTTGAGGATGTAGACCGTCAGGTGGTCGAGCATTGCCAAGGGCTTGAGTTTCTGGTGTTGGATGAGCTCCATACCTACCGCGGACGGCAGGGTGCTGATGTGGCTCTGCTGGTGCGTCGTTTGCGCGAACGACTGAAGGCCGAACAACTGGTCTGTATTGGTACCTCTGCCACCATGTCCTCCACCGGAACGCAAGCCGACCGCAATCAAACGGTGGCAAGTGTCGCCAGTTTGTTGTTTGGTGCATCCATCACCGAACACGATGTGATTGGTGAAACCTTGCAACGTGTCACCAACCCCGGCAAGGACGTACAGGCCATTAAGCCGCTGCTCAAGTCTGTTCTATTGAAAGATGCCCATGCTTGGGTCGACTTTGACGCTTTTAGCGATGATCCGTTGGCCATTTGGGTGGAGCTGACTCTGGGCATTGAGCTGCCCGCAGATGAGCCGCCCCGCCGCGCAAAGCCCATCACGCTGAAAGATGCCGCTGGCCGTTTGGCGGCCGATGCGCAATGCACCTTTGATGAGGCCATGGCTGGCTTGCAGCGCTTTTTACTAGCGGCCCACGACATCAGGACTCCACAAGGCAGCCCACCCTTCGCCTTCAAGTTGCACCAGTTCATCAGTGGTCCCGGCAAGGTGCTGGCGACGCTTGAGCCAGAGGGCGTACGCCACATCACCCTGGATGCCCAACGCTACGCCCCGGGTCGGCAGGAAGAGGGGGCCCAGCTGTACCCGGTTCACTTCTGTCGCGACTGCGGGCAGGAATACCACCCCGTATGGCGCGCTGGTCAGGCCCAGCAGGAATACACCCCGCGTGAGATTGACGACATCTCGGGCGATGATGATGAGAACGCCCGCTACGGATTTTTGTGCCCATCTAATCTGCGTCAGGCCTACAAGGGCAGCCTTGAGGACTTGCCGGAATCCTGGTTGGACCTGGCCAAGGCCGAGCCCAAAGTCAAAAGCACCTTCAGAAAATATGTGCCGGAAGACGTGCAGGTCAGCCCCCAAGGTTGGCAGGGCCGGGGTGAGTTCTATTGGTACATTCCAGGCAAATTCCGCTTCTGCCTGAGCTGTGGCCAAACCCATGAGGTTCATGGCAAAGACATCAATCGACTGGCAAGCCTTTCCGGAGAGGGGCGTTCGTCGGCTACCACGATCCTTACCCTGAGCGCCATCCGGCAGCTCTTTGATGTGAAGGACATGCCATCTGACCAGCCAGATCCGCGCAAGTTACTCGGCTTCACGGACAACCGGCAGGATGCCGCCTTGCAGGCTGGGCATTTCAACGACTTCGTGTTTTTGCTCACCCTGCGCTCTGCCCTGATTGGCGCTTTGCAAAACCACCAAGGAGTATTGACAGAAGAAACCCTGGCGGATGCCGTCTTCAAGGCGCTGGGGTTTGATAGGACTGACTTTGGCACGCTGGCCGAATACCTTCGCACCCCCAAGCTGATGGGCCTGGCACGCCAGGATGCGCAGCGCACCATGCGTTTCATTATTGGTTACCGCCTTTTGCGCGACTTGCGGCGTGGCTGGCGTTTCAACAATCCCAATCTGGACCAGCTCAACCTTCTGTCCATTGCCTACCGAGGCCTTGATGAGTTTGCGGCGGAGGCATCCCTGTTTGCCAAAAGCCCCATTCTGGCCAGTATCAGTCCACAGCAACGCGTCATGCTTGCTCGTTTGGTTTTCGACAGCATGCGCCGCAGCCTGTGCCTGGAAACGCGTTACCTGGATGCTGTGGAGCAAGACAAGGCCAAGACGACAGCACACCAGTACCTCAACGAGCGTTGGGCATTTGCGTCGGATGAAAACCTGGAAACTGCCAAATGTCTGATACTGACCAAACGCCCCGAATACAAAGGCAAACCCCGTATCGACCTGGTCCCCGGCGGCTCTCGCTCCCGGCTGCTGAAGGATATCAAGGCGGCTTCTTTTTGGAAAGATAGTGCCGCAGCAGGTCAAGTTGTAGGCTGGAAAGACCTGCAGTGGGTGGAGCTGATGGAGCAGTTGCTTCAAGCGGCTTCTAACTACGGCTACGTTCAGAAATTTGATGTTGACAGTCAAGTCATTGGCTGGCGCCTCAACGCTTCCTCCATGGACTGGTTGCTGGTGGACGAGTCGCAGGCCCTGGAAGACGGTAAACACAACCAGTTCTTCCGCAGCCTGTACCAAGCGGTGGCCCAGACCTTGCGTCAGCAAGGGCACCCCTTGTTCGACTTTGAAGCCCAGGAGCACACCGCGCAAGTGGATTCTGCCCGCCGACAGTTGTTGGAGCAGCGCTTCCGCTACACCGAAAAAGACCGCAAGGACTGGTTGGACAACCCCGCGCATGAAGCCCCACTGGAGCGCCTGCCAGTCATGTTCTGTTCGCCCACCATGGAGCTGGGCGTGGACATCTCCGCCCTCAACACGGTCTACCTGCGCAACGTCCCACCCACCCCCGCCAACTACGCCCAGCGCAGCGGCCGGGCGGGGCGCTCAGGGCAGCAGGCCTTGGTCATCACTTACTGCGCAGCGCTCAGTCCGCACGACCAATGGTTTTTCCACCACGCCACTGAAATGGTGCATGGCATCGTCAAACCGCCCACCTTGGACCTGGCCAACCGCGATCTGATTGAGAGCCACTTGCATGCTGTGTGGCTGGCTGCCGCACAAGTGCAGCTGGACACCAGCATCGCGCCCATGCTCGATCTGGAGCAGGTAGATAAACCAATACAGCCCGGCCTGCGTGACAAGCTCAATGCCCCGGAGGTAACGGCCCGCGCTTTGCAGAGTTCCCAAGGCTTTGTTGCCCAACTTGCTTCCGTGCTTAACAGCAGTCCCTGGTTCTCAGCCGACCATGTGGCCGCCACCATTGAGCGAGCGGGCCAAGACTTCAGTGCCGCCTTTGAGCGCTGGCGTGCTTTGGTAGATGCCACACGTAAGCAAATGGACATGGCGGATCAGGTGGTTAAAAGCTACACCACGTCGCACGCTGAAAAGCAAAATGCCCAGCGCCGTTATGGCGATGCAGCCCGCCAGTACAGTGTTTTGCTCAAGTCGGGCAACGGCCAGAACTCTGATTTTTATACCTACCGTTACTTGGCCAGCCAAGGCTTCTTGCCCGGTTACAACTTTCCGCGATTGCCTCTCATGGCCTGGATACCTGCCAAGGGGGGCACCGCTGCCAAAGGCAAGGACGACGAAGGCAGCATGGTCAGCCGCCCGCGTTTTCTGGCGCTGTCCGAGTTTGGCCCCCGCAGCCTCATCTACCACCAGGGTCGCATGTACCGTGTGGTGCGCGCCAAGCTCAATGTCGGCTCGGCTGACCACATCTCTGGCAACAGCACCCTGGCTACCGTGGCCAGCCGTGTCTGCAGCCAGTGCGGCTATGCCCACATGGGCGGGGAAGATGGCACCGAGCCACACCAAAACTGCTGCGAGAACTGTGGCGCCTTGCTGACCGACCTGGACTGGGTCAAAAACCTCTACCGGATCGAAACCGTCGAAACCATCCCTGTCGAGCGCATCTCCATCAACGACGAAGACCGTCAGCGCCAGGGCTTTGAGCTGCAAACCACCTACCGCTTCCTGCCAGGACTGGACGGCAAGATCGCGCAGCATAAGTCACTTATCAGCAGTGGCAGCGGTAACGAGGTGCATGTCTCGGCCGCGCTGACTTATTCCCCTGCGGCGCAAATCTGGCGTATCAACCGCGGCTGGCGCCGCCGGAAAGACAAAAACCAGCTCGGTTTCTACATCAACCCCATCACCGGTCAGTGGAGCAAGAAAGACGAGCCAGGTGCCACTGATGACGGCAGTAGTGACGATGGCTTGCTGGAAAAGGTGCCCAACCAGCAAATCGTTCCCTTTGTGGAGGACCATCGCAACATCCTCATCCTGGCACCCAATGTGCTGCTTGATTTGGAGGCAATGGCCACCCTGCAAACCGCACTCAAGCGCGGCATTGAAATGACCTTCCAGATTGAAGAGTCTGAATTGGTAGCTGAGCCCTTGCCCAAACAGGACGACCGTAAGGCCCTGCTGTTTTACGAAGCGGCTGAAGGCGGTGCCGGTGTTTTGACCCGGTTGGCCACAGAGCCCCAAGCCATGGCCCAGGTAGCCGCTGCGGCCTTGCGCGTGATGCACTACGGGGAACCTGCAGGACCTTGGTCGGTGGAGGGCTTGCCCGAGCTGGAACAAAAGACGCAGGATGGGCACAGCATTTGCGAAGCCGGTTGCTACCAGTGCCTGTTGTCGTATTTCAACCAACCAGACCATGACCACATCAACCGCCGCAACACGCAGGCCATTGAAATGCTGGTTGCCTTGGCGAACGCCCAGGTAGCTGCAGCACCTGCTGAGCCAAGTCTGGCATCCGCTTCTAACCCGCCTGCCGTGGCGGGGGATGCTGGCACTTATGACGCACTTTTTGACCAATGGCAACAAGCGCTTCAGGCGGGTGGCCATAAAGAGCCGGACCAGGTTCAGTTGCCAGTGCTCGGGGGCCAGCTCACCGTGGCGGGCCAGTACAAAGCCGCCCGCACCCTGGTGGTGTTGCAGCTTCTGCAACCCGAGTGGCAGGCCGAACTTACCGATAAAGGCTGGTCCGTCATAAACATGTCTAATTCAGCCCAGTGGTCAGCGCAGTTCGCCGCGTATCCTCTTGTCTTTCGTTAGTTCCAAGCCTTTTTACGCATGATCACAGCCACCCATGATTTCCACCCCGGCAACTTGGTGCGCGCGCGCGGGCGCGAGTGGGTGGTGCAGGCCAATACCCAATTGGATTCTCGACAAGACGACGGCAGCAGCCTGCTGCGCTTGCGCCCCTTGGGCGGTGCGGATGAAGACATCATCACTTTGATTCCTGAGCTGGAATTCGCGCCCGTTGAGTCAGCCACATTTGACTGGCCCAACCCCGAGCAACCCGGCAACCACGCTGCCGCTTTGCTTTTGCGCGATGCCTTGCGTCTGAAGCTGCGTGCCGGTGGTGGGCCCTTCCGCTCTTTCGGCAATATCGCCGTTGAGCCGCGTGCCTACCAACTGGTGCCGCTGCTGATGGCCCTGCGCCTGAGCACCGTGCGCCTGCTGATTGCTGACGACGTGGGTATCGGAAAAACCATTGAGGCCGGTCTTATCGTGCGCGAGCTGATGGACCGTGGCGAAGTCAGCCGCCTGGCCGTGCTCTGCCCGCCCCACCTAGTTGAGCAGTGGCAAGCGGAGTTGCAAGACCACTTCAATATGCAGGCTATTGCCCTCACGTCTGCCAGTGCCGGCCGCGTAGAGCGCGATTTGCCCCATGGCGTGGGCTTGTTTGACCATCACTCCATCGTGGTGGTCAGCCTGGACTACATCAAAAGTGAACGCCATCGCGAACACTTCTTGTCCATCGCACCCGAGTGCATCATCGTGGACGAAGCCCACACCTGCGCCAGCAGTGGTGCCGGTAAGCAATTGCGCTTTGAACTGCTGCAACGCCTTGCCAAAGATGCAGAGCGTCACTTGCTGCTGCTCACCGCCACCCCGCACTCGGGCGATGAAGTCGCGTTTTACAACCTGCTTTCCCTGCTCGACCCCGCCTTTTTGGGCCTGCAAAACCGCGCATCTGCAGATGACCCACTGCGCCAACAACTGGCGCGCCATTTTGTGCAGCGCCGCCGCAAAGACATTGTGGAATGGCAGGTCGAAACCCATGATGGCCGTGGCTTTGCCCGCCGCATGAAAACCGAACTCACCTACAAACTCACCGGCGATTGGGGTGCTTTTTTTGATGCAGTGCAAACCTACTGCCGCGAGATGGCCGAATCGGTGGAGCAAACCCAGCAATGCAGTGCCCGCCTGATCTGGTACGCCACACTGGCCCTGCTGCGTTGCGTGGCTTCCAGCCCGGCCGCTGCAGTCAAGGCGCTGACCACCCGCCTGGAAGGCAAGACCGAAGCCCTGGCTGCCGAAGGTGATGACAACCTGCTTGAAGACGACCGCCTACACGACGGCCAAGCCGACGACCTGGGCAGCAACGACCTGGAGCCCGCTGGTCAAATTAGCGACCGCCTGCAAGATGCCCAGCGCTTGCAGGCCCTCATTGTTGAGGCCCAGCGCTTGTCCGGCAAAGCAGGTGACCCCAAGCTGGCCGCCCTCGTCACCCATATGGAAGGGCTGGTGAAAGACGGCTTCGCCCCCGTGGTGTTCTGCCGCTACGTGGCTACCGCGCACTATGTGGCTACCGAGCTGAAAAAGCATTTCCCCAAAGTGATGGTGGACGTGGTGACGGGTGAACTCAGCCCTGAAGAGCGCCGGGACAAGATCGAGAGCATGGAGGAGGGCGCAGACACGAGCGGTGGCCGCATCCTGGTCGCCACTGACTGCCTGTCCGAAGGCATCAACCTGCAACATCTCTTTACCGCCGTGGTGCATTACGACTTGGCCTGGAACCCTACCCGCCACGAGCAGCGAGAAGGCCGGGTAGACCGCTTCGGCCAGCAAGCCCCCGAGGTGCGCTGCACCATGCTCTATGGCCAGGATAACCCGGTGGATGGCTTCGTGCTCAACGTCATCTTGCGCAAGGGCGAGGCCATCCAGAAAGAACTGGGCGTGCTGGTGCCCATGCCTGAAGACAGGCTCCGCATCAACCAGGCCATGGTGAAAGCCGCACTGATGAAGCGCGACTCATCGCGCAATCAGCAGCTGGGTTTTGACTTTGCCGAGGCTGAACAGGTGCTGGCCCCCTTGCAAACCCTGTGGACCGATGCCCTGGAAAAAGCCAAGGCCAACCGAACCGTCTTCGCCCAGCGCCGTATCCGGCCTGATGAAGTGCTTCCCGAATGGCAAAAACAGCAAACCGCTCTGGGCAGCAGTGCTGATGTGCAGCGCTTTGTGCAAAGCGCCTGCGCCCGCCTGAACGCCCCGCTGGAGCCCGCCCGTCGCCCATCGGGCAACACCTTGCACCGCCTGCCCACCCAGCATTTGCCTGAAGCCCTGCGCCAGCGCCTGGCGGATGAAGGCTTGGTGCCCGATAGCCGCAAGCCCGTCCTCAATGTGGACTTTACTGATCTGCATCGCAGCCACCCGCTGGTCACCGTGCTGGCCGACCACCTGATTGAAAACGCCTTGCAGGGTGAGTCCAGCATCACCGCGCGCTGCGCCGCCACCATCACCAATGCGGTGGACGTGGTCACCACCATCTACCTGCTGCGCTTGCGCCACCAGTTGGGTTATGTGCGCCGCCGCCAGCCGTATCAAATGATGGCGGAAGAGACCGTCGCCTTGGCCGTGAAAGGCCGCAGCAACCCTGAGTGGCTGAGCGACGACGCCACCGCCCAGCTGCTGGAATGTCAGCCCACCGGCAACCTGCCGCGTGAGGCCATGAGCCGCGAAGTGGCGCAAGCGCTGGACTTTTTGCAGGCGCACCCCCAGCGTCTGGAAGCCTTGGCCCGGGAGCGCGCTAAGGTTTTGCTTGCAGACCATAGCCGCGTGCGCGAAGCCGCCCGCGACGTGGGCCAATACAGCGTGGCCCCCTGCTTGCCGGTTGATGTGATTGGCGTTTACGTGCTTCTACCCGACGCTCTATAAGAAAAATATGCCTCTAGCCCTCGCAGACACTGCGCAAATAGCTACTATTTTTATAGCGTTATTTAAATTGCCCTGCCCATGAAAAGCGTCCGCCGAGCTACTTCCACGCTCAACCTGCCCACCCTCAAGCTCGAAGGCGGCTTGTTCCTGCCCGATATGCTGGAAAAAGCGGCCCTGGGCCAAGCCCGCCTGCAGACTGAAGCCGATTACGGCATTCCCAAGGGCCTCAAGCTCAAAGACGAATACAGCCGCGCCTTCCAGATTGCTTGCGCACAGTGGCGCAGCTTTGCGCCGCTGCTGGAGCGTGCCGACTACGATGCCCAGCACGCTACTGCCACCTTTGTGACCGAACTGTTGCGCGATGTCTTTGGCTATACCACTGTCGCGGCCAGCACCGGCATCACCCTGGGGGAGCGCAGCTACCCTATTACCCATCTGGCCAGCTCGCCCCAGCACCCAGAGCGCGCGCTGCCCATCGTGGTGGCCTCGCACACCCTGGGCCTGGACGATGCCGACACGCGCTTTGCCATTCAGGGCAGCGGCAGCCGCAAGAAGACCGCTTTTCAACTGGCACAAGAACTGCTCAACGCCAGCCCGGACCACCAGTGGGCCATCGTCACCAACGGTAAAACCCTGCGCCTGCTGCGCGATGCCGCCACATTGACGCGCCCCAGCTATCTGGACATTGATCTCCAAGACCTGCTGAGTGGCCAGCGTTTTGCCGAGTTCGCTTACGCCTGGCGCTTGCTGCACGCCAGCCGTGCCGGCCTGGTGGGTGGCGCGGCGGAGCAAGTAGCCCCCGTGGTGTGGGAGGCCTGGCGCGAAGCTGGCCAAGAAGAGGGCACCCGTGTGCGCGACGGCTTGCGCTTGGGCGTAACCGAGGCCCTCATCACCCTGGGCCAGGGCTTTGTGCAGCACCCCGCTAACGATGCCCTGCGCCAAACCCTGCAAGACGGCACCCTGAGTAAAGAAGCCTACTTTGCCCAGCTGCTGCGGCTGATCTACCGCTTCATCTTCGTCTTCAGCGTGGAAGAACGCGGCTTGGTGCCCAACTCTCCCCAGAACGACGACGATCCCACCACCGCGCGTGCCAAGCTGGCCGCCTCACAGGCCTATGCCCAAGGCTATGCACTGGCCCGCCTGCGCGACATGGCTTTGCGCCGCCGTGCCCGCACCCGATTTGATGACCTGTGGCAGGGCGTAAAGATTGTGTTCAAAGGCCTGGCCCAGGGCGAGACCCGCCTGGGCCTGCCCGCCTTGGGCGGCCTGTTCGCCCCCGCCCAGTGCCCCGCATTGGACGGCGCACAGCTCACCAATGCTGAGCTGCTGATAGCCATGCAAAGCCTGCGCTGGGCACGCCAGAGCGGTGCCAGCTTGGCACCCATTGACTACCGCAACATGGGTACGGAGGAGCTGGGTAGCGTGTACGAAAGCCTGTTGGAGCTGGTGCCAGAGGTAGACCTGCACGCCCGCAGCTTTGGCTTTGTGGGCCTGACCAGTGTGGGCAGCACAGCGGGCAACGACCGCAAACTCACCGGCAGCTACTACACGCCCGATAGTCTGGTACAAGAGCTCATCAAGAGCGCGCTGGACCCGGTCATCGAGCAGCGCCTGGCCGCCAACCCGGCCAACCCGGTAGATGCCCTGCTGGCCATTCGCGTGATTGATCCGGCCTGCGGCAGCGGCCACTTCTTGCTGGCCGCCGCACGCCGCCTGGCCGAGCGCCTGGCCAGCTTGCGCTCACCCGATGGGGCGGTCACCCCGTTGGCCTACCGCCATGCCCTGCGCGAGGTGATTGCCCGCTGCATCTTTGGCGTAGACCGCAACCCCATGGCTGTGGAGCTGGCGCGCACCGCGCTGTGGCTGGAGGGCTTTGAAGAAGGCCGCCCACTGGGCTTTCTGGACCACCACCTGCAATGTGGTGACGCACTACTGGGCCTGACCGACCTGCACGCGCTGGAAAAAGGCATTGCCAAAGATGCTTTCAAAGCCCTGTCGGGCGACGATGCTGCGGTGTGCAAAGCGCTGGCCAAGGCCAATGCGGCGGGCCTGAAGCAAATTGCCAAAGACCTGCAAGGCGGCCAGGTGCTGCTGGGTTTTGACAACGCCACGGGCCTGCAAACCCTCCGTGCCATTGAGGCCTTGAGCGCCGACACCCCGGATGAAGTGGCCGCCAAAGAGCAGGTCTACATTCAATTTTGTGAGCAATCCACGCACAGCCCGCTTGGGCTGGCAGCCGATTTGATGGTGGGCGCCTACCTGTTGGCCAAAACCGCTGCCACCGCCGCGCAGGTGCCTACCAGCGAAACACTGCACGCCGCTCTCACCGCCCCGCAGTCCCTGCAAGAGCAGGGCACCGCGCATGCCACTGCTGTGGCAGGGGCGCATGCGGCCTGTCAGCAAGCTCAGGTTCTGCACTGGCCGCTGGCGTTTCCGCAGGTGTTTGCAGCGGGTGGCTTTGACTGCGTGTTGGGCAACCCGCCGTGGGAGCGCATCAAGCTGCAGGAGGAAGAGTTTTTTGCGACCCGGCATCCGGCAGTTGCTGCCGCCAAAAACAAGGCCGAGCGCAGCCAGCGCATCCAGTGGTTGAGCGAGGGCATGCTGAGTCAGCATCTTTATCCCACAGACAGCGCCCACCACGCACCCACCGAGAGTGTGGCCGAGCAGCGCTTGTATGCCGAGTTCATCACCGCACGCCGCGTGGCCGAGGCGGCGAGCGTGTTCATGCATGTGAATGGTGGGGACGGCGGGCGCTACCCGCTCACGGGTGTGGGGGATGTCAACACCTACGCGCTGTTTGCCGAGACCATTCTGCAAATCACATCTCCATCAGGTCGGGCGGGTTTCATCGTGCCAACGGGCATTGCCACCGACGACAGCACCAAGACGTTTTTCGGGCATATCGTTGGCTACAGACGATTGGCCAAGTTGCTGAGTCTCTATGAAATTCGAGCCTGGTTTAAGGCAACGGATGACAGAAAGTCTTTTTGCTTGCTCACTCTTGGAGAGTCTGAATCGGCGGAGTTCCTTTTCGATGCCAAAACTGTGGTGGATTTCGGCAAGCTGCAAAAGTGGTTCAAGCTTACGCCTGATGAATTTCGCCTGATCAATCCCAACACACTGACCTGTCCAGTGTTTCGTAGCGAGCGTGATGCCGATCTGACCAAAAAACTCTACCGCGCGGTGCCCGTGCTGATCCGGGAAGCTGTGGTCGAAGGCAAGGGCAAAGCGGCCAAAGTCACCGCGCCAGAAGTTAACCCGTGGGGTATTTCGTTTTCGACGATGTTCCACATGTCGAATGACAGTCACCTATTCAAAGACAGCAGCGCCCCCGATTACCTGCCCCTGTATGAAGCCAAGCTGATCCACCAGTTTGACCACCGCTGGGCCACCTACACGCCGGATGGCGACAGCCGGGACATGACGCTGGCTGAAAAGCAAGATCCCCACAGCAGCGCCACACCGCACTACTGGGTGGATCAGCGCGAGGTGTGGCTGCGCCTGACCAGCTTGCCCGAGGGTCTGCGCAAGGCCTTGCGTGATCGCCATGAGGTGGCCACGGTGTTGGGCACCACACAACTGTTGTTTGGTCACTGGCTGGCAGTGCAATACAGCGTGAACCCACAACTGGGCTTGTACCCCGCCTGGCTGGCGTTTGTGCAGCAGCACCCCTATGCGCAGCAAATAGCCCCGGTGTCACTGGGCCTGTGCGGCAATAGCCCGCCGTGCTTTCAGCCGCTGAACGACAACTACCTGCCCGCCGAGGGGAGTTTTGCGGTGGAAATGTCCAACGAACGTGCCAGCACCGCCTGGTACGCGGTGGACCTGCATGCGTTGGAGCAGATGCTGGCGTTAACCGCCCGGCACAGCGACTTGTATGAACCCGTGATGGCGCTGCAAAGTGCGCCGGATGTGCTGGACTTGGCCGAGCGTTGGCTAGAAAGGTCTTGTCCGAAGTGGCTGATGGGGTGGCGGGATATTGCGCTGCGTTCAGTTGAACGCACGGTAATTGCATCAGTAATGCCACTGGTTGGCGTAAACCACAAAACACCACTTTGGTTTGCCAAGTCTGCTCCAAGTGTTTCGCATGTTGCTGCACTATTCGGTAACTTTGATGCCTTAGTGTTGGATTACGTTGCGCGACAAAAAATAGGCGGCTCGTCACTCACTTACTTTTATTTGAAGCAGTTTCCGTTTTTGCCCCCCGACCGCTACACCGAAGCCGATCTCGCCTTCATCGTCCCGCGCATACTCGAACTCACCTACACCGCGCATGACCTGTCCGGCTGGGCGCAAGACCTAGGCTATAACGGCCTGCCATTCGCTTTCGACCCCAGCCGCCGCGCCGTGCTGCGAGCTGAGCTCGATGCCTATTACACCCGCCTCTATGGTCTGGATCGTGATGAGTTGCGCTACATCCTCGACCCCGCCGACGTGATGGGTGTTGATTACCCCAGCGAAACCTTCCGCGTGCTCAAGAACAAGGAGCGCATTCCAGGTACGGATCAATACCGGACGCAACAGTTGGTGCAGCAAGAATTTGACCGAATGGCCTTTGCCGAAGAAAACGGCGAGGAGTACACCAGCCTCCTCAATCCCCCGCCGGGCGAACATGCTCAGCCCAGCTATTCGTCGCACGGTGTCATCCAGGACGAGACCGACGCGCACCTGGCCGGCCTGTTGCTCACGATGATTCGGCTACCGGGACGTTTGTCGCGCCGTCACTTGACCGACGCGATGACGATGGCAGGTCGGTCCACGCTGTTGCGCAGCTTCGTTGATACACAAGACGCAGATCCCATCAGCACGTTCCAGCAGCGGCATCTAGGTATCTTCGACGCTCAGCGACTGACGGGTGCCCGCGTCCACATCTGGCTTCGTCACTTTGAGTCCACTGGATTGATTCGGATGGAGTCGCAGACAGACGAGCTTGTCGCCACTCCCGGCGCGGTGATGCCCAGCTACGCGCTTGCGGATGAAGAAACGGCTCGTGTGGCAAGCCTCTTGAGCCAGGCGGTAGCTCAGGCGGCTTTCAGCACCGCAGCCCTTGAAGAACAGCCTGCCGACCTATCGGTGAAGCGGGCCTGAGCACGAGGACTGAACGATGGAGCAATTGACCCAGCACCTACCTACCGATAGAAGCAGTCCGCGCCTGCGGTTCGAACGTTTGGACATCTTCAGCGAGCCGGATGAAGCGCATGTCTTCCGCAAGATCCCTTTCCATCGCGGGCTGAATCTGGTTTGGGCCAAAGAACCTGCGGTGGGCCGGGCAAGTGGCACTCGGGCTGCTGGCCACGGTGTCGGGAAAACATCTTTGTGCCTGTTGCTGCGCTTCTGCTTGGGTGAACCTTCTAGGGCGGTGGCGGAACTGCGCGATGAACTGTTTGATGAGTATGCCCAAGGCGGCGTGATTGCTGTCTTGCACGTGGACGGCCAGCCCTTCACGCTATGCCGCTACTTCAATCCGCACAAGGAAGGTATGGCCTGCGCGGGCATTGTGGCTGATATTTGGGGCTGCGATACGGAAACCAGTGACCGAGCCTTTTTGAAGAAGCTCGCAGACGACATGATGAGCCCCGTGTCACCCCGCAACATCCCGGAAACAAATCAGGCCATCGAATGGAAGCATGTGCTGGCCTGGATCAGCCGGGACCAGGGCTCTCGCTTCAAATCCTTTTTCGCTTGGCGGGAGGGCGAGGGCGCTCAGTTGCAGCGTAGCCGCCAAGACCCACCCATTGTCATGCGGGCAGTGCTGGGGCTGCTGGAGCAAGGCGAGTCCCAGCTCATGAGTCAGTTGGCAGCGCTGGAGGAAAAATTGCGACAGGCGAAGGAGGATGCAGAGGCTTTGCTGCGGGAGCCGGTGTTGATCCGGCGCCGTATCGAATCGAGTCTGCGGGCAAGAGGTAATCTACCCAGTGATTTGCCAATTCGGACCAACGATTTTTTCGCGGACTCCGTCGAACAGCGGATCAAGGCAGCCAATGAGGGGGCCGCCGCGCGTTTGGCTCAGTGGGATGTCAAGCAGGAGGATGCCGACCAAGCTGTAGCTGAACTGCGCGCCAATCTGAAACTGCTTCAAAGCGAGCATGACACGGCTCAGGCGGAATACAACCTGGCCGATGCGGCCAGACGCGGCGATGAAGAGGCTTTTCAATCCATTGGAGCCCAACTGCTCAAGCTCAGGCAACTGACCAGTCACTGCGAAGAGGGCAACCGGCCTTTCTCGCAATGCCAGTATGTGCAAGAAGAAATCAGCAAGCTGAAACTGGCAAGCTTGCGGGATGCGCGAGACAAGACCAACCTCCAGAAGGCGATGGCTGAATCAGTACAGCGGGCCGGCAGAGTGCTCACACGCAAGAATGATCTGAAATCGAAGATTGATGCGATGGCAGGCAAGGAAAAAACATTGGCGACTGCACAGCAGATGATCCGAATGGCCAAGCGAACCGCTGAACTGGAAGCAAACAAGTGGCCAGCGTTGTTGGATGAGCTGGATCGTTGGGAGAACACCGCAGGTTCCGCACATGCACAGGCGGCCATAGACGCATCTCGGGAGAAAAACGCGCAGATTGAGCAGGAACTGAACCGTGCACGCACCCAGTTGACCGTTCTACAGCAAGACAGATCCGAGCGGGAAAGGGCGTTGGCTCAGATTACGGACGGCTTGACACGCCAGTTGCTCCCGGACGGAGCAGTTGGGGCGTTCGATCCACGCGATGAGGTTCGACCTTTCCGCTTGTCTATGCGGGGAGGTGAAGCCTATCGCGTACTGGAAGTATTGCTGGGCGATGTTGCTTGCATGCTAGACAGCGCCCGAGCGGAAAGTGCACTGCCCGGCCTTTTCATTCACGACTGCCCACGAGAAGCAGACATGAGCGCAGGCCTGTATGAGAACTTTCTTGCGCTGATAGGTCTTTTGCAAAAGACGCAGTACGAGGACCTGGAACTGCCTTTCCAATACATTGTCACGACAACCACGCCACCGCCAACTGAGCTGCAGAACGATGCCGTTTGTTTGACCCTCGATCCCAGTTTTGATGAGGGTCTGCTGTTTGGCCGTCGTTTTGTTGGTGATCGGCAAGCAGCATTGGGGTAATTCATGGGTATTGTCAAAAGCCAGTGGCTGGAGCAGGAAGAGCGAGGTTGGTCTGACCCCAGAACCTGGGTATGTCAGTCATGCATAGGTGAGGACGCCTATTTGCGCTCCTTGGTACGTAAGAACCTGGGTGGCACATCTTGTTCTTACTGTCACAGTACGAGGCGTAAGGCGGCACCTATTGCCGCTCTTATGACGGCCATATTGCATGGGGTCAAGTACAGCTACAACGACGAGGCCAATGCGGGATGCCCTTATGACCGCGAAATCGTCATCGAGTACCAGTCGTCAAGGGACGTACTTGGACAGGTTCTTGAATCTGAGGGGCTAGAGTGGCCGGAAGAGCTGATCAATGATGTAGCAGATGCGTTCGCCAATACGGGGTGGGTTGAGGCCCCGGATGGTGATTGGATGGGTTCGTACAACCACGAACGCTTGCATTGGTCGTGGGAGTCATTCGCCCATGCGGTGAAATTCCAAAGCCGGTTCCATTTTCAAACCCGCAAGCGCACCCGCAGTTACAGCGATGACTTGGTGAGTGTGCATGAAATGCTTCCATTTTTGGGGCAATTGGTGCGCCAACACCGCATGGTACGCAAGCTACCGGTATCGACGATCTTGCAGCGTGTCAGACCAGGAAAGCATCCTCATTCGGTTTTGGAACTGGGGCCACCTTCTAAAGAGAAGGCGTCGGCAGGAAGAATGAATCCGGCCGGCATTCCGTACCTGTACCTGGCTTTTGACGAAAGAACCGCGTTGACAGAAACAAGGTCAACGACGGGGGACCAGGTCACCGTTAGCCAATGGTCACCCGCCCGCGATTTGCACGTCATTGATCTGAGTTGTTTCCCCAGGTGCCCATCTGTTTTTTCCGACAAGAGGCGAGGGCACGACATGGTGCAGTTTCTTTACAAGTTCACGGATGAGATTTCCAAGCCCGTAGCCCATGACGGCAGTGAGCACATTGAGTATGTCCCAACGCAGGTTGTTTCCGAGTATTTTTCGCAGGCCTTCAAGCACGCCAAGAACAAGCGGGTGGATGGGTTGATTTACCCCAGTGCAGTGGCACTAGGCGGAAAGAATATGGTTCTTTTCCCACAGCACGATGATGCTCATACGAACCATACCCATGAGGCGTTCGCGACCATGGATCTGATAAATTCAAGGCATGGTCGAGTAGACGGGCTTGGACATGCAGTGATTTGAGAATGAAGCCCTATATTTCAAATACCGGAAACCCCTATGGTCGAATTCAGAAGCGGCCGAAAATGTCTGTCTGGCATCGAACGGATGACGGCTGAGTCAGCCTTCTACTGCTGAATCGAATGAAATCCAACCCTCCACCGGATTCAGGATGCCGGTGCTTGGCTGAATGAACCCGCTGCAACGCACGCTGATTGAGAAAGCAGGCCACGACAATGGCTTTGAGCATGTGCTGCCCGCTGGCCGGCACATTGTGGTGTTGGCTTCGGCCCGTCACCCGGCTCAGGTCGGGGTGACGAATTCTGCGCTTGGTTTCGCGGTGACCGTTCAAAGTGGTTCAGCCACGCTGGCGCAAGAATTGGCGCGTACCTTTGTCCTTGAGAGGGTGGAAGGGCAGGTGTTTGTATTGCCGACGGAGGCGGCCCTGGCTCAGTGGCTGCGCCGCGCCGCCGCGTTGTCACAAGCTTTGCCCAATCAGGCGGTAGCATTGTTTGAGCTGCAGGTTCAAGCCGAGTTGTTGACCATGGACCAGTCGGCCGCGAAAAACACTGAAGTGCTGCGCACGGTGCGACAGCGTGTTGGTCAGCAGGCCTACCGCCAAGCCATGCTCGATTACTGGGGCGGAACTTGCGCTGTGACGGGTCTGGCGTTGTCGCAGGCCCTGCGCGCCAGCCACGCCAAGCCTTGGGCTGAGTGTTCCACCGATGCAGAGCGTCTTGATGTGTACAACGGGTTTCTGCTCAGCGCCAATCTGGATGCATTGTTTGATAATTTCCTGATCAGCTTTACCGATGACGGTGCCTTGCTTGTATCGGAGAAGATTGGCACCTTCGAAAGAGAAAAGCTGGGCCTGGGCGATTCAATGAGACTGCGTTGGGTGGCCGGGCAGCACTTTCTCTACCTTCGCTTTCACCGTGCACGATTTCTCGAATTGGTCGTTGGAAATGGTGCGTGACCGATAGTCTGCGAGTCGATTGTTGGCGGCGAGCGCGGTTGGTATAGGCCCTGAACGTGGCCAGTTGAAGGCCCCGAAAACATCAGTCGTCGGTCAGCTATTGAAAATCGAACATTGTCGCTAGCCATAAAACGACGAGTTAAAGTCAGTTTTGGGCCACTTGCTGCCTATGACCAACGAACGCCATCAGCCTCTGGTTGATACACTCAAATGTTGGTAGCACCGACTGGGACGCGGTCGGCTAAGTCTCCGTTAGCTCTGAGGAATCGCCATGGGATATTTCTATTTCGACGAAACAATCCAAGATCGCGGAGGCTTCATCATTGGTGCGCTCGTCTACTCGAAAAATGACGTTACGCCGGCGGTGCATTCGTCTATTGAGCAACTTGGAATGCGTCCCGGAGTGGACGAATTCAAGAGTGGTGCTCGTATGGATCGCAACCCAGAACAGGCCAAACTACGTCGTAGCCTGATGGAAATACTCAGCAAAACCCGGGTCGGAATAGTTGTTGTACCAATCGCTGCGCGTGCTTCACTTGGTCTTCATGCACTGCTTGGACTAAAGAAAATTCTTTCCGCTAACAACCTAGCACGGGAGTCACATCAACTCTTCCTTGACCAAGGAATAACCTTCGATAGAGCCATCTGCAATGACTTGCTAAGCGCCTTTGGCTCTACCTGTGAAGTGCACCAGTCCCAAGACTCAAAGCTCATTGGTGGGATACAACTTGCCGATCTTGCCGCACACTCTCTTGGCGGGATATTGCTTGAAAGTCTTGGGTTGACATCGAAGTTGGTTCGTGCCGGAAAGAACTCAGGTTACGACCCAGCCCTTGAAATTGAATTGGACTTTGAATTGTGGGCATCTTTGCGATATCAGCTCTTCAAAGCATCCAAGCCAAAATCGGAGGTGATTGCCGATGACCCGATTGACAACCTGACATTCGATGTCGAGAACTTTGGGTTGCATATCTCTGACGACTGTTCTCCTGTGCTCAAGGAAACTGCGCGTCAGCGGTTTGGAACTTGCTACCTTGGGTGTATTCATTAGCCACCCGATTCGCCCGCCAGGCCGACGACTTTCGATACTAATCGTCTAAATTCCTAGTCCTGCCTCCATATTGGATCTAACATGCCATTCTCGCCAAGCGTTAAGTCAAAGACACTCGCCGAGGCGGCAGGTCATTGCTGCGTATGCCACAGGTTCGAGGCCGGTCACGTGGAAGTGCATCACATCCTACCGCAGGCCGAAGGTGGTTCTGACAGACTCGAGAACGCAATTGCACTTTGCTTCGACTGCCATACATGGGCGGGCCACTACAACCCAAACCATCCAAAGGGTTCTCGGTATTCTCCAGCCATGTTACGAGCGGCCAAGAAGGCCTGGCAAAAAATCGTAGCGGTGGGGCCAATCGCACCAATGGAAGCGAAGGTGCAAGTTCGATATTTAATATCTCGCGATCACTCAGTATCTACCCGACTATTAGAGGGTGATCTCTCCCTGTCCCCGATCAAAGACACAATGTTGGTTGGCAACGAAATTGGAAGATTCTGTCTCCGGGCTTTGGGCCTGAGAAAACATGGCTCGCGAACATTCGCAGGAGACTCGCATCCATCTATTGCGGACTACCAAGCTAAGTACAGCGACGCGAAATGTAATCAAGACGACCTTGGCGGATTCGCCTACTACGATTGCCGACGTGAATGCAGCGAGAGTGAATTGACTCAGCGTGTTCTAGAGGACAAGCTGAGTTCGAAGCTTCTACGTGAGACAGTCTCAGCGACAGAACTATGTGTAGTGGTTGCGAAGAGCTTCGAGTGCGGCAGTGACAGCGAAACCGTTTTCGAGACATACTTGACTCGACCGACATGGGTTGCATTCGTGGCATTGACAAATGTTTCAGATCGACCGGTCGCGTTCGGTCAGCTGTCTGGAAGTCGTGATATTTCTGAAGCCTTCCGAGCGCTTGGAGTCTCAGATCAAGTCGCCTTCAGCTTGAACATGCCTGGGTGTGAGGTATCCGCTGGGCAAACGATTTTGGTTCCGTTAGCACTGCTCATGGCACCGATTCAAGAACTAGGTGAAAGTCAAGTTGAAGTTCAGGCCTTTAGCGCGCCGGGCGACTCTGTTGAAGTCATGAACCTGACGGAATTTTCAACTGAACATTTGTCTCAGTTCCGTCTATATGGGCCTTCTTTCTGGCCTAAGCAAATTGAATTTAAATACGGTGGTGTACAAATCGTTCAAAAGGTTCATCCGTTTGCTCCGGGGTCCGCATACACCTTGGACCGCGTATGGCTCTGCGGGTCCTGTCCCCACCTCTTCGCTTTTAATGGCGATCACGTGCCTCTCTATGTAGGGGAGTTGATACCGTACGGTGAGCGAAGAGTGTCCGTACACGCGGTGATTATTCCAGCCGGAGCTGTTGAATTGGTGATTGCTGAGCTCGAAGATGAGGAATCGATTCTTTCGGAGCTCTCCATAGACGGAGCCATTGTGCTCAAGCAAGCAAGAATTCGTAAAGGTGATGTCCTCAGATTTCCCGTATCCGGAGCGAACTCATTGAGAGTGCCCCGATGGCCACCCCAAACTGCTCCACTTATGGCCACCCAAACTGCCCCAGGCAGGACGGCTGAATTATCAACTCTTTGGCCTGTCTGGTTCTGACTTCCTTTCCTGGTAATTCCTCCCTGACTTTTTGGGATTTTTTAT
>JAUXWC010000044.1 GCA_030685025.1 Rhodoferax sp.
CGAGATGTTCAATCACAATCACCAGGAGTGAACCCCATGGATCGTCGTTCCATTATCAAGCACGCAGGCATCGCCGGCGTGCTGGCCGCAGGTGCGGCACCCGCTGCCCATGCTCAGGGCGGCGCCATTCGCTGGCGTCTGGCATCGAGCTTTCCCAAGGCGCTGGACACTATCTTTGGCGCTGCCGAGGTGTTTGCCAAGAAGGTCAGCGATCTGTCTGGCGGCAAATTCACCATCACCACTCACGCTGGTGGCGAGCTGATGCCCGCCTTTGGCGTGGTCGATGGCGTGCAAAACGGCACGGTTGAGTGCTGCCACACCGCACCCTACTATTTCTTCGGCAAGAACGAGGCGTTTGCGCTGGGTTGCGCCATTCCTTTCGGTCTGAACAGCCGCCAGATGACGGCCTGGATGTACGAGGGCAATGGCTTGAAGCTGATGCGTGAGTTCTACGCCAAGTACAACATGATCAGTTTTCCGATGGGCAACACTGGCGCCCAAATGGGCGGCTGGTACCGCAAGGAAATCAAATCGGTTGCCGACATCAAGGGCATGAAAATGCGCATTGGCGGCTTTGCCGGCAGGGTGCTCGAGCGCATCGGCGGCGTGCCACAAAACATTCCTGGCGGCGAGATTTACCAGGCACTGGAAAAGGGCACGATCGACGCGGCTGAATGGGTTGGCCCGTACGACGATCTGAAGTTGGGCTTTCACAAGGTGGCGCCTCATTACTACTACCCAGGTTGGTGGGAAGGCGGCCCTCAGCTCGACTTGTATATCAATCAGAAGGCCTACGACAGTTTGTCGGCCGAGAATAAGGCGATTGTCGAGTGCGCGGCCAGCTATGCGCACGTCGACATGCAAGCCAAGTACGACGGCAGAAATCCTGGCGCGCTGAAGACTTTGGTAGGAGCTGGGGCCAAGCTGCATCCCTTCCCCAACGACGTGATGGCGACCGCATTCAAGGAGGCCATGGCCCTATACGAAGAGCTCAACGCCAAGAACGAGGACTGGAAGAAGATCTACACGGACTACGCCAAGTTCCGCGCAGACAGCAACCTGTGGTTCCGCTTTACCGAAGCGCGCTTTGACAATTTCATGCAGGCACAAAAGCTGTAAACACAAGCTCCGTCTTGATGCAAAAAACCCCGCTCGGCGGGGTTTTTTTTGGGGCGCCGCAGGGGCGAAGCACCGGACGGACAGCCAACATCCGACGATCAGTTGAGGACAGAACATCACTTCGCCCCGGTCTGTCCCGCAAAGTCTCAGGCGGGCGTGCTCAGGCTTCAACCCAGAAAGTACAGCACCAGATAGCCCAACAAGAGCACCAAGGCCCACAACGCCATGCTTCTGGTTGAGGCGCGTTGGCCGAACCGCCCATCATCTCCAAATTGATAAGTCACGGTCGTGCGCGCCGCCGCTGTTAGCCGGTGCAGTTTGCTTTTGACGGCCGTACTGCCCCGGTCAAGCGTTTCCTCGATTCGTCCAGACAGCGCGGGCAGCAGTTTGCGCCAGAGCCAGTCGGTGTCGAGCGTGATGGTCGAAGTACGCTTGAGGGCGGGCAACATGATAAAGAAGGCCAAAGCCGAGAACAGCAGCAACTGCAACTGCGTCACGACGTGTGCCCAGGTGTAGGGCTGGTAATCAACGGCATGGGGCAACAGCGCATACAGCGGCTCGGGCCACACGCCAAGCGCGATGCACAGGAACGCGAAGATGACCATTGCCCATTGCATGCTCGCGGGCGGCTCGCTTGGGCGTAGGCCGGAGTCCTTCTGGAAAAAAACAAACCAGGGGAATTTCAGGCCCGCATGCAGACAGACCCCGACCGATGCCGCGGTGAGCAGGAGCCAGACCGTCAGCAAATGCCCATCGGCGGCAGCCTGCGAGACCATCGACTTGGAGACGAAGCCCGAGGTCAGCGGGAACGCGGAGATGGCCAGCGCGCCAATGGTGCCGCAGACGGTAGTTAATGGCATGGTGTGGAACAGACCACCCAACTCGGAGCACTTGCGCCGCTCGGTCATGCGCAGTACCGAGCCGGCGGACATCAGCAGCAGTCCGACATAAATCACCCCGACGAAGGCCTGCGCGGCCGCGCCATTGAGCGCCATCTCGGTGCCCAGCCCGACGCCCACCAGCATCAGCCCGCCCTGGTTGACGATGGTGTAGGCCAGGATGCGCCGCAGGTCGTTTTCAAGCAGGCCGTAGAGGATGCCGTAGAAGGCCATGAACAGGCCGACCCAGATCAACAACTCGGTTCCGGGAAAACCACGGATCAGCACGTAAACGGCGGTCTTGGTGGTGAAGGCCGACAGAAACACGGTGCCGCTCCAGGATGCTTCCGGGTAGGCGTCGGGCAGCCATGCCGATAACGGCGGTGCGCCGGCGTTGACGAGAAAGCCGATCAGAATCAGCCAATGCGCGGGCGAATCCAACACCATGCGCGTAAACGCGACATCACCGGTTTGAACAATATGGCCGGTCACGCCCGCAAAGAGGATGACGCCGCCTAACAGGTGAATCATCAGGTAGCGTCGGGCCGCCCGGTAAGACGCGCTGCTTTGTCGACTCCAGAGCACCAGCGTGGAGCCGATGGCCATCAATTCCCAGAAGACAAACACAGTGACGAGATCGCCAGCCAGCGCAACCCCGATCGCCGAGCCGGCGTAGAGGAAAGCCGCTGGCACTTCCACCCGGCTCTTTTGACTCAATGCAAAGAGACCGCCGCCCGCCGCCATCAGTGCGAAGATGATAGCGAACAACCGGGACAATTTGTCGCCCTGCAAGGGCGTGAGGGTGTAATCCAGAAAACGCAACTGCCAGGCGACCCCGTCACTCACCTGCCACACCAGCGCCAGCGCTGCCAAGGGCAGCGCCACCACGGCAATGGAGTGCGCCGCGCCGCGAAGCCAAGTCAGCGCCAAGGCGCCAACGATGAGCAGCAGGCCGGGATGAAGTACCAAGTCAGTCATCGTGTTTGCCATAGTAGGTGTCAGGCTGCTTGAGCGCCAGCGCCAAAGCCTTGGCGACAACGATCATCGCCGCGCACACCATAAAGCCGAACCATGCGCTGAAGCCAAATATGGATTCGATCTCGAAATGCGGGTGCAATGGCACCAACAGGCCAGCCAGCGCGGTGAGTACCAGCACCACCAGGAAACCACGCCAAACCAGTTTGATGTTGCGCGGCTGGTCCAGCCAATGGGACTTTTCAATCGTGGTCTTCATTCTCGTGTGTCCATCATTTGCCGTGCCAGCGCCAATGGCACGTCGGGAAAAAGCGCAAGCAAGACAATGCCGATGGCGGTGCTCGTCAGCGCCATCACCATCAACAGGGGCGCTTCGCCATGCGGGGGACCGTGCGTATCCGCGGGTGCGACCACGAAGAACGCGCGGTAAATGATCGGCAGGAAGTAAGC
This sequence comes from Rhodoferax sp., assembly GCA_030685025.1. GTDB lineage: Bacteria > Pseudomonadota > Gammaproteobacteria > Burkholderiales > Burkholderiaceae_C > Rhodoferax_D. The sequence continues at coordinate 3,423 of JAUXWC010000044.1, forward strand.
CGCGTTGAGTAGTGTGCTCGCGGCGATCACAATTACGGCCAGCCAATGCTGGATTGCCATGGCACCAGACAGCATGTACCACTTGGAGACGAAGCCCACGGCTGGTGGCAGGCCGATCATGGACAGCGCGCCGATCGTGAACGCGACCATGGTCCAGGGCATGCGCCTGCCGATACCGTCCAACTGGCTCACCTCGGTCTTGTGCGCGGCCGTGTAAATGGCGCCTGCGGCGAAGAACAGGGTGATCTTGCCTAGGGCGTGGGCCGCGATGTGCACCACCGCGCCGATCATGGACAAGGGCGTCAGCAGCGCCGCGGCCATTACCACGTAGGAAAGTTGGCTTATGGTGGAGTAGGCCAATCGTCGCTTCAGATTGTCGGCCCGTAGGGCGACCATTGATGCCGCAACAATGGTGAATCCGGCAATCAGAACCAACCAGTTTGCCGCGCCGGCTACCGCCAGAGTGTCGACTCCGAAGATGTAGACGATGACTTTCACTACGCTGAAGACACCAGCCTTCACCACGGCCACCGCGTGCAACAACGCCGACACCGGAGTGGGCGCCACCATGGCGGCGGGTAGCCACCGATGAAAGGGCATCAATGCTGCCTTGCCAATGCCAAATACGCACAGGGCCAGCAGGCAAGCAAGCTCGAAGGCCCCCAATTTGTCCGCCAGGATGCCGCCGACTGTGAAGTCGGTGGTGCCTGCGGTGTACCAGATGAACACCAAGGCCGGTAGCAGGAACAGGATCGACGTTCCCATCAGCAGACCAAGGTAGGTTCGGCCGCCATGGCGCGCCTTCTCGGTGCCGTGGTGCGTGACCAGCGGATAGGTGATCAGCGTGAGCAGTTCGTAGAAGACGAACAGCGTGAACAGGTTGCCGGAGAACGCAATGCCCATGGTTGCCGCGAGCGACAGCGCAAAACAGACGAAGAAGCGCGTTTGGTGCGCCTCCTTGTTGGCCCGCATGTAGCCAATTGAGTACAACGAATTGACGATCCACAGGCCCGATGCGATCAGTGCGAACAGCATGCCAAGTGGTTCGACATTGAAGGCGATCTGCAGCCCTGGCAGTACCGTAAACAGGGTCACGGCGGGTCGCGCGCCGTCCAGCACGCCTGGCAGAATCGACAGCACGCAGGCCAGCAGCGCCGCCGACGTGAGCAAGGTAATGGCCTCGCGCAGGTTGGGCGCGCGGCCTGACAGGGTGATCAGCATGGCGCCGATCACCGGCACCGCCAAGGAGGCCAGGATCATCTGCTCGGATGTCGGCATCAACGCAGCCCGCCCATCAACAGCGTGGCGGCCTGCGTCGCGGAGCCAACGGTGAAGGAAGTCTCAAGCCCGAAATACACCGTGGCTATCACCAGCGCCGCCGCAGGCAAGCCCATCGACCAAGGCAATTCATTGACTACGACGGTGTCTATTCGCGGCTCGCGGAAATAGGCTGCCTCAATGAAACGCCACACGTAAACGACGGCCAGCAGCGACGACGCGAGGATCATGAACACCAGCCACCATTGGCCACGCTCCATGGCGGCCAAGAGCAGATACCACTTGCTGATGAACCCGGCGGTGCCTGGAACGCCAATCAATGACAGCCCGCACAACACGATGCCAAAACTGGTCAACGGCATGCGTTTGCCCAAGCCTTGCACGCGCGCCAGGCTGGTGCCGCCCATGGCCAGTCCGACGCAGCCCAGCAGCATGAAGATGGCGCCTTTGGTGACGCCATGATTGAAGAGATGCACGACCGTGGCGCTCAGGCCGGTGACCGAGTGAAAAGACAGGCCCAGGATGATGTAGCCGACCTGCGCGACGCTCGAATAGGCAAACAGGCGCTTGAGATCGGTCTGGACAATGGCGATGGCCGAGGCCGCAAACATCCCGGCCAGCGCCAGCAGCAGCATCACCTCTTGCATGGGTAACTTGCCGAATACCTGTGCGTGGCCGAACACCGAGAAATAGAAGCGCAGCAGCACGTAAACCGCCACTTTGGTGGCGGTAGCGGCCAGAAAGGCCGATACCGCCGACGGCGCATAGGTATAGGCGTTGGGCAGCCATTGGTGCAATGGAAATAGCGCCAGCTTTAGCGAGACGCCAACTGTGAGGAATGCCAGCGCCGCCAGCACGGGCCGCGTGCCGTGAACGTCGGCGAGTCGAAGCCCCATGTCGGCCAGATTCAGCGTGCCGGTCATCAAATACAACAGACCGATGCCGATGACAATGAAGGTCGCTCCAATGGTGCCCATGATCAGATATTGGTACGACGCGACCAGCGCGCGCCGATCACGACCTATCGCAATCAAAACATAGGTGGACAGCGACGAGATCTCCATGAAGACGAAGATGTTGAAGGCGTCGCCGGTGATCGTGATGCCCAGCAGGCCGGTCAGGCACAACACGAACATCGTGTAAAAAAGGTAGTGTTGCTGGGGTGGCACCTCCGCCTCGATGCTGGCGCGGCTGTAGGGCAGCACCAGGGCAGCGATGCCCGACACCAGCACCAGCACGAAGGCGCTGAGCTGGTCCACCCGGTACTCGATGCCCCATGGCGGCGGCCAGTTGCCAATGGCGTAGGAAATCGTGCCGCCGTCAGCCACGCGCAGCCACAGTGCTATGGCGATGGCCAGTGCCGTCCAAGTCGCGGCCAGCGCCACCGCGAACGCCACGTCGCGCCGACGCAGCAGCACCGTCAGAGGCGCCGCCAGCAGCGGTACGACGACCTGCAGCGCAGGCAGATGTTGAGCAAGCGTCATTCTTGTGGTTCACCCGCTCGCCGCGTTGACTCGATGTTCAGGATTTCATCTTCTTCAATGCATCCATAGGCCTCGCGGATGCGCACCACCAGTGCCAGGCCGAGCGCCAGCGTGGCCACGCCCACCACGATGGCCGTAAGGATCAACACATGGGGCAAGGGGTTGGAGTACACGGCGTGCGCATCGCTGAGGATTGGTGCGGTGCCGCCAACCAGTTTTCCGGGAGCGATGTACAGCAAATACACCGAGGTCTGGAAGATGCCCAGGCCGATGAGCTTTTTGATCAGGTTGCCGCGCGCGATCACGATGAACAACCCGGCAATCATCAGGAACACCGTGATGAAGTACGTGAAGTGCCCGCCCAGGGTCATGCTGGTGCCGGTGCCTGTCATTCGTCCGCATTGCCACGATCGGCAAACATGTAAAAAATCTTCAGCATCACGCCCGATACGGTGGTGGCCACGCCTGCCTCGACCCAGAAGATGCCGCGGTGTTGCCCGAGGACAGGGTTGGGGTCCAATACGAAGTAATCGAGGAAGTTGCCGCCCAGCAGTAGACCCGCCACGCCAACGCCGCCATAGATCAACACGCCGATGGCCATCATCGATTCGACCAGCGGTTCGCTCACCAGATTACGAACGTCGTTGAGGCCATAGATCAGGCCATAGAAGATTACCGCCGCGGCGAGGATCACGCCCGCCTGAAAGCCACCGCCAGGGCCAAAGTCGCCATGGAACTGCACGTAAAGCGCGAACAGCAAGATGAACGGAATCAGCAGTTTGGCGATGACGCGCAGTACCAGGTCATGCCTCATCGGATCCCCTTGGCGCTCATGGCTTGCGATCCTTGCGTCGGCGCCTGAGCAGCGCGATCACCCCGGCACCCGCAGTGAACACCACGGTGGTCTCGCCCAAGGTGTCGTAGCCCCGGTAACTGGCGAGCACGGCGGTGACTGCGTTGGGAATGTCAATCTCTTGTTTCATCTCCTTGAGGTAGCGTGGCGCAACATGGGTGTGGATCGGCGCCATGGGATCGGAGAATGCAGGCAGGCCAAGCGTGCCGTAGACCAGCAAGCCTCCAACCGAAACCGCCACGGCCAGCGGTAGCCAGGGCTTGTGCACGGGTTTGGCCTCTTCGCTGCGGCAAAGGTGCAGCGCACCCAGGAACAGCACGGTGGAGACGCCCGCGCCCACCGCAGCTTCGGTCATGGCTACATCGACCGCGTCCATGGCCACCAGCACCGTGGACATCAGAAAGCTGTAGACACCAGCCAGGACGATCACGCCAAACAGATTGCGGCTGCGCGCGATCACCAGCACGGTGACCACCATCAGCACCAGCAGGACATTGATGATCAGCGATTCGATGGTGCATTCTCCTCGTGCGATAGATCAGGCTTTAGGCCACGTGCCATGGCCGCGCGCGCCAGCGCATGGGTGGCCGTTGGGCTGGCGAAAAAAATCAGCAGACCCACCATGACCAGCTTCACGGCAATCAGTGTCAATCCGGCCTGCAGCATCAGGCCCAGCAAGATCAGGCCGGCACCCAGCGTGTCGATGACGCTGGCCGCATGCGCGCGCGTGTAGAAGTCGGGCATGCGGATCAGGCCCACGGCTCCGACCACGCAGAACAAGCCGCCGCCGACCAGGCAGAGCCAGCTTAGGGCGTCGATCCAGGGCATCATTTCGCGGTCCCCGACTCGATGCCCGAATCACCGAGGTCGCCCCGGCGAAAGTACTTCAGTACCGCTATGGTGCCGATCACGTTGAGCAAGCCATAGACGATGGCGAGGTCCAGGAACTCTGGGCGGCCATTGAGGAACCCCATCACCGCGAGCAGCAGCATCGCCACCGTTCCAATCGTGTTGGCGGCCAGCGCGCGGTCGAAGACGGTCGGACCCAAGGCAGCGCGCGCCAGCAGCAGCGCCAACGTTGCCAGCAGCGCGAGGGTGGCGGCGGCGAACATCACGGCCGACCCTCGCAGGCAGTGACTCGGGCGTCCATTGCACTGTCGATGGTGCCCTGGGCACCCGCGCGGGTCAGCCCGTGAACGAGGAACTCGTTGGGTCTCGCCTCGATGGTGATCGTGCCCGGCGTCAGGGTAATGGAGTTGGCATGCAAGACCAGGCCGACATCGGTTCGCTGGCTTGGCTTGAAGCGCACCAGAGTCGGGCTGATAGGCAGCTTGGGATGCAGGATGATCTTGCTCACGTCCCATGCCGATTTGATGATTTCCTTCACCAGCCATGGCCAGTAAACCAGCACACTTGCGCCCAAGTGAATCGGATGGCCCTCGGCGTCAACGACATCCATTCGCCGTGCAAACCACACCACGGCGAGCGCGCAACCGGCCCCCGCGCTCACCAGGAAGGCCGTGAAGAGCCCCGACAGCAGCAGCCAGAAGGCGAACAAGAATACAAACAGGCTGACGGAGTGGAACACGGTTTCCAAATGAAGACAAAGTGTGGGCGAATTATAGGGAGGCGGCTCATGCCGCGCCCCGGCAGCCGTCGTCACGGTTGCTTCTTCTTGTCTCTTTCGGCCGCTTCCAACAGCGCTTTCATCGGGTCGTCCTCGGCCGGCTTTACGTCACTTTGCGGGGGTGCCAGGGGGTCGACGACCGGCGCCAGCGTGCCCGATGGCGGCGCCGATTGGGTCGCGGACGCGGGCGGCTCCACCGCCTGGTTTCTGGGCATGTCAAGCTGCTGCATGATCTCGTCGGCGCTGAGGGACTGGGTCTTCTGGATGCCGCCGGTGACTAGCGCCGGAAACGCCATGATCATCCCCAGCATGATCACCTGCAGGCAGATAAAGGCAATTGAGCCCTTGTAAATTTCGGTGGTCTTGACCGAGGGGATCAGCTTGCCGGTGACGCGATCCTTGTAGTCCGACTTGGCGGCCACGCTACGCAGGTAGAACAGCGCAAAACCGAATGGTGGCGTCAGGAACGAGGTCTGCAGGTTCATGGCAATCATCACGCCAAACCAGATCATCGCCTGGTCGGTCGTCATGCCGGGCACCAGGCCGGGCAGGATCTTCTCGGCCACCGGTGCCAGCAGGGGGATCACGATGAAGGCGATCTCGAAGAAGTCGATGAAACAACCCAGGATGAACACCAGGATGTTCACCACGATCAGGAAGCCCCAGGCGCCGCCGGGCATGTCCTTGAATAGATGCTCGACCCAGATGTGACCGTCGGCCGCATTGAAGGTGAAGCTGAATACGGTCGATCCAATCAGGATAAACAGCACGAAGGACGCCAGCTTGGCGGTGTTTTCCAGCGCTTGTTTGGTCAGTGGCAGGGTCAGGCGCCGCTTGATTATCGCCAGGATGAGGGCGCCCAATGCGCCCATGGCGCCGCCTTCGGTGGGGGTGGCAATGCCCAGGAAAATTGTGCCCAGCACCAGGAAGATCAGGATCAGGGGTGGCATCAGCACAAAGGTGACTTGCTCCGCCAGGCGGGACAGCAGGTGCAGCTTGGTGACGTGGTTGATGATGGCCAGCGCCAAGCCGGTCAATGAGGCCAGCGTCATGGACATGATGACGATCTCGTCACCGGCGGAGGCGGTGGAGCGCTCCAGCCATTTGGTCATCAGGCCGTTGTGCACTTGCGCCCAGCCAAAACCCACGGCGGCGCAAATCAGCACCAGCACCAGCAGCGAGCGGTGGCCCGAGCGGCCACTGTCTTCCTTGAACAGCAGCGCCTCGGGTGGTAGCGCCGGAACCCAGCCTGGCTTGACAATCGCCACGGCCACGATGAAAAGTACATACAGGCCTACCAGCAGCAAGCCGGGAATCAGGGCGCCGGAGTACATGTCGCCGACCGAACGACCCAACTGGTCCGCCAGCACGATCAGCACCAGCGACGGTGGAATGGCCTGCGCCAAGGTGCCCGAGGCGGTGATGGCGCCGGTGGCAATGGTGCGGTTGTAGCCGTAGCGCAGCATCACGGGTAGCGAAATCAAGCCCATGGAGATCACTGCTGCGGCGACCACGCCGGTGGTGGCGGCCAGCAGCGCGCCCACCAGAATCACCGCGATGGCGACGCCGCCGCGTACCGGGCCAAACACCTGGCCCACGGTTTCCAGCAAATCCTCGGCCATGCCGGATCGCTCCAGAATGATGCCCATGAAGGTGAAGAAGGGGATCGCCAGCAAGGTGTCGTTCTGCATGATGCCAAAGATGCGCAGCGGCAGCGCCTGGAACAGCGCGGCCGGGAAGATGCCGGCCTCGATACCGATAAAGCCAAACGCCAGCCCGCAGGCGGCCAGGCCAAACGCCACCGGAAAGCCGGTCAGCAACAGGGCGAACAGCCCGCAGAACATCAGCGGCACAAACTGCTGTGCCAGAAAGGTGGTTTGCATTTATTTGTCTCCAGCCAGTTGGCGTGCCGCCTGGGCTTCAAGTTCTTCAAGGTGCTTTTGTTCGTCGGACTTGGTGTCCTCGCTGTGGAGCACGTCGGGACCCTTGCCGGTCAGGAAGGCAATACGTTTGATCAGCTCGGACACCGCTTGCAGCAAGAGCAATGCAAAACCCGCCGGTATCAGTGCATAGGCCGGCCAGCGAATCAGGCCACCGGCGTTCTGCGACATTTCTCCGCTGGTCAGGGCCTGTATGAAGAACGGCCAGCCCAGCGAGATGATGATCAGGCAAAACGGGATCAACACCACCAGGATGCCCACCACGTCGACCCAGTTGCGGGCGCGCTCGCTCAACTTGGAGGAGATGAAGTCGATCCGCACGTGCGAGTTCTTCAGGAAACCGTAGCTCGCGCCCAGCATGAACACGGCGGCAAACAGGTACCACTGGATTTCCAGCAGGCCGTTGGAGCTGACGTTGAACATCTTGCGCACGATCGCGTTGCCCGCGCTGATCAGCGTGGTGGCCAGAATCAGCCACATGGTGAATTTGCCGACCCCGGTGCTGATCTTGTCGATCAGCCGGGACAGGGACAGTAAGGCGGTCATGTCGGGTCTCCATCGAAAAATTATCAAGTCTTGGGGCCAGTGATCCGGCGGACTGCGCGCACAAGCTGCGACCATAGTGCAAGCTGAAGGTTAACGCCTGGTGACTGAGAAAACCCTGACGGCGATGCCATTTGTTACCTAGGGTAAGTACCAGTGCGACAAGGCATCAGATGCGAGACGAGCGTCACGCGGCGCACAATAATGAAACGCCAGACCATGCAAAAAACCACCCTCATCTCGATCGACTCGCCAGACATGCGCCACGCTGGACGTGACGTGCTGTCCTTGGCGCTGATGGATGCGCGCAACCAAACGCTGCATCTATTGGGCGAGTACGAGAAAGTGCTGGCCGAGGTCAATTTCGAAGTGCCGTGCGTGCCCGAGCTCAATCCGCCATTGTGGGAGTTGGGGCACATCGGCTGGTTCGCGGAGTGGTGGATCTCGCGCAACCTGCAGCGTCATCTTGGGCGGCGTGCCGATCCGACCGCGACGCGGCTGGCCTCGATCGAGCCCGGCGCCGACGGCTGGTACAACTCCAGCCTGGTGGCCCACGACACCCGTTGGTCGCTGGAGTTGCCAGGCGTCGACGACATCCGGCGCTACCTGCTCGATACGCTGGAGTCCAACCTGGAGTTGCTGGAGAAGACGCCGGACGAAGACGATGCACTGTACTTCTACCGCCTGTCGCTGTTCCATGAAGACATGCACGGCGAAGCCTGGGTCTACATGGCGCAGACCCTGGGCCTGCCCCTGCAAGTCGCCATGCCGGGCCCGATGCCCACCAGTGCGCCGCTGCTGGTGCCGGCAACACGCTGGAGCCTGGGTGTGGGCGACGCAGGCGGTTTCAGTTTCGACAACGAGCGACCCGCCAACGTGGTGTCGGTGCCCGAGTTTGAAATTGACGCGCAGGCGCTGAACTGGTCGCAGTTTGTCGAGTTTGTGGACGACGGGGGTTATGACCGCGAAGAGCTCTGGCATCCGCTGGGCTGGCGTTGGCTGCAACACAAGAACGCTGAGGATGGCCGGCGCGGCCCGGCTTATGTGGAGCAGATAGGCGTGGCACGTTTCGGTGGCGCGGCGGCGGTGCTGCAAACCCGCTTTGGCCGGTCCATGCGCATGCTGGGTGGTCAGCCGGTGATGCATGTGAGCTGGTGGGAGGCCGACGCCTGGTGCCGCTGGGCCGGCCGACGCCTGCCCGCCGAGGTGGAGTGGGAAGTCGCCGCGCACATGGCGGCCCGGCGCGGCTTCAAGTGGGGCGACGTCTGGGAGTGGACCGGCACCACCTTCAGGGGCTATCCGGGCTTCACGGCAGACCCCTACCGCGACTATTCGCAGCCCTGGTTCGGTACCCACAAGGTGCTGCGCGGCGCCTCGTTTGCGACCCGCTCGCGCATGAAGCACCTCAAATACCGAAACTACTTCTTGCCCGAGCGCGACGACATCTTTGTGGGGTTTCGGTCCTGCGCGGTTTGAACCGTGCGCGTCGCGCAACGGTGGTAGGCTGGCGCTTGCATCGCTGAACGTCATGACACCTCCTTTCGCCGCCACTGACCTGCTGTTCCTGCTTGCGGCCGTTCCTGCCGCTGCCTTGGGTGGTTCGCTCTTCTTGAAGGGTGTGCTGGGGGTGGCCGCGTGGCTGCGCCTGCCCAAGATGCTGGTGGCAACCACGCTGGCGGCCTTTGCCACGTCGGCGCCCGAACTGGTGGTGTCGAGCATGGCGGCGCTTGCCGGCAAGCCCGGGATTGGGCTGGGTAATGCGTTGGGCGCCAACGTTGTCAACGCGGGGTTGATCATGGGCCTGGTCCTGCTGTTTGGCGCCTTGCGTGTGCCCCCGGACGCGTTCAGGCGCGACTTTGCGTTCGCACTCGGCGTGCCTGTACTGACCATGGTGCTGGTGCTAGACGGTGTCGTGTCGCGCGGCGATGGCGTGACCTTGCTGGTCGTGTTCGGGCTCTGGATGGTGTTGGTCGTACGCCAAGCCGTTTCCCACCGCCGGGAGGTGCCAGCGCAGACCGGGCCACCAGTCGATCCAGTGCGCGCGTGGCTCCACGTGCTGGTGGGTGTTGCCGGCCTGGTGTTGGCCGGTCACCTGTTCGTGGTGGGTGCCTCGGGCATTGCCGTGACGCTTGGCGTGAGCGCCTATGTCATCGGCGCGACCATCGTGGCGTTGGGCACCACAATGCCTGAACTGGTGACGGTCGTGGCGTCGCGCTTGCGCGGCCATGACGATGTGGGGCTGGGTACGCTGCTGGGCAGCAATCTGTTCAACGGGTTGGCGATCGTGGGCCTGGCGGCCAGCATTCACCCGATTCCCGCGCCCGTGAGCGAGGTCGCCGTGGCGCTGGCATTCGGCTTCCTAACTGTGCTCTTGATGTTGCCGCGCGACGGGGGCCTGTCACGGCGCCGTGGCCTGGCATTGGTCGGCGCTTATGCGGGCTTCGCGATGTTGACCATGGCGTCGCCACTATGAACCCGTGGCGTCAAAACGCTTGGTCCCACCGAATCGACAAGCGAATGGCAGCATTGATCAGGCCCACCATGCTGTAGGTCTGCACGAAGTTGCCCCACTGCTCGCCGCTGCGTGTGTCAACGTGTTCGGCCAGCAAGCCGTGGCGATTGCGGCATGCGAGCAGCTTCTGGAACAACTCGCGCGCTTCCTGGCGGCGATCCAGCGACGCCAGAGCGTTGACGTACCAGAACGTGCACACCAGGAAGGCGTTCTCCGGCTCGCCAAAATCGTCCTTTTCGATGTAACGAAAAATGAAATCACCGCGACGCAGATCCTCATTGACAGCGTTGACGGTGGCGCGAAAGCGCGGGTCCGCGACATCCAGAAACCCAACTTCGGCAAGTAACAGCAGGCTGGCATCCATCGTGTCGCCTTCGAAAGTGGCGACGAAGGTGCCGCGCTGCTCGTTCCAGGCACGCCGACTGATGGTCTGGTGAATCAGTTGCGCTTGCGCCTGCCAGTAGGCCGCTCGCTCGGTCAGCCCGAGGTGATGGGCGATGCGGGCCAGGCGATCACATGCGGCCCAGCACATTACGGTGGAGAAGGTGTGCACGCGCGCGCTGCCGCGAAGTTCCCATAGGCCCGCGTCGGGTTGATCGTGGCAATGCAGCGCCTGCTCGCCCAGCGGCTCAAGGCGGCGGAATAAGGCTTCGTCACCGCGACGGGTCAGGCGGCGATCAAAGAAGAGGTGACTCGCCGCCAGGATGGCAGAGCCATAGACGTCGTGCTGGACCTGCTTGTAGGCCAGGTTGCCAGTGCGCACCGGCCCCATGCCCCGATAGCCGGACAGCGCCGGCAGTTCGCGCTCGTCAAGCCCGGCGCGACCATCGATGCCATAGACCGGCTGCAGCGGGCCATCTCCGGCCTGGGCGGCGATGTTGACGATGTAGCCGAGATAGCGCTCCATGGTGCGGGTGGCGCCCAGGCGGTTCAGGGCATTGACCACGAAGTAGCCATCGCGCAGCCAGCAATAGCGGTAGTCCCAGTTGCGCTTGCTATTGGCCGCTTCGGGTATGGAACTGCTCATGGCGGCGACGATGGCGCCGGTGTCGTCATAGGCGTTGAGCTTGAGCGTGATGGCTGCGCGGATGACCGCCTCCTGCCATTCATAGGGGATGGCCAGCGCGCGGACCCACTCGCGCCAGTACTGCGTGGTTTCTTCGAGGAAGCGCCGGCCGACTTCGCTGGCCGCCTCGTGCACGGTTTCGTCCGCGCCAAGCACCAGGGTGATCGTGTCGTCAAGGAAGAAGGGTGTTTCCTGCAGGATCGCGGTCAGCGACGCGTCGGTGGTCAACCGCAGGGCCAGTGCCGGCGCGACATAGCGAATGTGATTGCTGCCCCACGTCACATCCGGTCGACCAGCGCCTTCGGCGCAGGCTGGACGCAGGCGCAGCGTCAGGCGCGGGCTGCCGGCCAGTCGTCGCACGCGACGCACCAGCATCATGGGCCGAAATGTGCGGCCGTGCTTGCCGAAGCGCGGCGCGAAGTCGGTCACTTCGATGGCGCCGCCGTGGCGGTCGTACAAGCGGGTGACCAGAATCGCCGTGTTCTCGATGTAGTGTTGCTCGGTGCGCTCGCAGTCAGCCAATTCAATCGAAAAGAACCCGAAGTCATCGCTCTCCTTGAGCAAGGCACAGAACACCGGGTCGCCGTCGAAGCGTGGCCAGCAGGCCCAGGTGACGGTGGCTTGCGCATCGATCAGCGCGCCAATCGTGCAGTTTCCTATCAGGGCGAGGTCAAGCGACTTCATGGGTTTCCTTTCAGGGACTCGGCCAGCCAGCGCCTGACTGCGGCAACGTCTTGCAGTCGGTACCTCGCGCAACTGGTGCCGCGGCCGACCTTGATTGAAATGCCGCCGAGCCGATTGACCTCGGCAAAGCCGTGCTCGTCATTGAGATCGTCACCAATGAACACCGCGCGTCGGTCCCGGAAGGGCGGCTCGGTCAGATACTCGGCCACGGCGGTGCCCTTATCGATGCCGGCGGGCTTGATCTCCACCACCATCTTGCCGCGCTGCAGTTCCAGGCCCTGCCCGATCTGGTCAACCAGACGACCCATGATGCGATGCACGGTGGCGGCCATATTGCTTGCCAGTCGGTAGTGCAAGGCCAGCGTCAGGCCCTTGTCTTCGAGCATGAGGCCCGGGTGGCGCGCCAACAGCGGCGCCAGCGCCTCTTTCACGGCGCATTTGGCGGACGGTGGTGCGGCGTGGATCCACAGCCGACCGGTCGCGTCGCGGCGCTCCAGGCCGTGCTGCCCGGCCAGCGGCAGGTTCAACGGTCCGAGTCGGTTTTGCAGATCAGAGATCATGCGGCCGCTAACCAGGGCCACGGCGCCCCCGCTGGCGCGATGCAGTTGGCCAATCAAGTCAAGCAGTGCGCTGTCGACACAGACCGCTTGAGGCGTCTCGGCGATGTTGATCAAGGTCCCGTCAACGTCCAGAAAATAGGCCCAGTCCGTGCTTGGGGGCGGCGGTATCGGGCTGCGTGGCTTGGTCATCACGTTTGCGATCCTGGCTTTTCGATCAGGCGGCCGCGTCGACGCATGGCAGCGGCATCCAGCAGCATGCGCCCGGCCCAACGGAACACGTTGAATTCAGCCACCAGACCGCGCATCAGGCGCATGCGATCGCGTTGCTCGGCAGCCGGCATGGTCAACGCCATGTGCAGCGCGGCGGCGCACTGGTCCGCATCGTAGGGGTTGACGATCAGGGCCTCGGCCAACTCGCGCGCCGCGCCGGTGAACTGCGACAGGACCAGCACGCCGCGCTCGTCGTCGCGGGCCGCCACGAACTCTTTGGCCACCAGGTTCATGCCGTCGTGCAGGCTGCTGACGAAACACAGGTCCGCGGCGCGGCAGTACTCGTAGACCGCTTTCGGCTCGTGGTGTTCGACCTTGAGGATGATGGGTGGCGGACCCTGGCGGGCAAAACGGGTGTTGATGCGGGCCGCCATGGCGCGCACCTGGGCCTCGTGGTGCTGGTATTCGTCGATGCCGGAGCGGGTGGGCGCCGCGATCTGGACAAAGCTGAAGCGGCCGATCCACTCAGGGTTCAGTTCCATCAGCCGCTCGATGGCTCGAAAACGCTCCACGATGCCCTTGGTGTAGTCCAGCCGGTCCACGCCGACGCCCAGCTTGTGCTCGGGCGGAAGATCGTTCAATTGGCGAATGCTGGTGCGGCAGTCCATCACAGGCTTCTGCACCATGTCCGGCTCGGGCGGCCAGGCAATCGAGATCGGGTAACGCCGCACGGCAGTGGGCTTGCCGCCAAATGAGACCGTAAAGGATTCGCGGTCCACCCTTGCTTCCAGAAACCGATCCACCGTGTCGACAAAGTTGTTGCAGTGGAACTGGGTGTGAAAGCCCAAAATGCTGCTGCCCAGCAAACCCGCCAACACCTCATCGCGCCAGGGGCAGATTGCAAAGGACTCGGGGTTGGGCCATGGGATGTGCCAGAAGGTGATGATGGTCGCATCCGGCAGTTCCTCGCGAATCATGCTGGGCAACAAGGCGAAGTGGTAGTCCTGCACCAGAACGATTGGATTCTTGGTTTTCGATTCGCTCACAACCGCCTTGGCGAACTTGCGGTTGACTGCAACGTACTGCGCCCAATCGCCCGAGCGGAAGGTGGGTCGAACATGGGCGATGTGGCACAGGGGCCAAAGCCCCTCGTTGGAGAAGCCGTAGTAGTAGCCAGCTTCTTCTTCGGGGCTGAGCCAGACACGGCGGATCTGGTAGGCGGGGTGTTCTGGTGGCACGGCAACCCGGTCGTACCGGTCCACCACTTCTCGGTCGGCCGAGCCGTTGCCGTGCGCGATCCAGGTTCCCGAGCAGGCGCGCATGATCGGCTCCAGGGCGGTCACCAGACCGCTGGCCGGGCGCTGTACCTCGACGCGTTCGCCTCGACGCTGGTGGATGTAGGGTTCGCGGTTGGAGACCACGATCACGTCCTCGCCACGCAGCTCGCCATGCAGGATGGCGCGCAGGGCCTCTGGTGTCCAGGTTACGTTGCTTTCGTCGCGCGCCCTTGTCTCGGCCTCCAGTTCGTGGATCAGGCGTTGCAGGTCGCGCGCGATGGGTTTGAACTCAGATGCGTGTTTGGGGGTGTTCGCCGCCGGTTGGCGCAGCAGGCCCTCGCCACGCAGCAGGGACTGCATGCCGGCCATCCAGCCGCGCCACGACAACTGAGCGATGACCACCGTAATCAACGAGATCACGGCGGCCATGGCGGTGAAGAAGTAAAACACGTAGCGCTTGGTTTCTTCGCTGCGGCGAGTCACGAAACTCATGTCGTGCACCAAGACCAGATTGCCGCCAGTGCCCGCCTCGTTGACCAGCGGGCGTACCGCCACGTGTAACGGACCCTGGGCGCTGGGCAAGAGGTGATCTCCCGGCCCTTGCCAGCGCTGGAGCTGGTCGCATCGAATCTCGGCGGGTAGCGAGCGGCTGGCCAGCGCGGTTGCTGCTGGTGAGGCGCAGTAGCCCACCGCAAAGAGGCGCTCGTCCTGGCTGATGCGGCTGAAGAAGTCCCCGATCTTGGCTTTCTTGCCGGCTGCGAGTTGTTCCTGCAATGGCTCTTGAATGGTGTTGACGATGAGGGATGCGCGGATCTCGAGGTCACGCACAAACCACTGGGTCGTCAGTTTGTCAACCAGGGGCCCCAGCGCGTAGGCAAAGCCCGCCAGAACCAGCATCAGGGGTAACACAAAGCGTAAGGACAGTTTCATTGGTTCGTTTCCTCATGTAGGCTGGGCCGGCCAGCCAAGTTTGTGCCGTTTCGCGTGGATGTCAGTGTCGCACATCGCTGGTTGGCACTGACCCTGCATAGGCTGGTTCAGCCGCGCTTGCGCACCGCAAAATCCCACCACGGCAGCACCTTGCGCATGGACAGCACCTCGCCGCTCTGGGCCGGGCTGTAGCCTTCGATGCGCGCCACTTCCTGTTGCCAGTCGGGCGTTTTCAGCAACTGCAGCAGCGCCAGGATGCCGGGCTCGGACAGGGCTGACTTGAGGCACACCAGGTGGTAGCGTTCCTGGGCCAGGGGAACAAAATCCAGACCTTGCTTGTGCGCGGCGGCGGCAATGCCCAGGCCGCAGTCGGCCTGGCCGGCCGCGATGGCCTGCGCTACCGCCGCATGAGAGGGTTCGGTGATGTCATAACCCTTGATGCTGGCCGCCTTGAGTCTGGCCTGGGCCACCAGGTCGTCCAGAACCACGCGGGTACCGCTGCCCAGGGCGCGGTTGGCAAAACGGGCATTGCGCGTCGCCACATCGGACAGACAAGTTAGGCCCAAGGGGTTGCCA
The DNA here is from genome assembly GCA_030685025.1 of Rhodoferax sp. Taxonomy (GTDB): domain Bacteria; phylum Pseudomonadota; class Gammaproteobacteria; order Burkholderiales; family Burkholderiaceae_C; genus Rhodoferax_D. The sequence continues at coordinate 18,963 of JAUXWC010000044.1, forward strand.
CGCGCGACCATCAGCCCTTGGGTGCGCTGCGCAAAACCGATGATCTTGTGCAGGCCCGGCTGTAACAAGGGTTTGTAGGTTCGCTCGGCCAGGGTGTTGCGACCGGCGTCTTGCAGCGTGTGAAAACCCGCCATCACACAACGCCCTTCGTTGAGCGCCCGGATCGCATCCACGCTGCCGGTAAAGCGCACATCCAGATGCAGCGGCGAGCCATGTTGCTGCAAGGCATGCTCGCGCAGGGCACTCACGGCGTCGTCGTGGCTGGCGTACATCGTGACCACGTGGGCGCTGTCGTCAAAGGCCACCGCAAAGGTGCGCTCCAGCTCCGCGCGCAGGGCTTCGATTTGTGGCGCCAGGCGCGCTTGCGCTTGGCGCTCGGCCCACATCAGCTTGGCGCCGAATTCGGTCAGTCGCGCCGACTGGCCTTTTTCCCACACGATCAGCTCATTGCCCAACACGTCCTGCCAACGCTTGAGCTCACCCCAGACGTGGCGGTAGGACAAGCCCAGCAAGCGCGACGCGCCCGAGATGGAGCCGGCCTGGGCGACCGCCTGCAATATGTCGATCAGCGGGTTGCGAATCAGGGCCGGGCTGGCGTCGCGCGACAGGGTGTAGTGGAACTGGAGCCTATGCACGGTGCTACATATGGTGGGTGTTTGAGGTCGTCGCTACGATACCGCAACTCATGAACTCTCTCACCGACAGCGTGGCCACGGCGCTGCAACTCATTGTGGCGCTGGATGCCGGCCTGTTGGCGATTGTTGGGCGCTCCCTGCTGGTCAGTGCCACCGCGTGCGCGCTGGCGTGCAGCGCCGGGTTGGTGCTGGGCGCCTGCCTGGGGGTGGCGCGCTTCTCCATGCGTCCGGTGCTGTTGACCCTGCTCAACACCATGCTGGCGGTGCCCTCCGTGGTGGTGGGCCTGTTGGTGTACCTGCTGTTGTCGCGCTCCGGGCCGCTGGGCTTTCTGGGTTGGTTGTTCAGCTTCAAGGCGATGGTGTTGGCGCAGGCTCTGCTGGTGTTCCCGGTGGTGGCGGTGTTGACTTGCCAGGCGGTACAGGATGCGCAGGACAAACATGGCGAGCAGATTGAGTCACTGGGCGCGGGTCTCTGGCTGCGCAGTTTGCTGCTGGCCTGGGACGAACGTTTTGCTCTGCTCACGGTCTTGATTGCGTCCTTCGGCCGTGCCATCTCGGAGGTCGGGGCGGTGATGATCGTGGGCGGCAACATCGAAGGCTTCACTCGCGTCATGACGACCGCCATTGCGCTCGAAACCAGCAAGGGTGACTTGCCGCTGGCACTGGCGCTGGGCCTGGTGTTGCTGCTGGTCGTGCTGGCGCTCAACGCCCTGATCGCCCTGCTGCGTTGGTGGCGCGACCGGCAAGAGGGCCGGGTGCCAGGCACCGAGTTGCCAACGCCGCTGATTCAGGGCGCGTCATGATCCCGCTGCTTGAGCTTGACCAGGTGCAGGTGCGTTTTGGCGCAGTGCAGGCGCTCAGTGGCGTCACCCTGCTGATTCATCCCGGTGAACGGGTGGCCCTGATTGGCGGCAACGGCAGTGGCAAGAGCACCTTGTTGCGGGTGTTTCACCGGTTGATTGCGCCCAGTGCGGGTGCCGTGAAAACAGATGCAAGCGTGCGCCAGGCGATGCTGTTTCAACGTCCCTACATGTTGCGCACCACCAGCTTGAACAATGTTGCCTTGGGCCTGTGGTTGGGCGGCGTGCCTTGGCGCGAGGCGCGCGCGCACGCACGGCTGGCCTTGCAGCGCGTTGGTCTGTCTGCGATGGCCGAACGTGGTGCCAAGACCTTGTCTGGCGGCCAGCAGCAGCGCCTGGCCCTGGCGCGGGCCTGGGTGCTGAAGCCAGGGCTGTTGCTGCTCGACGAGCCGACCGCCAGCCTGGACCCGCATGCCAAGCGCGAGGTCGAAGCCTTGATGGACGAGCTGGCGCAGGACATGACGCTGGTGTTCAGCAGCCACAACCTGGGCCAGGTCAAGCGCCTGGCCAACCGCGTGATTTACCTGGAGCAGGGCCGTGTGTTGGCCGATTTGCCCACCGAGCAGTTTTTTGGCGGCGCCCTGTTGCAGGAGCGTTACCCGGCAGCCAATTTGTTTGTCAAAGGAGAGCTTTCTTGAGAAGTTTTGCGCGTTTTTCGACCTCGGCCCTTGTAGCTATTGCTCAGGTAGCTATTATTTTTGTAGCGAGTGGCGATCTGACGGCGCAGACCATCGTCATGGCGTCCACCACCTCCACGGAGCAGTCGGGCTTGTTTGCACACTTGTTGCCCGCCTTCAAGCAGGCCAGCGGGATAGAGGTCAAGGTGGTGGCGCTGGGCACCGGCCAGGCGCTGGACATGGGGCGCCGGGGCGACGCCGACTTGCTGTTCGTGCATGACCAGGTGGCCGAGGAAAAGCTGGTGGCCGACGGCTTTGCGCTCAAACGCTACCCCGTCATGGTCAACGACTTTGTGTTGATCGGCCCCAGGGCCGACCCGGCTGCGGTGCGCGGCAAGGACATCGTGCAGGCGCTCAAGAAGCTGGCCGCCGGCAACGCGGCCTTTGTCTCACGCGGTGACAAGAGCGGCACCCACGCCGCCGAGCTGCGTTACTGGAAAGCGGCTGGTGTGCTTGAGAGCAAGGGCACGGGCTACAAGGAATGCGGCTGTGGCATGGGGCCGGCGCTGAACATGGCCTCGGGTACTGGCGCTTATGTGTTGGCTGATCGGGGCACCTGGCTGTCGTTCAAGAACCGGGGCGATCTGGCGGTGTTGGTGGAGGGTGACAACAAGTTGTTCAACCAATACGGCGTGATGGTGGTCAACCCGGCCAAGCACCCGCACGTCAAAGTTGCCGAGGCGCAGAAGTTTGTCGATTGGGTCGTATCACCGTACGGGCAGGGGGTGATTGCCAGCTACAAGATTGGCGGCGAGCAGTTGTTCTTTCCGAACGCGGCCGCCAAGTGACGCTAGAAGGTGCTGAGCGCCACGGTATCGCGCCCCTGGCCCTTGGCGCGGTACATGGCCTGGTCGGCGCTTTTGGTCAGCGCGATTTCGTCGGTTCCGTCGGTCGGGTACAGGGCAATACCCACGCTGCATGAAATCATCAACTCGCGGCCATCAATCACGTACGGTAGACGCAAGGCCTGGCGGACCTTTTCAGCCACGCCATGGGCGGTGTTCAAGTTGGTCAGCTCGGGCATCAGGACCACAAACTCGTCGCCGCCGATACGACCGACGGTGTCGGAATCACGGATCGAATCGCGCAGCCGCTGGGCCACTTGTTGCAGCACCAGATCTCCCACGGCATGGCCGAAGTTGTCGTTGATGGGCTTGAAGTTGTCGAGGTCCAGGAACATCAAGGCGAACCGATCCCCATGGCGCTTGGCGCGAGACAGCTCCTGATTGAGCCGGTCGCTGAACAGGGCGCGGTTGGGCAAGCCGGTCAGGCTGTCGTGCTGCGCCACGTGGCGCAGTTCCTCGGTCATGCCCGCGGCCAGGCGCATCGCCCGGTCCCGGCCGAAGCCCAGCAACCAGGCCAGCAGCGCCAGCAACAAGCTCAGACCGGCGCCCGTGATGGCGATGATCGGCGAGCTGTCGCGGCCCAGGCTGGTCTCGAACTCTTTGAGCGCGCTGATGGACAGGGTCCAGGTGTGGCCGGCGACCACCAGGTACTCGTTGGCGCTCAGCGGCAGCCGGGACAGCGCTTGCGGCTCAACGGTGTAGTCGGCGGAGCGGTACAGCAGCGCGGCGTCGGTCGGCACCACACCGTCGAAGATCGCCAGGCCCAGGCCCGCCGGCTGCTTGCCATACAAGCTGGCCACGAAGTCGCTCATGTGGAAGGAGGCGTAGACCCAGCCGACCAGATGGGTGCGCCGTTGCGCCACACTGCCACGCGGCTGGCCGGTCTGGAACACCGGCAGGAACAGGATGAAACCGGGGGTGGCATTGGTCGCCGGGTCGACTGCCAACCGGACCTTGCCCGACAGGGCCGCCATGCCGGAATCCCGCGCGCGCTCCATCGCCCGCCGTCGAACCGGTTCGGTCCAGGTGTCGAACCCCAGCGGGGCCAGGGCGCGAGCGATTTCAGGTTCGCGCTGGATCACGCCAATGTCCTGGATTCCCGAAAAATTGGCGTCCAGCTTCAGTGTGTCGACGTAGGCGCGCAAGGCGATCCGGTCCAGAGCGCCGGTGGCCGCAAACAGCCCTTGCACGCCGCGCAGCAGTTGCTCGTAGGCCGCCATGCGCTGGTCGACGCGACTGACGCTTTCACGCAGGGCAAAATCAAACTGGGTGCGCAAGGCCTTGCGTGCGCTTTCGCGTTCATGGTCCCAGACCAGCCAGGTGAGCGCGAGCGTGCCCGTCAGCACCAGCAAGGGCATCAGGCGTAAGAGGGCGGTTGTTCTGGATGACAGGGCAGCCGGCACGGGGGGCCTAAAAATCGACCATGGCGGCCGCCATGTCGGGTTTGAAGTACTTCTCGAAAATGCGGCGCAGAGTGCCGTCGGCGCGCATGCCGTGCACCAGCGCGCGCCAAGCGTCCTGCTCGGTCGGTGTCAGTGCCTGCCTGGACATGATCAGGCCGTGGGGCACGGCGGGGTCATTGAACTCGATGATGGTGGTGAGCTCGCGCAGATTCTTCTCGCCCAGTGTCGGGTAATCAAACGGCTCGATGATCATGCCCTGAATGTGGTTGAGCGTCAGCGTCTGGTACAGCGGCGCGAGGCCGCCGGCCAGGCTGACCCGGTTGGCCGCGTGCAAGTTGTCCACCAGCCGGTTGGCGGTGTCGCTGTAGCGAAAGCTGCGGATCACGCCCAGCCGCAGTTTGTCATTGCGCTCAAAGTCGGCCAGCGCGCGTACGCCAGAATCCTTGCGAACCAGCAGGTAGTAGTGGTTGCTGAAGTACCAGGCGAAGGCAGCAAACTTGTCGCGCGCCGGGTTGGTGATGCCCGAGAGGCTGAAGTCCAGCGCGCCGGATTCGATCAGTTGCCAGATGCGCGCGCGGGGCATTACGCTGACCGTGACCTGGCAGCCGCTGCGGCGAACCAGTTCGTCGGCCACGTCCTTGTCGATGCCGGTGTCGGTCTCGGCGGAATAGAGCAGGCCATGGTCGTGCAGGGCCAGCGTAAGAGGGCGCGAGCAGGTGGGCAAAGCGGCCTGGGCGCTCCCAAGCGCGCAGAGCATCATCAGCAGACAAGAGAACGATCGGATCAACATGGTTGCGGGGGGTGGGGCGGCGTACGGTGGTCCAACTCGGTGCACCCGAATGATGATATCGAAATGCGATGATCCCCGCTCGCTGGAGTACCTTCCCGACCGTTGGGGCCGTAGACCTGCTCAATCGCCCATCACCACGCCCTCGCGCCGCGGATCGGCGCCACCGAAGTAGCCGGTCGGTGTTTTCTGGATGGCTTGCAGGCCGCTGGTCAGGGTGACTTCGCGCACCTCATGGCCGCGCGCCTTGAGACCGTTCACCGTGGTCGCGGGGAAGCGATTTTCTTCCAGCAGGGTTGGGCCGCCCAGTGAGCCGAAGTTCGGCAGGTTGATCGCCTGCTGCGCGTTCAGGCTCCATTGCAGGGTGCCATAAAGCAGCTTGGCGGTGTAGTGAATGATCAGCGCGCCGCCTGGGCTGCCGCCGCTCATCGCCAGTTGGCCGCTGGCCTTGTCGAACACCAGCGTGGGCGACATCGATGAGCGCGGGCGCTTGCCGCCCTGCACCCGGTTGGCCACTGGCAGCCCGGCGGCGTCGCTCGGGGCCAGGCTGAAGTCGGTAAGTTCATTGTTCAGCAAGAAGCCGCCGCTGCGAGCGCCACCGGTGTTGACCATCTGGCGCGAGCCAAACCCGTCTTCGATGGTGGTGGTCATGGCGATGGCCTGGCCCGTTGCGTCCATGATGCTGATGTGGCTGGTGCCGTGCTCGGCTTGCTCGGGCATGGCGGCATAGGCGGTCTTGATGGTGCCCGGCAGGCCCGGTTTGCCGACCTTCATGCTGGTGGAGCCAATCAGCTTGGCGCGCTCGGCCAGGTAGTGGGAGTCCAACAGGCTTTGCCAGGTGCCCCCCGGCGCGGCCACAAAATCCGGGTCGGCCACGTATTGCGCTCGATCGGCAAAGGCCAGGCGCGCGGCTTCGGTGTACAGGTGCAGCCAGGCGGCTGAGGGCAGGCCGTCCTGCAGAGGCAGGGTTGCCGCTTCGGTGTGGGCCAACAGGCCCAGCATTTGCCCGATGGTCAGGGCGCCGGAGCTGGGGGGCGGGAAGCCGCAAATCCGGTAGTCCCTGGCGCCAGCGCGCCAGTCGTGGCACAGGGCGCTGCGTGGCTTGGCCTGGTAGAGCGCCAGATCGGCCGCCGTCAGCAGGCCCGGGTTGCTGGCGTGGTCCCGCACTTTGCGTACGATGGCGTGGGCCACTTCGCCTTCCAGCAGGCCTTTGGAGCCCTGCGCCGCGATCAGCCGCAACACGTGCGCCAATTCGGGGTTGCGCAGCCGGTGGCCGACCGGGTGAGGCTGGCCGTCGGCCGCGTAGAAATAGGCCGCCGCCACCGGATCCTTCTTCAGGTGCGGCTCACTGGCCAGCAGGGCGTGCAGCCGCGCGCTGACCGGGAAGCCGTTCTCGGCCAGCGTGATGGCCGGCTGGAACAGGCGCTCCCAGGGCAGTTTGCCGTAACGCTGGTGCGCCAGTTCCAGCATGCGCACGGTGCCCGGCGTGCCCACCGAGCGACCACCGACCACGGCGTCAATGAAGGCCATCGGTTTGCCATCGGCGCCGAGGAACAGCTTGTCGGTGGCGGCAGCCGGTGCGGTCTCGCGGCCGTCAAAGGCCTCCACGTCGCGACCGTTGAAGTGCAGCAGAAAGGCGCCGCCGCCAATGCCGCTGGATTGCGGCTCGGCCAGTGTCAGCACCATCTGCACCGCAATGGCGGCGTCCACCGCCGAGCCACCGGCCCTGAGCACTTGGTAACCCGCATCGGTGGCCAGCGGATTGGCGGCCGCGACGCTGAAGCGTTGCGTGGTCCAGCCCGGCTTGGGCTGGTAAGCACTGGCAGCTTCTGGCTGTGCGGGGGTGGGTTGACTGAAGTCGGATGGCCGACTGGCGCAGCCGGCCAGCAAGGCGGCTACGGACAGGGCGCAGAGGACGAACTTCACGGGGGTCATTGCTTGCTGCGGGGTGGTGGGCACAGGGTGGCCCGTCAGCCCAGAATCGCCACGCCCTTGATCTGGGCAAACACGGCCACGCCCGGCACCAGCGCCAGGCCGTGCGCCGACTTCTCGGTGATGCGGGCCAGCAAGGTGCAGCCACCGGCATCGAGTTGCACCATCACCTGCCCGGGGCTGTCGGGCGAGAGCGTCAGCACGCGGGCCGGCAGGATGTTAAGAATGCTGGTGCCGCTGGGACGCAGCAAACTCAGGCTGACGTCGCGCGCCTGCACCCGGATGCGCAAGGACTGCCCAATGGCTGCGGTCTGGCGCGGGATGTTGAGTTCGCCTCCGCCAAAACGCGCGACGCTGAGGTGGTAGGCCGCCTCGTGGCCGATGACCGTGGCCACCAGCACAGCCGCCGCGCCATCGCCGTGGGCCAATGGCAAGTCCAGGCGCGTCAACATGTCCGCCGTGGGACCAGCAGCCAGCACCTTGCCACGGTCCAGCAGCACCAAGTGGTCGGCCAGCCGGGCGACTTCGTCCGGCGCGTGGCTGACGTAGACCACGGTCATGGCCAGTTCGCGGTGCAGTTGCTCCAGGTAGGGCAGGATTTCGGCCTTGCGCGCGGCATCCAGCGCGGCCAGTGGCTCGTCCATCAGCAGAATGCGTGGGCTGGTGGCCAAGGCCCGGGCGATACATACGCGCTGGCGCTCACCACCGGACAGCGAGTCGGGCTTGCGCTGCGTTAGGTGTGAAATGCCCAGCAGCGCCACCGCCTGGTCCAGCGACACGCGCCGCTGCGCGGGTGGCAAGCGCCGCATGCCAAAGGCCAGGTTGTCGGCGACGTTGAGGTGGCTGAACAGGCGCGCGTCCTGAAACACGTAACCCAAGGCACGCTGGTGCACCGGCACAAGCAGCTTGCGGGCATCGTCTTGCCAGACCTCGCCGTTCACCACCACACTGCCGCGCGCGGCGCGCTCCAGCCCGGCGATGGCGCGCAGGCAACTGGTCTTGCCCGAACCCGAGGGACCAAACAGCGCACTGACCTGTCCGGCCGGCAACTCCAGCGCCACATCCAACTGGAAGTCGGCGCGCGCCAGGGTCAAGCGGGCTTGCAGGCCATCACCAACTGTCATGCTCGGTGGCCTCGCTGGCGCCGACCGGTCGGGTTAAGCGTGTACAAGAGCAGCAACACGACGAACGAAAACACCACCATGCCGGCCGCCAGTCCGTGGGCCTGGGCGTACTCCATGGCCTCGACATGATCGTAAATCTGGATCGATACGACCCGGGTTTTGTCCGGGATGTTGCCGCCGATCATCAGCACCACGCCAAATTCACCCACGGTGTGCGCGAAACCCATGATCGTGGCCGTGAGGTAGCCCGGCCGCGCCAATGGCAACACGACGTTGACAAAGGTGTCCCAGGGCGAGGCGCGCAGCGTGGCGGCGGCCTCCAACGGCTGCTCACCGATGGCCTCGAAGCTGTTTTGAAGCGGTTGCACCACGAACGGCAGGGAGTAGATGACCGAGCCCACCACCAATCCGGCGAAGCTGAAGGGCAGCAGCCCCAGCCCGAGTGATTGCGTCAATTGCCCAACTGGACCGTGCGGACCCATGGTGACCAGCAAGTAAAAACCCAGCACGGTGGGTGGCAACACGATCGGCAGCGCCACCAGCGCGCCCACCGGTCCCTTGAGCCAGGAGCGCGTGCGCGCCAGCCACCACGCCAGCGGCGTGCCCAGCAGCAGCAGGATCAGCGTGCTCAAACCGGCAAGTTGCAGCGTGAGGGCGATGGCACCCCAGGGCGAAGCGCCAGGCATCACGTCAATCCACCGTCAGGTTCAGTCTGTTTCATAGCCGAACGAGCGTATCACCGCTTTGGCTTGACCGGTCTTGAGGAACTGCAGCAGCGCCGTTGCGCCGGGGTTGGCGCCAGCGCGGGTCAGCAGCGCCGCTTGCTGGTGGAGCGGGTCGTGCATGGTGGCCGGTACCAGCCAAGCCGAGCCCTTGCTCAGGGAGCCGTTCTCCCACACCTGCGAGCGGGCCACAAAGCCCAGCTCGGCATTGCCCGTGGCCACGAAGCTGTAGGTTTGCGCGATGCTCTCGCCTTGAACCAGTTTTGGGGCAAGTGTTTCGCTCAGACCGAGCCGGCCGAGCGTTTGCATGGCAGCGGCGCCATAAGGTGCCAGTTGCGGTGCCGCCACCGCCAGGTGACGGAAGTTCTGACGCTTGAGTACCTCGCCTTGGGCATCAACCAGCCCGGCCTGAGCCGACCACAGCATCAGCCGTCCGGTGGCGTAAGTGAAGGCGCTGCCGCTCACCGCATGGCGCTCTTGCAGCAGTCGCTGCACCGACGCGGCATCGGCCGCCACCAGCACGTCAAACGGCGCGCCGCTGCGAATCTGTGCGCTCAGTTTGCCGGTGGAACCGGCGGACAGTTGCACTTTGTAGGGGCCGGTCTTTTCGAAGTCCGCAGCCAGGCGCTTCATGGGTACGGCGAAGTTCGCGGCGACTGCGACGTGAATGGGTTGGGCGTGGGCCGGCCCAAGAAGAAGACCCACCAGTCCAAGGCCGCAGATCAGGTTGAACTGGAAGAAGCGCATGTGCCGGATTATCGGCGCGTGGCAGCTCAAGTGCGCGCATCGCATGAGGCTTTCGGCTTTGGCATACAGGTACGGGTTGCTGGCGAGAAATCTTGACCAGAACCTAATGGAATGCGTTCAGCAGATTCGCCTTGAGTTGCGCAACCGTCACGCCCGGCTCATCGGGGTGGGCTGGGTCTCGCCGCGCAACCAGCGCCGCACCCCGTGCAGCGTCATGGGCTTGCCCCAGTAACGCGCATTGAACTCGCGTGTCTACTCCTCAATTCATGCAAGCGCTCGGGCGACAGTGTCGGTTTGGCGGAATGGGGCTTGCCGGCGCACCCTACGCGTGCCCAGGTTGTAGCCGGTCAGCGTTTCAAATCCCGGTAGAAATTCTCATGCGGCCCCAGGGCTTCCAGGTAGATCAGGCGCACTTCTTCCTCGCGGGCGTAACCCAGCAGGTACAGATGACCCTGGCTGCGGAACTTGTGTACCCGCAACTGGGCCAGGTCGCCCTTCTTGCGTTCACCCACATCAGGGTTGTCCGCTACGGCGGCGACCGCAGCATCGGTGTCGGCAATCAGTGCGGCGTTGGTCAGCTTTTTGTAAACGCGGGCAAAGCGCCGCGTTTGCAGCACTTGCCAGCTCATGCCTGCACAGCGTCGGTGCGGCTACGCGGCACAAACGGCGCGCTGTCTTCACGCGGCTCGGCCAGGCTCATGAGGCTTTCGGCAATGAAGGAGGCGGGCAGATCGGGGTTGTCCAGCGCGGCGCGGCCCACTTTGGCCCAGAACTCCACTTGACCCTGTACGGTGCGGAATTCCGCCTTGGCGGCCGTCCGGGCAGCGCTGATCAAGGACTCGTCGATGCGCATGGAAACGGTGGACATGGTCTGCCTTTTATAAGTTACCACAATTGTAGTCAATTGCCCCAGTCTTAACAAGCCATCCATTTCGAACCCCAGGGAAGACGCACACCATGTTGGCGGTCTGCCAAACAGGCTGCGCATCGGTCAAGAGAGGCGCGGAGGCTTCGCTTTGCGCACTGTCAATCAAGGCCTCACCCAGCGCACGCCTGTCCGCGATGCTGAGACTTTCTAGCGCTTGGTGCAGGGGGGGTGGACATGGAAATAGGGTGGCACAGGGGTTACGCTTGGGTATGCGCCTTGGCAAAGGTCAGGATCACTTCACGGATGATCTTGCGCTGCGGGGCGGGCAGCTTGAGAAAAGCGTCGAAGGTTTCGCGCTCCAGGTAGCCAATGCCTTCATCCCAGCGCTTTTGTTCGGCACGCAGATGTGTGTGAACGTGGTCGCCAAACCGCAAATGCTGGCTGTCCAGTTTCAGCCACTTCGCCAATTCCTGCAACTTGTCTTGGGTGGGAATGGCCTCGCCATTGAGCCATTTCCAGGCGGTCTGCCTCCGCACGGGCTTGCCCGACCAGTGCAAGTTGAACTCCCGCTCCAGCACGGCGCCACTGACGTCCAGCCGCTGCGCCTTCATGGCGGACCGCAAACGCTCGCTGAACTCCTTCTTTTCATTCATGGAAGGCACGTTATTCGGGCGGCCCACCCCAAATGTCCATTACAGTTGACGTTTTATGTCCCTTATAAAGGGATTTCAATTTCAGCGTCTGCCGTCCATGCCCAAGTCCTTGCTCGAACAACTCCCGGAAATCGTGGCTCAAGGCCGCAAAGAAGCTGAAAAAATCCTGGAGGGCATTGAAAGCCGCCACCGCGTCAGCCTGCAAACCCGCGAGGTGGTGCTGCCCGCCAAGGACAGCGCGGTGCAAGATTGGGTGACCGCGCACAAGCGCTCCGCGCAGCGCGAGGTGTTTGCACCGGGGCAGACCAGTCTGATCGAGAGCCCGCAACCCATGCTGGGCGAGGCCACCGCCGGAGGCACTGCGCTGATCGATGGGCAACCCTGGGCCAACCGCCTGATCTACGGCGACAACCTGCTGGCCATGGCTGCCCTGCTGGCCGGGGACGACACCACGCCCAGC
>JAUXWC010000045.1 GCA_030685025.1 Rhodoferax sp.
GCCCGACTTCAAAGGCAAAGCCAAAGCGATGCAGGCACGCGGCGGCAAGTTGGTGGTGATCGACCCGCGCCGCACCGAAACGGCCGCCGTGGCCGATGCGCACCACTTCATCCGCCCCGGTGCCGACGTGTTCTTGCTGGCCGCCATGGTGCACACCCTGTTTGCTGAAAAGCGCGTGCGCCTCGGGCCCCTCGCCGAGTGGGTGCAGGGTGTGGCCGAAGTCGAGGCGGCGGTCGCCCCGTTCACTCCCGAAGCCGTGGCCACACGCTGCGGCATCGAGGCCGACACCATCCGCGGCCTGGCGCGCGAACTCGCCAGCACCGAACGTGCCGCCGTCTACGCCCGCATCGGCACCTGCACGCAGGAATACGGCACGCTGGCGAGCTGGCTGGTCGACGTGCTCAACACCCTGACCGGCCACCTGGACGCACCCGGCGGTGCCATGTTCGCCAAATCCGCCGCGTTTGCCAACAACACCGCCGGCAACCCCGCGAACCAACCCGGTGTGGGCAAGGGCGTCAGCACCGGGCGTCACAAGGCCCGCGTCAGCGGTGCACCCGAGGTGATGGGCGAGCTGCCCATCACCTGTCTGGCCGAAGAGATCGAGACCGCCGGCGACGGCCAGGTGCGCGCGCTCATCACGGTGGCCAGCAACCCGGTGTTGTCGGCGCCCAATGGTCCACGCCTGTCGACCGCCTTGCAGCAACTCGACTTCATGGTCAGCCTGGACATCTACCTCAACGAGACCACGCGCCATGCCGACGTGATCCTGCCCGGCCTCTCGCCGCTGGAGGACTGGCACTACGACGTGGCCTTTCCCCAACTCTCCTGGCGCAACCATGCGCGCTACAGCCCGCCAGTGTTGCCGCGCGCCGCCGAGCAGCCCGAGGAGTGGCAAACCCTGCTCAGGCTGGCGGCCATCGTACAAGGCAAGGGCGCAACGGTCGACGTGAATGCGTTGGATGACGCTCAGTTCGCCGACGATGCGCAGCGCCTGTTTGGCGCGCACGCCGCCGCCGTGATCGCGGCCACCGCCGCGCTGCGCGGCCCACAGCGCAGCCTGGAAGTGGCGCTGCGTAGCGGCCCCTATGGCGACGGTCTTGGCGCACGCCCCGAAGGCTTGACCCTGGCCAAAGTGATGGCGTCCAATGCCAGCGGTGGCATCGACTTGGGTGCCTTGCAGCCACGCATCCCCGAGATGCTGCGCACGCCCAGC
>JAUXWC010000060.1 GCA_030685025.1 Rhodoferax sp.
GCCATGCGCAACTGCTCGATCACGCCAAAACTGACCCCCGAACCGCCGTGCACCGCCACCCCGGCAGGCTTGTCGATCGCCAGCATGACCTCATCCTCATACAAGACAGTGAACACCCGTGCCGGCACCTGTCGCGCTGACTCGGCCAGCATGGCCGAAGCCTTGTCGGCTGCGCGTTCCGATACCCTCACTGGTGGCAGGCGTATGACATCACCCGTCGCGACCCGCGTGTCGGCGCTGGCGCGACCTTTGTTAACCCTCACTTCACCACTGCGGATGATGCGGTAGACGTGGGTTTTGGGTACGCCTTTCAAATGGCGCAGCAGAAAATTGTCCAGTCGCTGACCGGCGGAATCCTCATCCACGACCACGGTTTTCACCTGGGGCGGCGCGGGCTGGGGTTTGCCCTCTATAATGTGTTTCACTAGCGATGCGCTGTAAGTGTTTGATTTGTCTGGAGTTTAGTCCACACCCAAGCATCAGTCCCGCTGGAAGGTCGATGCCGGCGGTTCGCACTGTGCGCAAACCCCACGCCAAAGCGTGCGGAGGCGCACAAAGTGAGCCGTCAAGCCGACGCCATGAAACACCGATACGGAATACCCCAAGTCCGCAGGCCCTAGGCGTGCGGACGGAATGAGAGCCAAGATGATTGTGCTGATGCGTCTGATCCAGTTGTGCCTGCGGTGCGTTCACGCGCCGTTTTCGGGCACCGATCAGCCCTTGGTGCCGGTCAAATGGGCGCAAACCAACGTCGAATCGACAGCGGTTTCACGCTTGCCCGTGCTTGCTCCCCTCCACGTGCCCATGCCTCGACTCCACCATTGAGTCGCGGTTCTCCGGCAATTCCCTTCGTTTCAAAGCGTTCGTCCCGGCATTGTTGGCTCGTATCGAGCCGGTAATGGGTCGCAAGACCTGGTCGCGCCAATGCCTGACACGGCAACGGCGAGCGACCGATTGAAGAAGGAACGCAAGCCATGAAACGCATGCTGATCAACGCCACGCAGGCTGAAGAACGCCGCCTGGCCATTGTCGACGGACAAAAACTGCTCGACTACGAAATCGAAATCGAAGGGCGCGAACAGCGCAAAGGCAACATCTACAAGGCCGTCGTCACCCGCGTCGAGCCCTCGTTGGAAGCCTGCTTCGTTGACTACGGCGAAGACCGTCACGGCTTCCTGCCGTTCAAGGAAATCTCCAAACAGTACTTCCAGCAAGGCGTCTCGGTCAGCCAGGCCCGCATTCAGGATGCCATCCGCGAAGGCCAGGAGCTGCTGGTCCAAGTCGAAAAGGAAGAGCGTGGCAACAAGGGCGCGGCCCTGACCACCTTCGTCTCGTTGGCTGGTCGCTACGTGGTGTTGATGCCCAATAACCCGCGCGGCGGTGGCGTGTCACGCCGTATCGAGGGTGAAGACCGCGCCGACCTCAAGGAAGCGCTGGAGCAGCTCGAATACCCCAACGGCATGTCCATCATCGCCCGCACGGCGGGCATTGGCCGCAGCGCGCCCGAGCTGCAGTGGGACCTGAACTACCTGCTCAAACTGTGGAACGCGATTGACGGCGCCGCCAAAGGTGGCAAGGGCGCCTACCTGATCTACCAGGAGTCCAGCCTGGTGATCCGTGCCATTCGTGACTATTTCAACCACGACATTGGCGACATCCTGATCGACACCGACGATGTGTACGAACAGGCGCAGCAGTTCATGGCGCACGTGATGCCAGAACACGCCGCTCGCGTCAAACGCTACCGCGATGACGCACCGCTGTTCAGCCGCTTCCAGATTGAGCACCAGATCGAATCGGCCTACGCCCGCACGGTGCAATTGCCTTCCGGCGGCGCGATCGTGATTGACCACACCGAAGCGCTCGTCAGCGTGGACGTGAACTCGGCGCGTGCCATCAAGGGCGGCGACATCGAAGAAACCGCCACCCGCACCAACCTCGAAGCCGCCGACGAAGTGGCGCGCCAGATGCGTCTGCGCGACCTCGGTGGCCTGATCGTGATCGACTTCATCGACATGGAAGAAAGCCGCAATCGCCGCGACGTCGAAAATCGTCTGCGCGACGCGTTGCGCCAGGACCGCGCCCGCGTGCAATTTGGCACCATCAGCAAATTCGGCCTGATGGAAATGAGTCGCCAGCGGCTACGCCCGGCGCTGTCGGAAGGCGCTTCCATTCCCTGCCCGCGCTGCGGCGGGTCCGGGCACATCCGTGACACCGAGTCGAGCGCGCTGCAAATCCTGCGCATCATTCAGGAAGAGTCACTCAAAGACAACACGGCTTCGGTGCTGTGCCAAGTACCGGTCGATGTCGCGTCCTTCTTGCTTAATGAGAAGCGCACCGAGATCGCCAAGATCGAACTCAAGCAGCGTATCAATGTGCTGATGGTTCCCAACAAGACGCTGGAGACGCCCAACTACAAGTTGGAGCGCCTCAAACACGATGACCCGCGTCTGGACAACATCGAAGCCAGCTACCGACTCGCCGAGGAGATGGAAGACCCGACTTCGGTCACCCGGCGCTCACAGGAGCCTACCAACAAGCAAACCGCGCTGATCAAGGGTGTACTGCCGGACGCGCCCGCGCCGGTGGCCCCGCCCAAGCCGGAGGCGGTTGCCAAGACGGTCGCTGCGCCGGCGGCGCAGCCGGTCAAGGCCGCCCCACCCGTCGTGGCGCCTGCCCAGCCCACCAGCAAGGGATTTGTCGGCTGGCTCAAGAGCCTGTTTGGAGCCGAGCCCGCCCCGGCAGCGGTTGTGGCGCCCGCTCCAGCGACCCCGAAGGATGCCAAGCGCGACGACCGTGGCGGTCGCGACGGTGCGCGACGCAATGAGGGCCGCGGACAAGGTCGCGACGAAGCGCGTGGCGATGGTCGTGGTCCGCGTGGCGGTGGCCGTGGCGGTCGTGGTGGCCGAGGCGAGCGTTCGGGCACTGGACAACGCGAGCGCTTTGATGCCGAAGGTAGACCCCTGAACGCCGAGGGTCCGGCTGGTGCAACTGGAGCCGTGGCGACGCAAGATGGCGCGCGACAGGAACCGCGCGGTGAACGTCCCCCACGCGAGCGGGGTGATCGCCCCAACCGTGGTGAACGTGGCCGGGGTGCCGACCGCGCTGAAGGCGGCCCGGACCGCAGCAGCAGTGGCGAGCGCGAGGAGCGCCCCGATGCACGACCCGAGGGCCGCGGTGGACGCCGCCCTGACCGTGGGCCACGCACGACAGAGGCAGGGCGCGGCGATATGCCGCAAGAGCAAGCCGCGCGCACCGAAGGCGCGGTGTCCGGTTCCGAAGGCATGGTCGGCGCTCAAGAGCTGAACGCAGCAACTGCGGCAGCTACCGACACCCCGTCGCAAGGTAATGAGGGGCGTGAAAAACGCCCACGCGACCGCTACGGTCGCGAACGCGGCCCACGTGGTGAGCGCGCTGAACGCTCGGACCGTCCCGACGGCGAGGACCCGGCATCGAACGCCCCAGCCCAGCAGGAATCGGCACCGCGTCCGTCCTACTTCGAGGTCGCCGCACAACGCCCGGCAGTCAATGAAGAACGTGCCAACGCTCCTGCGTCACTCGCACCGGTGGCGGCCATGGCGGCGACTGCGGCACCCGTACCAACGCCGATGCCGGTATCGGCGCCGATGCCGGTGCAACAGCCCGTCACGGCGAGCGCTCCCGCGCCAGGCAGGTCGGCAGCCAACGTCGCGGCAGCCGGCATGCCAAGGGTTCAAAGCTTTGTCCTGCCAAGCGACGAACTGGCGCAGATCGCGCAGACAGCGGGTCTGAATTGGGTCGGCTCCGATGCGAGCAAGATCGCCGCCGTTCAGGCTGCGATCGCGGCTGAGCCCAAGGCCACGCACGTTCCGCGCCAACGTCCGGCGTCCGTTGTCATCGAGTCCCAACCCCTGGTGATGGTGGAGACCAAACGCGATTTGCGCGAACTGGCGCTGCCCTTTGAGGACACGACGCCACAGTAAGCAGAACTCGGCGGGGCAAGTCCCCGGACAAGGAACAAGGGGCGCCTCAGGCGCCCCTTTCACATTCGAATTCGGGCGTCAGAACAGATCGACCGCGCCAACCTTGGGCGTGTCACCAAAAAAACCACGCCGCACAAGACCCAGGTGGCTGCATACCTTGTTGCGCCCGCTGCGCTGGGCAAAGTCAATCGCGCGCTCGGTTTTTTCGAGCGTGGTACTGGGTGAATCGTCGGCCATGACACTGGTAAAGCCACAGCTCACCGTCACGCGGCCCACCTGCGGAAAATTGAACTTCTCCACATTGGCGCGAAACCGCTCAAAGGCCGCCAGCACCAAGGCCTCATCCGGGCAATGCATCAACACGCCAAAGTGCTCGCCACCAAACCGGTAGATGCGGTCGTAAGTGCGAAAGGTGTTGTTCATCACCCGGGCGACCAACAGCAGCACTTCCTCGGCAATCAAGTGCCCATGCTTGTCGTTGACGGCGCCGAAGTTGTCGATCACGGCAGACCCCAGCCAGTAGTTGGCGGGTACACGGTGGCGGCGGTCCTTGTCGACGCCCTTGGGGGGCTGGGCGCCAGTGGGCTCTCCGGTCATGCCATCGAGCTCTTCCAGAACCGCGCTGTAAAACGCGTCGTCCAGGGACTTGCGATTGAGCAGGCCAGTGAGCGCATCGCGGTCGCTGTACTCAAGCAAGGTGTACATGTTGCGATAGATTCGGCGCAATTGTTGGATCGTGAGCAGTTCGTCCGCCGTCAGCGGCGCCTCCGAATGCACTTCGATCACGCCTTCGTCATCCTTGCGCGAATCCGAAAACAGGGGCAACATGTTGATGCGTGGACCGTCCTCGCCAGCCCAGGCAATCTCAACGATTTCCCGGCGTTGCAGGCATTTAAGGCGGTCGGAGGCATCGTCCAGCCGCGGCAATGCATGAAAGTCCACGCGCATCGGATCAACCACCTTGCCACCTCCCTTGGCATCCAGCCTGGCTACTTCAAGCCAGCGCTTTTCGCCCTCTTCATTCATGACGCGAGCGATCACGATGCGCTGGATCGGAAGCAGATCAATCAACGCCTTGGACAGGGTCAATTCAAGCAGATCCCGGTCGCGGTGGTCGGTCAGCTTGATGATGTGGTCAATCAAGGTACTCATGGCGGCATGATAGCCGTGAATCCAGAGACCGTCACCTTTTTGCGGCATTGCGCCAGGCCTGGATGGCAGCCTCGGCGTCGTCGCGCCGCTCCGCCAGTTCGGCCAGTGCACGCCAGGCATTTCGTTGCAGGCCGGGGTCTTGCAGCATGGACAGCGACTGGGTCAACAACTGCTGAGCCTTACCCCAGAGTTGCAGGCGCATGCAGCTTATTCCGGCCAGGTACTGCAGGGCCGCGTCGCGCGGATTGGCCAGTTGCGCCATCTCGATGCGCGTTAACCAGGCAGGCTCGGGTGCCCCCCCGGCCAGGGCAAAGCCGCTCTCCAGCACTCGAACCAGCTCAAGTCGCTGGCCGTCGGTCAGCCCGTCGCGCTGCTTAACCATCCGCTCCCAGGTCGGTAGCAGCCACTCGCGCGACGCCTCGACCTCACCGCTGAGGGACAACAAGCGCTGCGCCGCTTGAACCGCCACCTCAGGCATGCCGCGCTCCTTTGGATCGAGCTGGCTCCACGCGGCTCGAAGCTGGGCCGCGTCGTGCGCCGAGCCAATTAGCTCCAGAGCCAGGCTGCGCAAGATCCCCAGCGAAGCCTCCTCCGAAAATGCGCGGTGCTTGGCAAGCAGGCGAGCGGTCTCCAGGGCTAGCACGGTCTTGCGCCCGAGGCGTGCGGCCTCCAGGCGCAGCCGCAAGGCAATGGTGCGGCGTCCGGCGCCTTGCGGCAACTGGTCGATCCAGTGCAGGGCGGCCGCCGCATCGCGGTCCTCCAAGGCCCAGCGCGCGCCGCGCATCTGCACGGCGTCGCGGGTTTCTTGAGCGTCACGTCGGCCGGCCTGTTCCATGGCGGCCTGAAAATGCATTTCCCGCGCCGCCTGGTCTTGCAGGGCCTGGGCGCTCTCGGCGGCCAGCAAGTGGGACAACACGCGCAGGCGGGCGCAATGGGCCGGGACATCGCTGCCCTGGGACAGGGCGCTTTCCCGCGCCAGCGCCAACTCCGCAGCTTTGCGCGCGCGAATGAATCGCCCGCCCACCAAGTGCGACAGCGCATCAAGCAAGGCCATGTGCATGGCACGCTCCTGGTACTGAGAGCGCCAGCGCTTGGCCTGACCCGGAATGGCAAACAGCGCAGCGAGGGCACGCAGCGCCGTGTGCAAGGTGAAGAACAGCAAGGCCAGCAGCAACAGCACCAGATTGAGTGACAGATCGACCCGGTACGGCGGCCAGAACAGGGTGACGGTGCCCTGGTTGTTGCCGGCGAACAGCGCAATCGCCGCGGCAATGCCGAACAGCGCCAGGAACCACAGCGCGGCGCGCATCGCTAGCGACCTGCCGCCGCCGTGGACAGTGCCGTCAGGGTTTCGTCCACGCGCGGCAACTGCATTGTCTTCATCTGGCCCTGAACCTGCAGCAACAGGGTCGAGGCGGCTTGTGTACGCCGGGATGATCCATCAAAGTACTTCGTCAGCGCTTGGCTGGCAGAGTTCAAATCAGAGCGTGAAGACTCGAACTGCCGTGCCAGCAAGCCCAAACGGGCATTGAGCAATTTAAGCTTCAGGTTTTCCCGCACGAAGAACGACTGCTCGGGCGAGAGCAGCGCCGCCTCGGGCTGCTCGATCCGGTTCACGCGGACCAGACCCCGAGCTTCGTCCCGCATGACCTGCAAGCTGCGCTCCCACCAAGTCAGCACGGGCTCGCCACTGCGACGCTTGAGGGAGCCAACCGCGGCGGGCGGCGCGACCGCGTTGGCCAACGGCACTTCATCGGCCAAGCGCACCAGTTCATCCAGCTTAACCAACAGCCCGGCGGTGTCACTCACGGTGGCCGATTTGACCCGATCGATGTCGCGCGTGATCGCGCGGTGCAACGGATTGAGGCGCGGCTGGGACGCCCGCACCACCCGTTGTTCAGCCGACTTCAACGCCGCCAGCAACGGCTCGACGCTGCCGGTCAACTGCGCTTGCTGTTGCGCCAGACGCAAGGCGGATTCAATGTCCACCACCAAGTTTTCGTCACGTGATCGCGACAGGCTTTGCATCAGCTCTTCAAGCTGAGTGCGCTGCAGCGTGACCTCGCTCAGTCGCGTCTCCGACACCGCGAGCCGTGCCGCAGTCTCGCGGGCCAACTCCTGGGCTTGCTTGGCCAGCGTGCGTGCCTCGACTGCCTGGACGCCGGTATCAGCGCTCTGGCGTGCCAACTGCTCCTGAATATTGCTAAGCTTTTGCCACAGCAACCCACTTGACAGCAGCGCTAGCGCGCACAGCACGGCCAGTGCCACCAACCATGGGCGCCACGGGTTGACGAGGGGGCCCGGCGCCGCCGCCAGGCCCGGCGCCGCAGGCTCGGGCTGTGCCGCCAGCGCCGCCGGGCTGGCGTCGGTGTCTAGCGGGGCAGCGGCCGGAGTGTTCATCCGATTGATTCTATCGACGCCACCATCTCGGACAGCACCGGGCGTGACTCGCAAACAACACCAAAACCGGCATTTCGCACCGCTGCGGCAATACGCGGGTGGGTGGCCACGGCCCGCGCGCCAGACCAGTCCTGGGCGGGCAACAGGCGTTGAAGGTGAACCACGGCCTGCGCGCTGCTGAACAACCACACCGCGCCGTCACTCGCGGCCAGGCGCGCCTGGGCCAGTTGCTGAGCGTCCCAGTGTGGCGCGCGGCGCTGATAGGCCACCACGAAGTCGACCTGCGCACCGGCGAGGGTCAACTGCTCAGCCAGCCAGTCACGACCAACACCGCGAGCGGGAGGCGCTTCGAGGCCATCGGCAGCGTCCGCGCCACGCACAATCAGCACGCGGTCGCCGGGTTGCACGCGACTGCACACGATGTCCCACAGGGTGTCCGTGTCGAAACGCCCCGCTTCCAGCGACGGCGCGTCAATCCAGGCGAGCTCGGCACCGTGACGCAGCAGCGCCTTAAGCGTTCCGGGTCCGGTGGCCCAGGCCCGCGTCCTGGCGATCGCCCGAGCGTTGAACAAGGCCAAGTCCGGCGGCCGGCGGTCAAAAAAATGGTCGACCGCATTGGAGCTGACAAACATCACCGCGAGACAATGCGGCGCGCCCCGCCATGCCTGGATCAATCGTTCCTGGTCGGCAACGGCCGCCACTTCGATCAGTGGCATCACGATCGGCACCAATCCGGCCAGAGCCAGATCGCGCGCCAATGGACGTGCATCCGCCTCGGGACGGGTGACGACCACCCGTCGATCAGGCATGGCTCGGGCGCTCGGGTCGGCCAGGCGCCTGACCACCCCCGGCCAACACGGTGGCACGCAAGGTGGCCGCCACGCGCTCACCCAGCGCACTGGCCTGTTCCAGATCACTGACCGGTGCGCTGGCACGGGTTTGCACCACCGGCAACAAACCGTCAGCATCGCCCCAGGCGGCGCGTAGATCCAGCACGCCGTCACGCAAAGTCGCGAACGCGGCCAATGGCATGGAGCAACTCCCGCCCATGGCGCGGCTCACGGCGCGCTCGGCCGCCACGGTCAGCCAAGTGGCGTGGTCCACCAGCGGCGCCAGCGCCGCGACGACATCGCCGCGATCGGATCGGACCTCAATGCCCAGTGCGCCCTGCCCGGCTGATGGCAGCATGGCGTCCGGCTCGAACACGGCGCGAATCCGGCTCGCCAGTCCCAGGCGTTTGAGCCCGGCGGCGGCCAGCACAATGCCGTCATACAGCCCGTCATCGAGTTTGCGCAAGCGTGTATCGAGGTTGCCCCGCAAGGGCTCGATCCGCAAATCGGGACGCACATGATGCAGCAGGGCCATGCGCCGCAAGCTCGACGTACCCACCACCGCACCCGCGGGCAGCTCGGCCAGCGTGGCGTAGCGGCTGGAGACCCAGGCGTCGCGCGGGTCCTCGCGCTCCATCACACAGGCCAGCATGAAGCCGCGCGGCAGGTCCATCGGCACATCCTTGAGCGAGTGCACCGCCAGGTCGGCCTGGCCTTCCTCCAGCGCAGTCTCCAGCTCTTTGACAAACAGTCCTTTTCCGCCTACCTTGCTCAAGGACCGATCCAGGATCTGGTCACCCTTGGTGGTCATGCCCAGCAGCGTGATGTGATGGCCGTGTTGCTCCAACAGGGCTTTGACGTGTTCAGCCTGCCACATCGCCAAGCGGCTTTCTCGGGTGGCGATGGTAAAAGTGCTCATGGGCGGGGCTCCAGGTCGTAACCTGTTTGTAAACTTTGGGGAACTTGTAATGCTAGCATGGCCGCTGCCCTGCCTTGCCTCGCACAACACACTGGATCGAAGCCATGAACAGCCCCGCCGCCACTGCCTCTGCCGCCCTTGACACGACTCGCGCCAGGACATCGGCCAAGAACAACGAGCGTCCGCTGGTGGAAGACATCCGGCTGCTCGGACGGCTGCTGGGCGACGTGATCCGCGAACAGGAAGGCATGCCCGCGTTTGAGTTGATCGAACAAATTCGCAAGTTGTCGGTGGCGTTCCGGCGCGATGCCGACCACGAAGCCGATAAAACCCTCAAGAAGCTGCTCAAAGGCCTCAGCGGCGACCAGACCGTCAGCGTGATTCGCGCTTTCACTTACTTCAGCCACCTGGCCAACCTGGCCGAGGACCGGCACCACATCCGTCGGCGTGCCGTGCATGAGCGCGCCGGCGAAACCCAGGAGGGCAGCATTGCGGTCGCGTTGTCGCGCCTGCGCTGGGCCGGCATTGCACCCAAGACCATCGCACAGACACTGCAGGGCAGCTTTGTCTCGCCGGTGCTGACCGCCCACCCGACCGAGGTGCAGCGCAAAAGCATTCTGGACGCCGAGCGCGAAATCGCCCATTTGCTGCAAGCACGCGACGACATCAAGCTGCACGCGCAGGCCATCGACAGCCGCAAGGATGCCCTCACCCCGCGTGAACTCGCCGCCAACGAGGCCCAGATGCGCGCCCGCGTGATGCAGCTCTGGCAAACCCGCCTGCTGCGCTTTACCAAGCTCACCGTGTCCGACGAAATCGAAAACGCCCTGAGCTATTACGAGACCACCTTTCTGCGCGAGATCCCCAAGCTTTATGCCGACCTGGAGGCCGAGCTGGGCCATCACCCGGTGCACAGCTTCCTGCGCATGGGACAGTGGAGCGGCGGCGACCGCGATGGCAATCCCAACGTCAGTGCCGACACCTTGAGCTACGCCATGCGCCGTCAAGCCGAGCTGGTGTTGCGGCACTATCTGACCGAGGTGCACTACCTCGGCGGTGAGTTGTCGGTATCGGCCATGCTGGCGCGTTGCAGCCCGCAGATGCAGGCGCTGGCGGAACGCTCGCCCGACACCAACGCGCACCGGCAGGACGAGCCCTACCGGCGCGCCCTGACCGGCATTTACGCGCGGCTGGCCGCCACCCTGAAGGACCTGACCGGCGGCGAGGCGGCACGCCACGCGGTGGCGCCACAAAACGCCTATGTACGCTCCGACGAGTTCCTGGACGATCTGCGCACCATCAAGGCCTCGCTGCTGTCCAACCACGGCAGCGCGCTGGTCACGCAGCGCCTGAACCCGCTGCTGCGCGCGGTCGACGTGTTTGGTTTTCACCTGGCCACGGTGGACCTGCGCCAAAGCTCCGACAAACACGAAGAAGTGATCGCCGAACTGCTCGCCGCGGCGCGCGTCGAACCCCGCTACGCCCAGCTTGACGAGGCTGCCCGGCGCCAACTGCTGCTGGCCTTGCTGAGCGACCCGCGTGCCCTGCGCGTGCAGGGCACCACCTACAGCGCGCTGACACAAGGGGAACTGGCAATCTTCGAGGCCGCCAAACGCATGCGCGACAGTTATGGCGTGCAAGCGATTCGCCACTACATCATCAGTCACACCGAAACCGTCAGTGACCTGCTGGAAGTGTTGCTGCTGCAGAAGGAAGTCGGCTTGCTGGTTGGGCCACTCGATCCCGCAATCGAGCCCGAACCGGTGCAGGGCCGCGCCAGCGCGGACCTGATCGTGGTGCCGCTGTTCGAGACCATCGAAGACCTGCGCAATGCGCCGGCCATCATGCGCGAGTTCTACGCCCTGCCCGGCATCAAGGAGTTGATCGCACGCGCCCGGCCCGACCAGTACCACGAGCAGGACATCATGTTGGGCTACTCCGACAGCAACAAGGACGGCGGCATCTTCACCAGCAACTGGGAGCTGTACCGCGCCGAGATCGCGCTGGTCGAGCTGTTCGACGAGGTGGCCCGCAGTAGCAAGACCGGGCGCGGCATTGGCTTGAGGATGTTTCACGGTCGTGGCGGCACGGTGGGGCGTGGCGGTGGCCCCAGCTACCAGGCGATCCTGGCGCAACCGCCTGGCACCGTGCGCGGCCAGATCCGATTGACCGAGCAGGGCGAGGTAATCGGCTCCAAGTACGCCAACCCCGAGATCGGCCGGCGCAACCTGGAGACGCTGGTTGCCGCCACGCTGGAGGCCACGCTGCTGCAACCCACCAAGTCCGCGACGCCGGCCTACCTGGCTGCGGCGGCGGAGCTGTCGCAACTGAGCATGGCCAGCTACCGCGCATTGGTCTACGAAACGCCGGGTTTTGCCGACTACTTCTTCAGCGCCACGCCGCTGCGCGAAATCGCCGAGCTCAACATCGGCTCACGTCCGGCTTCGCGCAAAGCCTCGCACAAGATCGAAGACCTGCGTGCCATCCCCTGGGGTTTTAGTTGGGGCCAGTGTCGCCTGACGCTGCCCGGCTGGTACGGTTTTGGCAGCGCGGTGGAGACGTTTCTCAAGCAAGGCGGCGCCAAGGCCCAGCCCGAGAAGGAGCGCCTGGCATTGCTGCAGAAGATGTGCAAGCAGTGGCCGTTCTTTCGCACGCTGCTGTCCAACATGGACATGGTGCTGGCCAAGAGCGACCTGGCGCTGGCCTCGCGCTACGCCGAGTTGGTGAGCGACGCGCGCCTGCGCCGGCGCGTGTTCGGCATGATCGAAGCCGAGTGGCACCGCACCGTGACCGCGCTGACCCTGATCACCGGCGACAGACAGCGCCTGGCCAACAATGCCGCCCTGCAACGCTCGATCCGCCACCGCTTCCCCTACATCGACCCCTTGCACCACCTGCAAGTAGAACTGGTACGCCGTTACCGCGCGGGCCAGGCGGACGAACGGGTGCAGCGCGGCATTCATATCTCGATCAACGGGATTGCGGCGGGGTTGCGCAACACTGGATGATGTGCATCGCGTTTGGGTAGTTGATGGCGAACCCGTGAGGTGAGGCAAGGCAACTCCACGCAACCGTGCAGGCGAACGCACCGGGCGTCCGTGTCGGCGCGCCTGCGCGCTCGCGGGCGGCGGCTTGTGGTGCGCCAAGGGGTGTGCGCGAACACCTTGGCTGGCGTGCAAGCTCTGTGGCAGCCGCGAATTGGCTCCGGCGCGCCGGCACAGCCACCCGGCACGTCTGCGGGCTTGGATTGGTGGGGGAAGAGGAATGCCAATCGGAATAGGTCCATTCCGAGCGCATTGCTGGCAAGAAATGGCTCGGGAAGGGCATGAAAATTGGCGATTCGGCCGGGGTACAGTCTGGGAGAAAATGGGTTTGTGGGCTCGAACCTGACCACTCTTGTCAGAGGTTTCCACCGTTGCGCGAAGGATGACGACGTTCTGCAAAGATGTTCCTGATCAGGTCGATTTCAACGGTTACGATTGCCGTGATTCCCCTCACCATCGTGACACTTTGTTGCCGCAGCCCGCAGTCCTCTTGTCAGGTCGCGGTCCGCTTGGGTCGGGGAAGTCTCTTTCATTCGTTAAGCCCCAATCTCACATGCACGCTGTAACTCTGTTTCACGCAACCAAAGCGACATTCCATGAGTTCACGCCGATTCAGGTGCAGGTGCTTCAGGCTCTTCTGTTGTCTGCAGATCACTCATCGAGCGCAGGGCAGCTTCAAACTCTTCTTGGTCTGACAGCGGTGGTGCAGGTCAATGCGGCAATCGGGCAGGCTGGTCGCAAGGTTTACAAGGCGCTCGGCAGGCACCCGGATGGCATCGAAGATGGTCACTTCGAGTGGTGGCATATGCTTGCGACGGGGAAACACTCAGTGCGGAACGGCTTCGTCTGGACGCTTCGACCAGAAGTCAGTGCCGCACTTGAAGATTGCGGCCTTCGCAGTGCGGGACAACAAATGGCCGAGGAGCTTGGGCCGCAAGAGTTGTCGTCCTACCTCTTTCTCTGGAACCCGAACAAAGACACGCGCTCGTTTCGTGGCTACGAGCAGGTCGTGGCAGACGCAAGCGTCGGCAAGTCTTACGTCACGAGGTGGATATGTCCATCGCAACGGCCACGGCCTGGTGACATTGCCTACATGCAACGTACCGGCCCAAAAAACAACGGGGTCTTCGCGCGCGGCGTCGTGACGCAAGGCGCCCATTCGCAAGATGATGGAATGCAGGTTGTCTGCCTGAGCCTTGACGAATTTCTGCCCGTCGGAAGCGAACTCTCGCGAGCTCGAATCATTGCTCATTCAGACTACACCTCGACATGGAGTCCAATGGCATCTGGCAATGTGATCCCGGAACGGATACTTGCTGCTATCGAAACACTCTGGCCGCCTTCAACAACTATTGAGCCGATACCCCTGATAGACACCGACGCGTTCGACGTCGAGGAATTAGTTGGACTAGAAGGCGAAGTACTCCATCGCATGATTCGTCATCACAAACGGGAGCGCTACCTGCGCGATCGCAAGATTGCTGATGTCCTCGGAAGTAGGGGGTCCCTCGCTTGCCAAGTTCCGGGGTGCGGCTTTGACTTTGCCCGCGCGTACGGAACCCTTGGCGAGGGCTACGCTCACGTACACCACCTCCTACCCTTGGCCCAGCGTGACTCTGCGCAGCCAACGTCGCTGTCTGATCTGGCGGTCGTCTGTGCCAACTGCCATGCAATGATTCATCGCGGTGGGGAGTCGCGCGAGCTCGGATCTCTGATCGGTTCACGCAAGGAGTCCGGTAGCCCTTGAACTGTCCGAACTTATGCGCCTACTGGCGCGGCCACTCCGTCACTCAGCAAGGTCTGCCCCAGAATACCGGACTTTGGGACTGTCGCCACGAATGCGCATCAGCGGCAACCTCTCACAAGTCAACCCGAAGCAGCCTACTTCCCCGCCTCCACCTTCACCCGCCCATTCGACGCTTCCCCAAACATCTCCGGCGCGTACATCGCCTCCACCCGCGTCGGCGGCAGCGAGAACTCGCCGACGTTGTTCAGGCGGATCGTGTATTCCATCTTCACCACGCCCTTGGGCATGAACTCGTAGTAGCAGCGGAAGGTCTCGAAGCTGCGTTCTTCGAAGGCCGGCCAGCCTTCGCCGTCACGCTTTTCGTCTTTGGTGGCGATCTCGCTGTCGCGGCCCAGGCCTCCCCCGAGGATGGCGCCGTCAGGCACCGGGTCGGTGATGACGGCCCAGGTCATGTCGGCGCTGGCGTTTACCTCCAGCGTGATGCGCAACACGTCGCCACGTGTGTAGCTGCCGGCGGGTAGGGCCTTGTTGGCTTGTTCCACCGAGGTCACGGTGCGAGTGCCGCGACTGCTGCCGAAGGGCAAGATGGGTCGCAGCCGGTCGTAGCGGTTCGAGTGTCAGGGCACACACGCCGGCTGGCCGCTGCGCGCGAGCGACGAGAACGGACTTCCCTTTGTTGATCTTTCCGGAATTGATGGCACAAGCCAACGAGACTTCAACCCCGTCATCGCGAGGCCGACAGGCCGTGGCGATCCATGTTGGCGTGCGTAGGTGGATTGCCGCGTCGGCTGCGCCTCCTCGCAATGACGGCAATCTCCATCGTGAATTGTGGAACACTCAACAATTAACCCAATTCCGCCTCCGGCGCTCGGAACTCGTGGCCTGAGTTCTTCCCGAGCCAACCACAGATTTCAACCGTCCCCGGTTGACCCGTTGCCGGACACCAGAAGCAAAATGAGGCCCCCCTTTCCGCCCTGGCGAGGGTGGAAAGGGGTTGGGGGATAGGGGGTGTGTTAAAAAAAGCGTTGGTGCCGCGCACCCCAAGAACGAGAAACTACGAAGCAATCACCTCCCGCACCGCCGCCAGTTGCCGCCGCGACACCGCCAACAACTCGTCGATGCCGTTGAGCCGCACCGCCCAGCCTTCGCCTTCATCGACGTCGAAGTGTTTTTCCAGCGCCCGCACTGCGCGCCGGGCGATCAGGGCGTTGCGGTGGATGCGCAGGAAGCTGGCGCGGTAACGATCTTCGAGCTCACTCAAGGAGCCATCCAGGATGTAGCTCTTGGTGACGGTGCGCACCGTCACGTACTTCAGCTCAGCCTTGAAGTAGAGCACCTGCGATAGCGGCACACGTTCGGTCCGTCCCCGGTCCTGGATGATCAGCACCTCTTCAGGCTCGTCGACCTTGGCGCCCTGCCTGGACTGAATAGTTCGCTCCACTTTTTGTAGCGCAATTTGCAGCCGCTCAAGCCGCACCGGCTTGGTCAGGTAGTCGGCCGCCTCCAGCTCGAAGGCCTGCACGGCGTGCTCGGCGTGCGCGGTCACGAACACCACCGCTGGCGGATTGGGCAGGGTGCGCAAGGTCTGGGCCAGCGTCAGGCCATCGGCACCGGGCATGTGGATGTCAAGCAGAGCCAGATCGAAGTGCTGGCGACGCAAAGCCTCAACCGCCTGAGTCGCGTTGGCGGCCTCGCCGTCCACCAGGGCGGCGGGCGCGCTGCAGTCGCCCAGCAGCGTGCGCAAGCGCGCGCGGGCCAGCGGCTCATCGTCGACGATCAGGACCTTCAGACTCATGCCCATGTCTCTCCTTGCCTCACAGTGGCACCTCGATACGCACCTGGTAGACGCCATTCTTGAGGGCGCTTTGGAACTGCCCCTGCACATCATGCAACAGACTCAAGCGATCGCGCACATTGCTCAAAGCCACGCCATTGCCGGGTTCACCAGATCCGGCCGGCACGGTGTTGGTGACCTTGATCACCACCGTGGAGCCGCGCCGCTGCGTCGAGATACGAATATCGGCGCCGCTCGGGCAGGGCTCGACACCATGCTTGACGGCGTTCTCCACCAAGGGCTGCAACAGCATCGGCGGCAGCCGAGCCTTCTCGGCACTGGAATCCAGACTCCACTCGACCCGCAGGCGTTCGCCAAAGCGCACCGCTTCGATGTCCAGGTAGCGCCGCGCCAAGGTGATTTCTTCGGCCAGAGTGACTGATTCGCCGTGGTCAACCAGAGCATGGCGAAACAGGTCACTCAGGTCTTCGAGCAGCGTCTCGGCCTTGGCCGGCTCCGCGCGCACCAGCGCGATGGCGCTGTTGAGGGTATTGAACAGGAAGTGCGGGCGGATGCGCGCCTGCAGCTCCGACAGGCGCGCCGCCGTGGCCGCCGGCATTTGCCCGCGCGCGCGCAACACCAACGCCGCCACCAGCGCCGAGGCCAGCAGCAAACCCGAAAACGCGCTGGCCACCCACGGGGCGGACTCCAGCAATCCCACCAGCCACAGCACGGCGGCGCAGAACAGGCCGGCAACCGCGCCCAGGGCCGCACCCGCCAGGTACTGCACCCGGCTGGGCAAGCGCGCCAGCACGTTCTTGAGGCTGCACGCCGAAATCAGCCACAGCAAGGTGGCCGGCAGGGTACCGCCGGTCAGCAGGGACAGGCGCACCAGCCACTCCACCGGACTGCCGGCCATGAACATCGCCGCCACCGCCACTACCGCCTCCACCACAAACACCGCGCGCAACACCACACCGACGTGACAGGCGTCAAACACCAGCGCGCTGTCGGCCGGCCGCGCAGTCGGCGGCACGGACAGGTCAGCGAAGGCCGATAGAATTTGGGTGTCTTTCATCACAAACCAGGTTCGTGGCTTTGCCGCCACCGAAGCCGATTATTGATGATCTCCCGTCCCAACTCAACGAGGGCACGCGCACCCCACCCTGCGCGGCCAATCCCACATGCCAAAGAACCAATTCGACAAGAAGTCCCAAGCCTGGTCGGCGCTGTTCTCCGAGCCAATGAGCGATCTGGTCAAACGCTACACCGCCAGCGTGTTCTTTGACAAACGCTTGTGGCACGCGGACATCGCCGGCTCGCTGGCGCATGCCGAGATGCTGGCGGCGCAAAACATCATCAGCGCGGCCGACCTGACGTCCATCCAGAGCGGCATGGCCCAGATCAGTGCCGAAATCGAGGCCGGCAGCTTCGAGTGGAAGCTTGACCTGGAGGACGTACACCTCAACATCGAGGCGCGCCTGACGCAACTGGTGGGCGACGCCGGCAAACGCCTGCACACCGGGCGCAGCCGCAACGACCAGGTAGCCACCGACGTGCGCCTGTGGCTGCGTGGCGAGATCGACACCATCGGCGCGTTGCTGACCGATCTGCAACGAGCCCTGTTAACGGTGGCCGAACACCACGTTGACGTGATCATGCCGGGCTTCACCCACCTGCAGGTGGCGCAGCCGGTGAGCTTTGGCCACCACATGTTGGCGTATCTGGAGATGTTCGCGCGCGACGCCGAGCGCATGCTCGATGTGCGCAAGCGCGTCAACTACCTGCCGCTGGGCGCGGCCGCCCTGGCAGGCACCAGCTACCCACTGGACCGCGAACGCGTGGCCCGCGCTCTCGGCATGGTGGATGTGAACGGGTCCCCCGTGGTCTGCCAGAACAGTCTGGACGCCGTGAGCGACCGCGACTTCGCCATCGAATTCACGGCCGCCGCCGCGCTGGTGATGGTGCACATCAGCCGGCTGAGCGAAGAGTTGATTCTATGGATGAGCCAGAACTTCGGCTTCATCAAAATCGCCGACCGCTTCACCACCGGCAGCTCCATCATGCCGCAGAAGAAGAACCCCGACGTGCCGGAGCTCGCGCGCGGCAAGACCGGCCGCGTGGTGGGCCACCTGATGGCCCTGATCACCCTGATGAAGGGCCAACCGCTGGCCTACAACAAGGACAACCAGGAAGACAAGGAGCCGCTGTTCGACACCGTGGACACACTCAAGGACACGCTGCGCATCTTCGCCGAGATGGTCGGCGGGCAGGTCAATCCCGACAGCGGCAAGCTCGAAGGCGGCATCACGGTGAATGCCGTGGCCATGGAGCAGGCCGCGCTCAAGGGCTACGCCACCGCCACCGACCTGGCCGACTACCTGGTGAAGAAGGGCCTGCCCTTTCGCGACGCGCACGAAACCGTGGCGCACGCGGTGAAGGCCGCCATCAGCCACAGCGTCGACCTGTCCGAACTACCGCTGACCGTGCTACAGCAGTTCAACCCGAACATCGAGAAAGACGTGTACGACGTGTTGTCGCTGCGCGGCTCGCTGCATGCGCGCAACACCCTGGGCGGCACCGCGCCAGCGCAAGTGCGCGCGCAGATTGCGCGGCAGCGGGCGCGACTGGGCGGCTGAGCGGCGCAGCCTCAGGCCGCACCCAGGCTGAACCCACCCTTGGGTTTGAACACGCCGCAGCCAATCAGGCGGTCTTGCCCGAGGGGCAGGATGTAGGAGGTTTTTTCATCGACCACCCCGGTCACCGGGTTGACCACCTCGTAGTCGATCCAGCCGCCGCCCTGATCGGCGGCGGCAAAGCCTTCACGGATCACGTGGTTGCCGTCGAGGCCACGCACATCGAACACGGTCTGGCCCACTTTGTCGGGGGTGGAGCCAAACACTTGGTAGACGCCATCACGGTCAAACACGAAGACATACAGGTCGCGATCACGAAATGCGCCGTGCTGGTCGTGAAACTGGCTGGCGGCGGCACTCAAGCCCACTTGCTCGATCAGCTCCAGCGCCCGGTTGACGTAGGCAAACGCCTCATCGGCGGTGCCTCGGCGCAGCTTGATCGAGGCCACCGCTTCACTCAGGTTGGAGGCGCGGTCGCGCAGGCCGACGGTGGCCTGCAAGGCCTGATCCACCATGGCGCCGTTGCGCTGGGTGATGTTGTCCAGGCCTTTCACGGCTTGTGCGATCTCGGACAGGGTATGGCTTTGCTCGGTGCTGGCCTGGGTGATGCCGGCCAGGCCCTCGGCCACCTCATGGATGCCCTTGACCACGGTGCGCAGACTGCCCGTCACAGCCTCGATACGCGCCACACCCGTCTCGACCTGCTCGCCCGAGCGGGCAATCAAATCACGGATCTCGCGCGCCGAGGTGGCGCTGCGCTGCGCCAGCACCCGCACCTCGGCGGCGACGACGGCAAAGCCACGGCCAGACTCCCCCGCGCGCGCCGCCTCCACCGCCGCGTTGAGCGCCAGGATGTTGGTTTGAAACGCGATGCCATCGATCACACTGACGATCTCGCCCATGCGCTTGGAGCCGCTCTGGATTTCGCCAATCGCACGCACCGCCGTATCCATCGCCAGCGCGCCCTGCTCGGCCTCGCCGCGCACGCGCCGGCTCAGCTCGTCAACCTCCTTGGAGCGCCGCGCCGTCATCTCCACCGAATCGCTGAGCGACAAGATGCTGGCGCTGGCCTGCTCCAGGCTGGCGGCCTGTTCCTCGGTGCGTTGTGACAGGTCACGCGTGTTCGCCGCCAGCGACTCACCGGCCAGCGCCACGTGCACCGCCTGGTTGCGGATGGTGCCCACCAGCCCGGAGAAGTTCTCGCTCATGGCTTCCAGATCACGGCCCACTTCGGCCAACTCATCATGCCCCGGCACCAGCACCTTTTGAGACAGGTTGCCACGGGCGCTGTTGCGCGCGATCTGGCGCACCGCATCGACTGAACTGACCACACTTTGGTAGAACGCCAGCACGGTATAGGTCATCAGAATCAGCCCCAGCAGCCACAGCACCCCGGTCCAGCGGGCGCCGCCAGCTTGACCAAACTCGTGCACCACCTGTAGCAGCCCCATCAGCAGCAGCGGCCCGCCCAAGGCAAGCGACACCAGCATCAAGCGAGCCCGCAGGCCAAGAACCTGCAACAGCCGAACGCCAGGACCCAGTAGCCTGCCCAAGGGATTCATGACGACTCCTTCGCAAGTGGTAGCACCAAGGCCGGCTCAAGCCGGCACGCAGCGTCATGGTATCGGCGCCACCCGGTGCTCGGCCTCGGGCTTTCCCTTGGTCCGTGCGCGTCAGTCAGCAAACTGAAGGTGACACCGGGGACACCTGGTTTTCGACTACGCTTGACCCCTCTCAAGGGGAAGCGTGTGCACAGCAAGAACATTGCCGCCATCATGGGCATCACCCTGGCCGCCACCGGTGCGCAGGGGTTTCAAATCATCAGCCTGTCACCGCAGGGCGAAATCGCCCGGGTGCGCCAGGCGTTGGCCAAGTTTGACGAGAGTGCCGTCAACTTTGGCGACCCCAGGGCCTGGCCGAGGTCGCCAAGGCGCCAACCCCTGAAGATCGTCACACTGGCCTGCAACCGGCGCCTGACAGCAGGCTCAGGACGCCACGGATCATGTAGGGGAACATGTCCCACAGGCGGCTTTGCAGGCCTTCAACACCGACCGACTCTGGCGCTCAGGCCCAGCAGCGCCTCGTTACGTTGGTCCAAAGCCAGGTGCAAGTGATCGGTCCCGAGTCCCTTCTCGCGCAGTATGCGCTCGATATCAGCCATGTCTTGCGGAGTAATTCCCCGGCTGGCATGGACGTGTCGAGCTTTGTCCATAGCCACTTCGACGCGTTTTTTGGGTTTGCCCCAATCGGGGTTAGCCACTGCATCGCGCTGCGTGCCGATGGCAAGAACGCGCGCCAGCGGCAGATAGGGATTGGACTTCAGTTCGAGGCTTCTGCCGGCTTTTTCGATGCCGGCCTCAAAATGGGGAATCCAGCGGCGGACGAATGCGTGCAGAAATTGGCCTGCGGCCTTTTCTGCTTCGGTGTCCGGGGTTCCGCTTTCCAACCCTTGCGCTGCACGCCCATACAGGTAGGACACGAACTCCAGTTGCACCGATACATGGTCCGGCAAATCCTTGAAATGATCGCCCCGCTCGACGCCGTAGTGGCGGTAAAAGAACGCGATCTCGGAGACGGTTCCACCCATCATGGCACCATCCAGCGGATAGCAAACGTTAAGGGCTACCTCACACGGTGGCTGCAGGAACATGCGGCTGTATTCCAACAGCAATTCCTCGTGATCAGCCAGCTTCGAGAGGGCGACGCGCAGCGCAGCCACTTGCGCTTCAAGCCCGTAGGTCAGGGAACGGTCCAGGTCCGCCAGATCATCCGCCAAATAATCGACCATGGCCCGGCAATGCGCTTGCGTCTGCGGCGTGAGAAACGAGCGCGCCAACGTCAGGTAGAAATCGGCCCGCTCATGCAGGAGTGTCGGCACACGGGAATCGCTCAGGTCTGTCATTGTGGTCCTTTGACAAAGAAAGTCGGCAAGGCTGAAGCCCCGCCGACAGGCTGTCTCTCCAGGCAGCAAGCTGCGGATTTAGTGGTGTGGAGTTCCCGAAAGGTTCAGCTTCTTGTCGCCGAAGGCATACAGCAGGATCCCCACGGATGTCGCCAGGATCACTACGCCGATCTCGGTCATTGACGGCGTGTAGGCAATCAATCCATCTTGCCAGGCGCCCTGGAATAAGGGCACCAACTGCCCGCCCACCACATACTCGTAGCGATCAATGAACTGCGCGACGATGACAAGACCACCGGCGATGACCTGCACCTTGGCGTCGCTGCGTTTGGCGCTGAGCATCAGGAAGAACGGCAGCACCATGCCGACCCACAACGCGAACTGGAACCGCAAGGACCAGAAGACATGCTGCGCCACGCTCTTGGTTTCGGTCACGTTGGACCATAGGCCGGTGATCATCTTTGCGACAGTGAACACGATCACCAGACCGAGCACGATGGCGAAGATGGTGGGCAGTTGCTCCCGCATCGCCTTTCGTGCACCCTGCGACATGTTGCCCTGATCCACACCATAGTCCAGATTGATGAAGAACATGATGAACGCCAGCCCCGAGAGGAAGGCGGCGATCAGGAAGTAAACCGGCATCATGGGGTCATACCAGAACGGGCGCATGCCCATCATGCCGAACACCAAACCGAGGGAGGCCAGGGCGAAGATCTCGGCGACGAACAAGGCGACACCGATGCCCTTGCTTTGCGAACTGCTCCAGTCGCCCTTGTTGATCAGCAGGAACTTGAAGATCAAAAGCGCCAGGCAAGTGGTGTAGAACAGGCCCATCCACCACATCGGCGAACTGATCGCCCAGTTGGTCGGGATGACCCACAGCATAAGCAGCGGATTGCCCATCTCCAGACCGAGTGAAATGAAACCGGCGATCAGCGTGATGATGGCACCCCAGACACAGCGCTTGGCGATCGGGTAGAAGTCCTTCATGCCGAACACCACCGCCAGCGAGGCGACGAAGGAAAGTCCCGTCGAGGTGAGAGTGAAGAACACGTAGGCAGATACCGGCAACCCCCACACCAAAGTACTGCTTGTGTTGAAGGTGGCGTGACCACCGGCGAGTAGGCCCAGGGCGGCGATGATGCCGAGCACCAGACCGACTGCGCCGACCACCAGCCGCAGGTTGGATATGCGCGATACGCTCAACGGGCCTTCCATGACTTGAGAAGTATTATTCATGTCTATATCTCCATTGAGTCAGGTTAGGATTTTCTAGGGTCTTGAAAGCCAGGCACGACACCGCCGCCCAGGTAATAAACCTGGGGCTTGTTGCCGGTGTGCTCCAGCAGGCGCGACCCGTTCTTGTCGGAGATCAGTCGGTTGACATTGGACTTTGGATTGTCCAGATCACCAAAGTAACGAGCTTCCGGCGCGCAGGTCCGTACGCAGGCCGGCACAAACTCGCGCAGGGCGGGATCATCATTGGAAAGATCGGCTGTGCCCTTGGGTGCCTTGCTGACCTTGTGGTAGCAGAAGGTGCACTTGGACACCACGCCGTTGGGCTGGATGCCGATGCCCTTGGTGTTGTCCTGCTGCGGTGCCTTGTAGGGCGGATTCCAGGAGAGGTCACCCTCGCCCTTGAACACATCTTTCAGGTTGGGCTCGACCAGCGGCTTCGAGTCCGTATAGAAGCGCACACCGTACGGGCAGGCGATCATGCAGTATTTGCAGCCGATGCACTTGTTCCAGTCGATCAGCACCACGCCGTCGTCGGTTCTGTAGGTCGCCTTGGTCGGGCAGACATGCATGCAGGACGGTTCCTCGCATTGCATGCAAGGCCGCGGGAACCACTTCAGTACCGGCGTCGGCTGCTTGCCTTCGGTGTAAAACAACACATCCTGGTAGTTCTCGCCCGGCAGACGGTTGTTTTCCATCTGGCAGGCAGTGCTGCAGGCTTGACACCCGGTGCATTTTTCCAGGTCAATTACCATTCCCCATTTGGTCATTTTCGTATCTCCTTAGGCTTTTTCGACCGACACCTTGGCGGTGTAGAAATTGGCCATGCCCGAAATGCGGTCAGACTGCTGCGCAATCACCGTATTGACATGTGTTCCACGATCCTTAGCCCAGCG
The DNA here is from genome assembly GCA_030685025.1 of Rhodoferax sp. Taxonomy (GTDB): domain Bacteria; phylum Pseudomonadota; class Gammaproteobacteria; order Burkholderiales; family Burkholderiaceae_C; genus Rhodoferax_D. The sequence continues at coordinate 23,502 of JAUXWC010000060.1, forward strand.
ACCCATGGCCCAGCGGCCCTGGCCGAACGGCAGCACAAGGGTGTCAGGCCGGGTCAGTTCGCTCACACGGGCAATGGCGATGACCTCGCCCGCATTGCCTTTGATCTTTACCCGATCGCCATTTTTGATGCCCTTGGCCTTGGCCACGCTCGGGTGGATTGCACAGAAGTTCTGCTTGTTGCCACCGAGAGCGGGCTGATTCAGCGCGATGGCGTGCGGCATATTTGAACTGCGGCCTTCCGCGAGCAAGGCGGTCTTGGGCGTGACGAAATGCAAGTCGCCCCCGCCGGTGTACTTGGGCTCTTCCCAGTGCGGCATGGCGTACTTCTCCGGGCTGCGACCGGTTTTTGCAAGAATCCAGTCTTTCTTGCTCTCGAAGTAGCCCGACACAAACTCAAACTTGCCCGAGGGAGTCTTGAGCAGTTTGTCCTTCACCGCCGCCGCATCCATGGGCTTGTTCCAGCCCTTGCCGTCCCACTCGAAGAACTCGCCGCGCACCTGCCGCCAGTGATAAGGCTTCTTGAACCATACGCCCTTGGCTTTCCAACTCTCGAAGTCTTTCACGCCGTTGTCGCCCGGATTGGCCTCGAAACCCTTGGCGAGCGCGCGCAACACGTTTTCGGTGTTACCCAGTTTCTTGTAGTACTCGCCCATCGGACCCTTGATGAGCTTGCCGATCTCGATCAGTGTGTCGCCGAAATAGCGGGTGTCGTGCACCGGCTTGACCGCAGGTGTGCGGATCTGGGTCATGGGATAGCCCTGGAACGGATAGGTCGGAGCATCCTGCAGGCGTTCCAGGTAAGTGTGATCGGGCAGAATCAGGTCGGCCATCCACGCCGTCTCACCAGGGAAGGGTGAGGTGTCGATGACGTACATGGTTTTAAGCGCTTCTTCCCACGACTTGGGATCGGGACTGGACATCACCGGGTTGGTGTAATAGAACATCGCCGTGTCGAGGCTGTAGGGCTTCTTGGCATTGTGGTTTTGCCCCGCCTCCTGGATCATGGTGCCGGCCATCAGGTAACCGTCCTCATGACCTGCCAGATCGATGCGCGGCTTCTTGCGCTCCGGCGACTTGGCGTAATCGTCCATGAATTCGCCAGCATCGACCGGCATCTTCCCGTAAGGCACCCCCATCTGATAGGCCAGCCCGCCTTCGGCGAACAGCGAGCCGACCAGCGCGTTCAGGGAATGGATCGCCATGCCGTTCAGCACACCGTTGCTGTGGGTATGGGCGCCACGCTCGAACAGGGCAATGGCGGGACGGGTGGACCCGAACTCCCTGGCGGTCTTGATAATCTGGTCGGCAGGGATGGAGGTCACGCCCTCGGCCCACTTCGGCGTGCAGTCCTTGAGTTCCGTGTTCCACCACGGGATAAGACCGCTGACCCATTTCTCGGTGAAGCTGGCAGCCTCAAGCGCCGTCCCGGTCTTGAACTGGTTGACCCCGTCCTTGAAATCGCCAACAAAGGAACGCTCCCACAGACCTTCGGTCAAAATCACGTGGGCGATGGCCAGCGCCAGGGCGCCATCGGTACCCGGCTTGACGATCAGCGCCCGGTCGGACGCGGCCAGGGTGGCGTTCATGTGCACGTCCACTGCCGTTACCCGCGTCTTGGGCGTTTTCTCGCCCCGGATATAGCCCCAAGCCTGCAAGTTGTTGTTATAGGGACGGAAGGATTCCAGAAAATTGGCGCCGAAAATCAACAGGTAGTTGGCATTGCGATAGTCGTAGGAGTTGTAGGAGCCGTTGCCGTCGGTGGCTTTCTTGGCCGCTTGGGAGCCGGTGGCGCAGATCGAGGCGTGGCCGATGGCCACGTTGGGGGAACCGTAAAGTTTGCCAAAATCCCCTTGCAGGCCGGCACAGGAGGCGCCCCAGCCACGACCGTAGAACAAGGCAAAGCGATGCGACTCGTTCTTGTCACGCAGGGCGTTCAAGCGGCCAGCCACGGTCTTGTAGGCTTCGTCCCAACTGACGGGCACGAACTTGGGATCCTGATCGCGACCCTTGTTGGGGTTGGTGCGCTTCATTGGACCTTTGAAACGGTCCGGGTCATACAGTGTGTAGGCGCCCAGGTGACCCTTGGGACAGAGCTTGCCGTTGGAGATCGGGTGGTCGGGGCTACCATAAATGCCATGCACCTTGCCGTTCGTGGTGTAAACGTCAATGCCGCAGCGCGCCGGGCACTGGGCACAGATGCTCTTGGTGACGACCGTTGCCGAGGGTGCTTGCGAGGCTGCTGCCTGTGCTTCGGACAGGGTTGAGAAGCCAGCCAACTGGGCGCCTCCCAAGCCTACCGCACCCGCTGCTCCGGCCGCGCTGGTGGCCTGCAGGAAGCCGCGCCGGGACACTTTTGGTTTCAGGATATTCATTCCAGGTCTCCACGTTGTTGTTGAACAACTCCGGCGCCAGCGGAGTCAATAGGCAAGGGCACTACCGCAAAGGCCGTGCCAGCAAGGCGTTAACACCTCGGCCCAAACAGCGACTGGAAGGCTGAGCTGGCGAGTTGACGGCGCTTTTGGCACTGCGGGCAGACTTCATCTTCGCCCGCCCTCACGGTGTAAACCCGGGCACACTCCGGGCAGCTCTTTTCACCAAAAGACGTGAGGCGACTGCGGTGATCTGGTAACACATCGCCTATAGCGCTGTAACCATTTGGTAACACCGTCAAAGCGCCAGAAGGGCAGATCGCCCGGCATACCTGGCAACCGATGCATAGGCCGGTGTCAAACATCAGTTCCGTGCGCCCCCCTTGCTCAAAAACCGCCAGCGCCCCGGTGGGACAGATGCTGGCGCAGAGCTGGTGGTTGCTGCAGGTCGAGGAGACCCGTACCCGGAAAAACAGCCCTCGGGGCGGTGTGACACCTGCGGATTTGGCAATCAGTGCGGTGCCGCGCAGCAGACGTTCCCGCTCCATGGAAAGCACCGGGGTTTTCTCGAATCCACGCCTGCGCCGCGCTTGCGCCTGTGCCACCGGCATGACCTTGTCGACTGCGACAGCGGTTTTGGCGCCAAGCATGCTGAAGAAGCCGCGACGGCCCAGTTTGGTCTCGGTGACGGGCGCCGGAATCTGGGTGGGCATCAGATGGGGCGGCAGGGGATCGGTGCGCAGCCGGGGCACGCGAGATGCTTGCACGCCGCCCTCTTCGAGCAGCCTGCGGACCTGCGTGAGACCGGCCTCTGCCGGGTGAACCGCAGTGCCCCCGGCGCTGCATCCGCCGCACCAGCCGCGATCCAGCAGTTCGACCGAGCTTGCCCCGGCGCTCACCACCAGTTCAGCGATGCGGGCCGGACTCAAGCCGCCCAGGCAGGGCACGCGCACCGCCCCTTCAGGGGAGAGTTTGACGGGAACTTTCCAACAGTCAACGCCCAGTTGGCGGGCGCTCTCACGCGGCGCCTGCGGCACGGCAAAGCCGCAATGCGCCAGCGCACCCATCGGGCAGGCTGCGGCGCAGCGGCCACAACGCACACAGTTCTCCGCGAGTTCGATGGCGGTCTCGCCAACCCGAATCGCCTTGACCGGACATTCGCTTTCACAGGCACGGCAGGTCGCGTAGCGCGGTGCGCGCAGAGCCAGGCAGGCGTCCGCAAGCAGGCCAAGGGGATGGTCCTCGCGCAGTGGCCTGTATTCAAGTTCTGCGCGTGCATTGCCCTGGCTCGTCATCGCGTGTTCTCTTTCAGTGGATGGGTCTGGCCGAAACCATTGCATGCGCCAGTCCGATACTGCAAGGGCAAAGGATTGAGCGCGAAGCAGCCCTGGTAGAAGCAACAAGCGCGCCACCGAGGGTTTTCGTCCTTGCCGGCTGGGCAATTGGATTCCACAATCTGGTGCCACATTGAAAACAAGCCACCTTCTCCGTGCATCGACGCGAACTTCTGCCTCTTCTCTATGGCGCCGCTACGCTGCCGCTCCTGCATAGCATGGATGTCGTGGCAGCAACGCTTGGAGCGGAAATCCGCATTGGACTGACTCCGGTGTTTTTGGATGACCAACTCGATTTTTTGAAGAAGTTGCGTGGCTACCTGACAAATCGGCTGGAAGTGCCGGTGAGCTTTGCCCAGCGCGGCAGCTATCGGGAAATCGTGGAACTGATCCGGACCGAAAAAATCGACCTTGCCTGGCTGTGTGGTTATCCCTATGTGCGTTTCAAGCGGGAAATGAAATTGCTCGCAGTTCCGCTTTACCATGGCAACCCGCTGTATCAGTCCTACCTGATCGTGCCTGCCAGCGACACGAAAACCGCTACCCTGCTGGACTTGGGTGGCAAAATGTTTGCCTATTCCGATCCGGATTCAAACTCGGGTTACCTCTATCCCCAGTACCAGTTGCTGCGCGCCGGTGAAAATCCGGCCAGCTTTTTTTCACGCACCTTCTTTACCTGGGGCCACCGTAAAGTCATTGAGGCGGTGGGCGTGGGTCTGGCCCAGGGAGGTGCGGTCGATGGTTATGTGTGGGACATGCTGGCCTCAGTGCACCCGGAGCTCACGGCGGCCACCCGAATCGTGAGCCGATCACCTGAGATGGGTTACCCGCCATTCGTTGCACGCGCCAAAATACCCGACGACGTCTTCCGCAAACTGCGGAATGTTTTGCTATCAATGCGCCTCGATGCCGAGGGCGCCAGGCTTTTGAAGATCCTCAATCTTGATGGCTTTATTGAGGGGAACGATCAACTATTTGACGGCATCGCAGTCATGGCGCGCGCCGTGGCCAAGAGTCGCCAATGAAACTGCTCCGGCCGTCCAACCTCAGCCTGCGCTACAAAATTCCATTGCGAGTGATCGCCCTGGCGCTGATCACTGCCTTTTTTGTCACCGCCTCGATGGTATTTCGCGAGTACGACGAGACGCGCCGGGATCTGGTGGCACATTCGGCCGGACTGGGGCGGGTGCTGGCCGACACATTGACGGCGCCGATGATCCATGACGATCTATGGCGCGCTTACGAAGTGATTCGTTCACAGCAACGCCGGGGTGGTGGCGAATTCGAAACGCTCGCTGCAGAAATCGTCGTGGTCCTCGATCCTGGATTCCGCACCTTTGTTTCCACCCAGCCGACACGTTTCCCGCTGGGAATTAACCCGGCGCAACTGGAGGGTGATTTCACCCAAATTCAGCAAGCGCTGGGGGCTGACGATATCGGGATACAGCGACTGATTGAGCCACAGCAGTCGGGCTCAATCTACATGGTCACGCCAATTGTGGGGGATGGCGTGTTGCTGGGCCGTTTGGTGCTGGGCTACTCGCGGCATGTCTTTATTCCCCGCTTGAACAGTCTCGTGACGCGCTCTGTTCTGGTCACCCTGGCCGTGCTGCTTGTACTGCTGCCGTTCTCGGCATGGTGGGCACGAAAACTGGCTGACCCACTGGTCGTTCTGGCGCAAGCCATGGACAAGATGGCGGTCGAACTGCCAGACCCCGAGAGAATTCCGGCGCTCCCCACCGGGGACGAGATCGGTCGCCTGGCACAGGCTTTTCGCGGCATGCTGAATGATCTTCGTGAGAAGAAGCAAATCGAGCAGCAGATGCTGGTGAGTGAAAGACTGGCTGCGGTCGGCCGCCTGTCAGCCGGCATTGCCCACGAGATCAACAATCCACTGGGCGGCATGTTGAACGCGCTGAGTACCTTTCGCCGTCACGGTGCGCAGGATCCACAGACCGAAAAAACCGCATCGCTGCTGGAGCGCGGACTGACCCAAATCAGGGACACGGTGGCCGCGCTGCTGGTGGAGGCCAAGGTGGAAAGTCATCCGCTGACGCCCACTGACATCGAAGACATCCACATTCTGGTGACGGCGGCGGCCGAGAAGAAGTCTGCCAAATTTACCTGGTGCAATCAGGTCAGCGAGGTCTTGCCTTTCAGTTCAACCCAGGTGCGACAGGTATTGCTCAACCTGCTGCAAAATGCGATACAGGCCATAGACGAAGGTGGTTATGTCGAATGTAAAACCTCGGTTGAAGATGGTCGCCTGATCATCGTGGTGGAAAACGACGGCAGCTATATTCCGCCGGAGCGCCTGCCCTTTCTGTTCGAACCCTTCACCACCGGGCGCGCGGAAGGCAATGGTCTTGGCCTGTGGGTCACCTATCAGATCGTCAAGCAACTGGGGGGCGGGCTCGATGTGGACTCGCATCCCGGCCTGACCCGCTTTGTCATCGACCTGCCTTTTCCGGAGCCCGCATGAAAAGCATGCCCTTGTGCCTGATCGAAGATGACGAGATCATGGGCGAATCGCTACAGGATCGCTTTCAACTCGAAGGATTTGAGGTGGAGTGGCTGCGTACCCGTGCCAGCGGGCAGGCCGCTCTGGCCAAACAGAAATACGGTGCCGTGGTGAGCGATATCCGCTTGCCCGATGGTGATGGCGGCGAGCTTTTTCTTGAACTCAAGGGCAAGATGGCGGATCCACCGCCGTTTTTATTTATCACGGGAAACGGCACCATTGATCGTGCCGTGGCGCTGCTCAAGGCCGGTGCCGCCGACTATGTGACCAAGCCCTTTGATCTTGACCGTCTGGTTCAGAAGGTCCGCGAGATCATGCGCCCGGCAGCCGAGACAGCGTACCCTGCCGCCACTGGCGAACTGGGTGTTTCAGCCGCCATGCAACGCGTCGAGCAGAGCCTGCCGCGTCTGGCGCGTCATGCCAGCGCCTTGCTGATCACCGGTGAGTCGGGCACCGGCAAGGAGCATGTGGCACAGCTATTCCATGTGTTTGCTCGCGACGAGGAGCGCTGCCCCTTTGTGGCCGTCAATTGCGCGGCCCTGCCGGAAGGGTTGATGGAGGCTGAACTGTTCGGCTACGAAAAGGGCGCCTTCACGGGTGCAGCCCGCACGAAAAAGGGGCTGCTGGAACAGGCCGACTGCGGCACCCTGTTTCTCGACGAAATTGGTGAAATGTCCCTGCCGATGCAGTCCAAGCTGTTGCGCGCGATTCAGGATCGGCGTATCACCCGGATCGGCAGCGATACGTCGATCCCGGTCGGGTTTCGCTTGGTTTGCGCCACCCACTGTGACTTGAAGGGCATGGTGGCTCAGGGCAGCTTCCGTGAGGATCTGTACTACCGCATCAATGTCATTCACGTGCGCGTCCCACCGCTGCGCGAGCGTCCAGAGGATATCCTGCATTTTTTGCGCCGCTTTCTCGATGAATTTCGGCGTGACCATGGGGGAGAGCGCCGTGTCCTCGATACCCGTGCCGAGCGCGTATTACTGGAATACTCCTGGCCTGGCAACTTGCGCGAGTTGAAAAACTGTGTCGAGCGCGCTTGCATCCTGGCGCTCGATGGCGTGTTGGGTGCCGAGGCCTTTTTTGAGGAAGGCGTGGCGCTGTTGCCCGCCGATGCTGCCGGGCCGACCCTGGCCGAGCACATGGCACAGGTCGAGCGCGACTACCTGCTGCGTGCGCTGGCCCATAGCGGCAATCACATGGGAAATACGGCGCGCGAGCTGGGCATCAGCCGCAAAAACCTGTGGGAAAAAATGCGCAAGCTCGGGATGCACGCCGATGTCAGCGGCGACGACCGCGAGGACGCCTGATCCTGAAATGGACAGAGGCCGCAAGGTCGTTGTTCACAACAAAGGACTGCTTGATGGATTTTCCTTGCGGCCAAGAGTGATAGGAACTTGTCAACGCGGCGATTCACGCGCGTCAAAACGTCTCGCCCCGGCGCCTGGATAAATCCGGTCTCTCACCGCACCAACGGCAAGATATTCTGGGTGCAGCGGCCGCCAAGGCCGACCACGACCAACACGCAACCGCATGGTAGCCCCGGCGGATGGCGCGCGGCTGCTAACTTTCCCTTGGTTCCGGCGGGCGAGTCAGCATTCTGAAAGCGCCACCGGAAGGGGCCATTTTCGACTACGCTTGACGCCTCTCAAGGGGAAGCGTGTGCACAGCAAGAACATTGCCGCCATCATGGGCATCACCCTGGCCACCACCGGTGCGCAGGGGTTTCAAATCAGCAGCCTGTCACCGCAAGGCGAAATCGCCCGGGTGCGCCAGGTGGTGGCCAAGTTTGACGAGAGCGCCGTCAACTTTGGCGACCCCAAGGCGGCCGCGCCGCTGACACTGAGTTGCAGCGACGCGCAGGCCAGCAAGGGCTCTGGCCGCTGGATCAGCGACCGCGAGTGGGCCTGGGAGTTCGAGGCCGACCTGCCACCCGGCGTGAACTGCGCCTTAACCGTCCGTTCAGGGCTCAAATCGGCCAAGGGGGCAGATCTGACGGGGCCTACCAGCTATAAATTCAATAGCGGTGGGCCGTTTGTGCAATCCACCCGCCCCTACGCTCACAGTCGCATCGACGAGGAGCAGTTCTTCACCCTGCAACTCAATGGCGCCGCCACGCTGCCAAGTGTGCAGGCCAACACCTGGTGCACGGTAGACGGCCTGGGCGAGCGCGTGGCGGTGCGGCTGCTCGACGGCAAGGAGCGCGCTGACTTGCTCAAGGCACAAGGCTTGGCCGAAGCTGCCAAGGCCGATCCGCTGAAGATCGTCACGCTGGCCTGCAACCGACGCCTGACGCCCTCAGCCAAAGTGCAATTGGTGTGGGGCAAGGGTGTGGCCACGCCCAGCGGTATCCCCAATTCGGTCGAGACCAAGTTTGATTTTCAGGTGCGCGAGCCCTTTGCCGCCAGCTTCAGTTGCGAGCGCGAAAACGCGCAAGCCGCTTGTCTGCCGATCCGACCGATGAGCCTGCGCTTCAACGCGCCGGTTTCGCGCAGACAAGCGCAGGCGATCCGGCTCAAGTCGGACAAGGAAACCCTCAAACCCAGCACGGCCACCGATGAAGACGCCGACGACAGCGTGGTCACCAGCATCTCGTTCAAGCCGGCGTTTGCCGAACAGACCAAGTACACGCTGGAGTTGCCCAAAGGTTTCTCGGACGCCTCCGGGCGCGTGCTGCGCAACGCGGACAACTTCCCCCTGAAAGTGGCCACCGGGGTGATGCCGCCCCTGGCCAAGTTTGCCGCCGCGCCCTTTGGCATCGTCGAGCGTTATGCCGAGCCCGAGTCGGGGCCGATGCTGCCGGTAACCCTTCGCAACGTGGAGGCGGCACTGCCCATCAAGGTCTTGCAGGCGGACGCGAAGGTCAGCGAGTTACAACCCAAAACCGACGCCGACATCATTGGCTGGTTTCACCGCGTGCGTCGCTATGAGGACTTCTACGTGTCGCGCAAGCAGGCGCTGCAAGACGCCACCACGCCGCTGCCGCCAGTGATCGACACCAACGACAAGAGCCAGGTGCAAAGCCGCATGGTGTCGCTGCTACAGGGCCGCCCCGGCGTGCGCACGCTGGCTCTGCCAAGACCCGAAACTAACGACCCACGGCCGTTCGAAGTGGTGGGCATTCCGCTCACACCGGGATTTCATGTGGTCGAGATATCGTCGCAAAAGCTCGGCAGCTCTTTGCTGGATGAACGCCATGGTGCCGCGCGAACCATGTATGTGCGCACCTCGGCCCTGGTGACCAACCTGGGTGTGCACTTCAAGCTGGGCCGCGAGAACGCCCTGGCCTGGGTGACCACGCTGGACAAGGGCAAGCCGGTGGCAGGCGCCCAGGTGCGCGTGTCGGATTGCCGGGGCCAGGAAGTGGCCACCGCCACCACCAATGCACAAGGCCTGGCCACCCTGGCTGCCGTGCCGGCCAACCCGCCGAGCTGCAACATGGAAGGCGTATACAGCCACGCCTACTTCGTCAGCGCCCGCGCCGAAGATGCCGCGGGCCTGGAGGAACTGGCCTTCACCTGGAGCGACTGGCACAAAGGCATTGAGCCCTGGCGCTTCAACGTGCCCACCAGCATGGAGGCCCGGCCGGATGAGTTGGCCCACACCATCCTGGACCGCGCGCTGTTCCGCGCTGGTGAAACGGTGTCCATGAAGCACATTCTGCGCAGCCAAAACAGCAAAGGTTTTGGTCTGGCGCCGGCGCAGCCACTGACCCTGGTGGTGACCCACGTGGGCAGCGGCCAGCAGTACACCCAAGCCTTGGCCTGGCGCGGCACCGCCACCGGTGGCCAGAGCGCCGAGAGCACCTTCGCCATCCCCCCCGCCGCCAAGCTGGGCGTCTACCAGGTGGACCTGCGTGGCGACACCAACAAGAGCCGCAGCTTCTCGACCAGCCAGTTCCGTGTGGAAGAGTTCCGCCTGCCGGTGCTCGAAGGCCGCATTGGCCCGGCCGACAAGAAACCGCTGGTGATGGCCAAGATCGTGCCGACCGATGTGCAAATCAACTTTGTATCGGGCGGCGGCGCGGTCAACCTGCCAGTACGGGTGTCGGCCCTGGTGCGTGGCAAATACCTGGCCTACAGTGATTTTGAGGAGTTCAACTTCGCGCCACCCCGTGGCGCGCGCGCCGCCACCAGTGCCGAGGGCGAAGAAGAAGCCAGTGCCACACAAGACCAACGTGTGATCGCCGACAAGCTGCCCATCACGCTGGACAAAAACGGCGCGGGCAAGCTCACCATCGACAAAGTGCCCACCGCCAACAAGCCCCAAGAGCTGTTGCTGGAGGCCACCTACGCCGACCCGAATGGCGAAGTGCAAACCATCCGCAGTACCCACAACCTGTGGCCGGCTGGTGTGATCGCCGGCATCAAAACCGAGGGCTGGGTGTCCGCCAACAAGAAGATCAAATTCCAGGCGCTGGCGCTGGACCTGAGCGGCAAGGCCCAGGCCGACGTGCCGCTGGAGGTGAAGGCGGTGGCGCGCATCGTCACCACCAGCCGCAAACGCATGGTGGGTGGCTTCTACACCTACGACAACAAGACCGAAACCAAAGAGCTGGGCACCGTCTGCAGCGGCAAGAGCGACAGCCGCGGCCTGCTGCTGTGCGAGACCAAACTGGGCGAGCCGGGTGAGGTGGAGCTGATCGTCACCGCCAAAGACAGCGCCGGCAACAGCGTGCAGGCCGCGTCCTCGGTCTACGTGACGCGCCAAGGCGAACTGTGGTTTGGCGGCGAGAACCACGACCGCATGGACCTGCTGCCCGAGAAGAAGAGTTACCAACCCGGCGAGATGGCCAAGTTTCAGGTGCGTATGCCCTTCCGGTTTGCCACGGCGCTGGTGGCGGTGGAACGCGAAGGCATCTTGCACACCGAGGTGGTGCAGCTCAACGGGCAAGACCCCACCGTCAACCTCAAGATTCAGGACGGCTGGGGCCCCAATGTCTATGTGAGTGTGCTGGCCCTGCGCGGGCGGCTGCGTGAGGTGCCGTGGTACAGCTTCTTCACCTGGGGCTACAAGGCGCCGCGCGAGTGGTGGACCTCCTTCTGGTACGAGGGCCGCGAGTACGTGGCGCCGACCGCGCTGGTCGACTTGAGCAAGCCGGCCTTTCGCCTGGGCCTGGCCGAGATTCGCGTCGGCACCAAATCGCACCAACTCGATGTGAACGTGAAGGCCGACAAGGAAAGTTACCCGGTGCGCGGCAAAGCGCAGGTGACGATATCGGTGAAGCTGCCCAATGGCCAACCCGCGGCGAATGCCGAGGTGGCCTTGGCCGCTGTCGACCAGGCGCTGCTGGAGCTGATGCCCAACACCACCTGGAACCTGCTCGACTCCATGCTGCAACGCCGCTCCTGGGGCGTGCAAACATCGACCGCACAAATGGAGATCATCGGCCGACGCCACTATGGCCGAAAGGCCGTGCCAGCCGGTGGCGGTGGGGGCCGCAGCAACACGCGTGAACTGCTCGATACGCTGCTCTTGTGGAACCCGAAAGTCCAGTTGGACGCCAACGGCCAAGCGGTGGTCACCGTGCCGCTGAACGATGCACTGACCACCTTCAAGATTGTGGCGGTGGCGGATGCTTCCACCGGCCTGTTTGGCACCGGGTCGGCCAGCATCCGCGCCACCCAAGACCTGCAGATCATCAGCGGCCTGCCACCGCTGGTGCGCGAGGACGACCAGTTCCGCGCCCAGCTCACCCTGCGCAACACCACCAAGCAAGCGATGAAGGTGGAGGTGACGCCGCGCGCCACGCTGCTCGACCTGAAACCCCAGACCGTGGACATCCCACCCGGTGACGCCCGCGAGGTTGCGTGGCTGGTGACGGCCCCCGCGCAGCTCGGGCAAACGCGCGCCGAGGCCATCCTGTGGGAAATCGAAGCCAAGGACACCGTTAGCGGCGCACGCGATGGTCTGAAGGCGCGCCAACGCATCATCCCCGCCGTGCCGCTGACGGTGCAGCAGGCCACGCTGGTGCAGATCGATGGGCCGTTCACCCTGGACGTGAACCCACCCGCCGACGCCCTGCCCGGCCGTGGCGGCCTGAAACTCGCTTTGCAACCCAAACTGGCCGAGGGCCTGCCCGGCGTGAAAGACTGGTTTGCCAACTACCCGTTTGCCTGCCTGGAACAAAAGACCAGCAAGTCGGTCGGCCTGCGCGACGGCAAGTTGTGGCAAACCGTGGTCGGGCAGATCCCCAGCTACCTGGACAGCGATGGCCTGGCCAACTACTTTCCGCCGCGTGATGGCGTCACCAACCGCGGCAGCGACACGCTGACCGCCTACCTGCTGGCCGCCACCCACGAAGCCGCCGCGCTGGACCCGGCCTTTGCCCTGCCCGACGACATCCGCGCGCCAATGGAGCGTGGCCTGATCGCCTTTGTCGAAGGGCGCATTCAGCGCGACTTCTGGAGCCCGCTGTCCAGCAGAGGTAAGGACCTGGACATGCGCAAGCTGGCCGCGCTGGAAGCCCTGTCGCGCTACGGCAAGGCACAGGGCCGCATGACCGGCTCGATCACCATTGCACCGAATCAGTGGCCCACGCATTCGGTGATCGACTGGCTTAACGTGCTCAAGCGCGTGAGCGATGTGCCGGATCGCGACAAGCGCCTGGCCGAGGCCAACCAGGTGTTGCGCGCGCGCCTGAGCTTTCAGGGCACCAAGCTGATCTTCAGCACCGAGCGCGACGACTACTGGTGGTGGCTGATGCAAAACGGCGACGTCAACACCGCGCGCCTGATGCTGGCCGTGATGGACGACCCCACCTGGAAGGACGATATGGGCAGACTGGCCAACGGCTTCATCGGCCGCCAGCAACACGGCGCCTGGCACACCACCACCGCCAACCTGTGGGGCGGGCTGGCGCTGGAGAAGTTCTCCAACAAGTTTGAGGCGGTTGCCGTGGCGGGCAATACCAAAGCATCCATGACGAGCTTGCGAAGCGCCGCAGGCGGCGCGGGCACCGCCAGCGTGGACTGGAGCAAGGTGGAACGCATCAAGACCACCGACGCCATCGGCGCGCCGCACCAGACCACTTGGTTTGGCGCCCCCGCGTCACCCGGCAACCTGCGCAACAACAGCATGTTCTTACCCTGGAGCAAGACCCCCGGCAAAGAGGGACTGAAGGACACACTCAGCGTGACGCACCAAGGCCCCGGCAAGCCCTGGCTAACGCTGCAAAGCGTGGCCGCCATCGCGCTGAAGGAACCCTTCAACGCCGGCTACCAGATCAAGCGCACCGTGACCCCCGTGGAGCAAGCCAACAAGGCCCTGCCCGCCGGCAGCTACACACGCGGCGACGTGTTGCGCATCACGCTGGAAGTGAACGCCAGCGCCGACATGACCTGGGCCGTCATCACCGACCCGGTGCCCGGCGGCAGCACCATCCTGGGCAGCGGCCTGGGCCGCGACAGCGAGATCGCCACCAAAGACGAAAAGCGCGACTTTGATGCCTGGCCGGCCTTCGAAGAACGCAGCTTTGAGTCCTTTCGCAGCTACTACGAATTCATGCCCAAGGGCATCGTGAAAATGGAATACACCATCCGCCTGAACAACGTCGGCGAGTTCTCTCTGCCGCCGACACGGGTGGAGGCGATGTATGCGCCGGAGATGTTTGGGGAGGCGCCGAATGCGAAGGTGAAGGTGGAGGCTGCGAAGTAGCTTAGCTCGCGCCGGTTAGGTCAGCTTGTCGTTGCGGGGGTTGCCGAGTGGTGCGCCAAGTTGGTTGGCGAGCGGCAGGGCAGCTTGGGGCGGCGTCCTCATGGTGCCAAACGCGCACAAATCGGCCGCCACCCCAAGCTGCCCTGCCGCTGATGTGACGGTTCAATTCACACGCGTTGCACGGCCAACAGTCAGCGACCATATCAACAAAATCGCCTTCTAAATCATGCTTGTTTCGCCAAACTCGCAATCATCATGACGTGGCAGAATACGAAGACACACAACGCCATCGGCGTTACACACCCTGGGAAGCATATGAGTTTGAAATGGCAAGCAGATGCATTGGTAACTGTGCACTCGCAGAACGTTGATCGCTACAAACGCAATTTCCTGCGCCAAGTCGTGTGTGAACTTCGCTTTCCAACACTCATGGAACTCGGCGAACCGCGACCACCGACATCGTTGGTTGCAGCGCTAAGAAAAGAATACCCCCACCTTGAATTGGCCAACGAGGTGACATTGGCGGTCGGCGGTGGAGTTCCTGGGTCGAACAACGCACATGTCTTCCGATCCACGAAACTGAATTGGACTGTCTCGATTAAACAGAGTGCTCTTTCCATAGACACCACCACGTACAGCAACTACGCCCATATGAAAGAGCGAGTGTTGCGCGTTGTCGAAGCAGCCTCGAAGATTATCGATACTGATTTTTTCACCCGGATTGGCCTGCGGTACATTAACGTGATTGACAGTGGCACGAATCCGGCGAATGACTGGGTGAATCCTGATCTGGTCGCCCCGCTAAGTTCTGGATACTTCAACGGAGTGCAAGAGTACGCAGGAAAGATCCAGCTTACGGCCCCTGATGGGGGCTGCCTCTTGCAGCACGGAATTCGGTTGAAACAGCCCCACTTAGGTGAAGTAGTTTCACCGGAGTATTTGCTGGACATTGACGCGTTCCGAAACGAAGTCGCAGTCAGCGACAGTGGGACTGTTCTTGACGCGCTGCATGCTCAGGCTTTTGATCTATTCGATTGGACATTGGGCCCAAAGGCGCGTGAGTATCTGTCTGTTGACAAACCTTCGAAACGAATTTGAGAACAAATCATGGACTGCTATGCCGATGTCGCTTCTCTTGTGTATCCAGTGGACGGCTCTGCCTATGTCGCACCCTTCCAGCCACTGAAACAGAGGCGAAACCCGTTGATGGAGCGGACGGAATTCGTCAACGAAAAAAAGAACCTTCTTGATCTTTTCCACGTCGAGACTGGACCACTTGCTCCGACTGTAGCCCGAACTACATCTGAGACGTCTATCACCGGTACCACAGCGCAGCTTAGGGGTCGTTAACAAATAACCTAACCAATTCAACCGGATCGAATGCAATAGTTCCAGTCGCCATGGAATTCGTTGCGTTCAATTTTGACGGTGGCCAGTTCTGCATCCGAGATCACCAAGCCCTTGGGGTACTGGGCGGTGT